>CANBUA010000007.1 GCA_947372535.1 Burkholderiales bacterium
CGGGGCCGATCTCGACCAGGGCCTCGCCCGGACGCGGGTCGATGCCGCGCACGATCTCATCGATGACAAAATCATCGGCCAGGAAATGTTGCCCGAAGCGCTTGCGCGCGATGTGACCGCCACCGTGCTTGCCGCCACCAGACTTCTGGTTCTTGGCGGGTGGTTTGCCGGATGATGACCGGTTGCCTGATCGGCCGTCAGGGCGCATCGCGCATTTCCACGAAGGCGGCGCCACGCAGTTCGCGCGCCCAGTCTTCATAAGCCTGCTCGAAATGCTGCTCGCGCAGCACGCTGCGGGCGGCTTCGCGCTTTTGATCGGTGGTCAGTTGTACTTCGCGCCGTTCGATCAACTGGATGAGGTGCACGCCAAAACGTGAGACCACGGGCTCGGACACTTCGCCGGGCTGCAAGGCCAACAATGCTTTCTCGAACTCGGGCACGAACTGGCCGGGTGCGGCCCAGCCCAGCTCGCCGCCTTTGGTGGCGCTGCCGTCCTCCGAATACTGGCGGGCCATCTGCGCGAAGCTGGATTGACCGCCGACGATCTGCTTGCGGATGTCGGCCAGCTTGTCGCGCGCGGCCTTGATGTTCAGCTGCGGTGTGGTGCGCAACAGGATGTGGCGCGCGCGCTGCTGGGTGTAGCTGGCCGTCTTGGCGTTCTCGCGCTCGATCAGCTTGACGATGTGAAAGCCGGCGCCCGAGCGCACGACCTTGCCCACTTCGCCCACCTTGATGTCCTTGACCGCATCGGTGAACAGCTCAGGCAACTTGCTGGCCGGGCGGGTGCCCAGGGAGCCGCCTTGGGCCTTGGTGTTGGGATCGTCCGAGAACTCCTTGGCCAGCGCAGCGAAGTTGGCGCCGCTGATGATGCGCTGGCGTATTTCTTCGGCCTTCTTGGCCAGTTGCGCGACCTTCTCAGGCGAGCTGCCTTCGGGCACCAGGAGCAGGATGTGCGCCAGGGTCAGGTCGGCATCGCGGCCCGAGGCGGCGGCCTGGATGTTGAAGGCGTCTGCCTCGGCATCGCTGATGCGGATGCGGCCATTGACCTCGCGATCACGAACGCGTTCGAGCATGATCTGCTCACGCAGGCTGGTGCGGTAACGCTCGTAGTCCAGGCCATCGGCCTTCATGCGTGAGCGCAATTCTTCCAGGCCGATCTGGTTCTGCGCGGCGATGTTGCCCACGGCGCTGTCCACCTCCGCATCGCTGACAGTCAGGCCAATGCTCTTGGCGTACTGCAGCTGGATTTTCTCGTCGATCAAGGCATCGAGCACCTGCTGGCGCAGCACATCGGCCGGCGGCAGGTTGGCGTTGCGGCCGGCGGTGTCCATCACGCGGGCCACGCGTTTGTCCACATCGGTGTAGGTGATGGGTTCGGCATTGACCACGGCCAGGATGTAATCGGCAGTGGTCTGCTTGCCTTCGATCTTGAGGTCGGTGCTCAGGTTGCGGGTGCCCGGGATGCGCGGCGAGACACTGGGCGCATCGACCAAGCGAAAGCCCTGCTGGGCGACGGCGTCATCTCCCACGCCCAGGCCCAGGGCCAGCAGCAAGGCGGCCAGGACGCCGCCCAGCGCCAAGCGAGGCACCAGGCGCTGCAGCAGGCCAACAGTGCCGGCAGTGGCTCGTTGGGGTCGGAAAGAAGTCAAGTCATTCATCGTTGAGGTCGCTCAAGGGCAAGGGGGCCGCGATCAGGCTGGAGTCTTCGCGCAGCAGGCGGTAGCCAGGGATATTGTCCTTCAAGGCGCGCAGCGGGCTGGAGCCCAGCCTGGACAGGCCCACCAGTTCCAACTGGAACATCAGGCGGGTGCTGGCGTCGGCGCGGCCGATGGACACACGCTCGGCCACGATGCGGCCGATCCAGCAGCCGCCATCGTATTCGACACCCATGAGCGCATCGCTCAGGCGGCTGTCCTTGAGGCTGTAGCTCAGGCGGCCCACGGCGTACCAAGTGCCGCCGCAGCCGTCAGGCGAGCCCATCGAGCCGGTCACGCGGCCCGTGCTGGCGGCCATGCTGCCGGGGGAGGGGGTGATGTCCAACGCGGGCGAGCGGCCCGCCAGCGGCCACTGCCAGCCCAGGTCGAGCTGTTCGCTGCTGCCGCGTGTGTAGCGGTAATTGGCGCTCACCGTGCGCCAGGGACCGGGCGAATAGCGCACACCGACCAGCGAGCGTTCGGCCCGGCTGTATTGGGGGCTGTACTGCACGGTGCTGTCCAGCGTCCAGTTGGGCAGCACCGTGCTAGAGGCCAGCAGCAGGAGATCGGAGAGGTGCTGCGTGACGGGCGGGCCGTCATCCGGGGTGATGCGCTGGTCGGAGAACAGCAGCTTTTGAACCACGCCCAGGCGCAAGGTCTCGGCCCCATTGACAGGGTTGATCAGGCGGGTGCTCAGGCCCAGGGTGAGCTGGTTGGCGTCTGAGACACGGTCCACGCCAGTGAAGGCATTTTCGTCGAAGATGCTGTACTGGTTGAAGTCCCGCACCGTGCTGTCGAACAGCGGCAGGTCGGACTGCAGCTTGTAGGGCGTGTAGACGTATTGCGCACGCGGCTCCAGTGTCTGGATCATGCTCTGCCCGAACCATTGCACGGGCCGCTCGAAGGTGGCGGTGGCGTCCAGGCTGGCTGTGGGGATCAGGCGGGTGGCGTTGCGTTCGGTCACGCCAGGTTTGTCGTCGAGCGCATAGCTGGCGGCATTGACGCCGAGCTTGGGGGTGAGCGTCCAACCCGCATTGCCGAAGGGGCGTTGAACCGTGGCCAGCGCATGCAAGCGGTTGCCGCTGGCGCGGGTTTCGTCTTCATTGGTGAAGCGGTTGAACTCGCCTTGCATGTTCCATTGCCAGCCCGACTCGGACGTGCTGCGGCTGCGCAGGCCGATCTGGGGTTCGCGTCGGTAGGGCGAGATGATGCGGGAGGACGGATCGGCCAGCGGGTCCAGGTCCTGCAAGGTCTGCCAGGATTGCACGTTGGCGTAGAGCTCGGTCTGGCTTTGTCCCAGGCCCCAGGCGCGCGTGTTGAGCTGGCGTTCGATGCCCAAATGTTGTTCGTACAGGCGCGGCGTCAGCGTCGGCAGACTGCGCGGGAAGTCTTTCCAGTAGTCATCGTCGGAGACTTGCTGCCACTTGACGTTGTAGCTGGTGAGATTGCGCGAGCCCGACTCGTTGAGGTCGCCACGGTGGTTGATCTCCAGCAGTGAGCGATCGCGGCCGGCCAGGTTGTCGTGCGGCAGCACCGTGAATTTCAGGCTGCCCTGGTCATGGTTCTGCAGGTAGCGGAATTCGCTTTCCAGGCCCAGGCCGCGTCGCGTCGACAAGGTCGGTGTCAAGGTGGCATCGCGGTTGGGCGCGATGTTCCAGTAGTAGGGCAGGGCGAACTCGAAGCCGCTCTTGTTGTCGATGTCGAAGCTGGGCGGCAAGAAGCCCGATTTGCGCTCGTCTGTCAGCGGGAAGGTCAGCACGGGCGCGGCCAGGATGGGCACGCCCTTGAAGCGGATCACGGCGTTCTCGGCGCGGCCCTCATTGGTCGAAAAATCCATGCTCACGCTGGAGGTGCTCAGCAGCCAGTCGGGCGAGGCGGTGTTCTCGGGCGTGCAGCTGGTGTAGGTGGCTTGGATGGCCGTGAGCTTGTGCTGGCCCTGGAAGATCACTTGCTCAGCCTGGCCGCCGGCGCCGGTGCGGGCGAAGCGGTAGGTCGGGTGGGTGAACTCGCCTTCCAGGGTATCGAGTTTGAGCCAGAGCTTGGGGCCGCTGTAGACGTCGCCGCGCCGGGTGATGCGCACCTGGCCATCGGCCTGCACCTGGTTGTCGGCCTGGGTGTGGGTGACTTCGTCAGCGCGCAGGGTCAGGTCGCCCCGGCGCAATTTGGCGTTGCCGATGGCCTTGGTGCGTTCACCGGGGCTGCCTTCGATGCGGTCAGCCTCGAAGTACACGGGCAGGGCCGGGTTCTCGGGGCCGGCCACGGGCACGGCCAGGCTGCCGGCCATGCGCAGCGTGGGGTCGCTGGGTGGCTCCAGATCGGCCGCATGGGCCAGGCTGGAGGCCATCAGCGCCATGCTCGCCGCCCACGCCACGCGGGTGGGGCGTGGCATGGTCCGCGCCCAATGGCGTGTGGCTGGCGAAGCGTGTGGGGGAATGCTGGCTGGAGGCACGGGCACAGGGCACTAAAATTGAGGGATTATGCCCAACTCATCCTCGACACCGAATCCGCCCGCTCGCCAGGCCCATGGCCTGCTCTGGGCCGATCCTGACCGCCTTGCGGCTTTTGACGCCTGGCTGGCGGCCATGGCCAGCCAACATGGCCTGAAAGCCGAGACGGTGCGCCCGGCCAGCGCGGACGCGAGTTTCCGGCGTTACCTGCGCGCCGACGTGCGGGCAGGCGGCAGCCTGATCATCATGGATGCCCCGCCGGCGTTGGAGAACTGCCAGCCTTTCGTGGCGGTCGATCGCCTGCTGCGTGCTGGCGGCGTGGGCGCCCCCGAGATCCTGTCCTGGGACGAGCCCCAAGGGTTCATGCTGCTGTCCGACCTGGGTGAGCACACCCTGTTGTCCACCCTGGTGCCCGATGCGCCCGAGTATTCGGACGCTTCCCGCGCCAATTTCACGCGCTACGAGGCCGCCATCGACGAGTTGGTGCGCCTGCAAGCCATCGCCGCCGAAAACGAGGTGCCGCCCTATGACGACGCCTTGCTCCAGCGCGAGATGGACTTGGCGCCGCAGTGGTATTTCACGAAACTGCGCGGCATGACGCTCACGGACACCCAGCAGGCGGTGCTGGACCGGGCGTTTGGCCTGATCAAGGCACAGGTGCTGGCGCAGCCCCGGGGCCTGGTTCACCGCGATTTCCACAGCCGCAATCTGATGGTGTCCCCCTCGTCCCCGGGGGCTCGCCCTGGGGTGATCGACTTCCAGGATGCGGTTTGGGGCCCACTGGCGTATGATCCGGTGTCCTTGTTGCGCGACGCCTATGTGGTATGGGAGGAACCCATCCAGATCGATTTGGCGGCGCGGTACTGGCAAAAGGCCCGAAAAGCCGGTTTGCCGCTCAACGAGGACTTTGGTGAGTTCTGGCGCGATTTCGAATGGATGGGTCTGCAGCGCCACCTCAAGGTGCTGGGCATTTTCGCCCGGCTGGCCCTGCGCGATGGCAAGCAGCAGTACCTCGACGACATTCCCCGCGTGTGGCAGTACGCTCACAAGGTCTGCACGCGATACCAAGGCCTGGGCCCATTGTCGGCCCTGCTTGAAGCAGCCGAATCTGCCACGCTGGGCATACAGCGCCAGACCGGCTACACCTTTTGAGTTTTCGCGGTCGAATCCATCATCACGAGATTCGACGCCACCACGGGGCAACATGACCTCCACGACGACCAACGGCACACTCGCCGAACAAACCTCCACCGAAGCCATTGTCGATGCAGCGCCTGCGCGCTTTGACACCCTGCCGCTGGACGCCAAGCTGCTGCGCGCCATCGAGGTGCAGGGTTACGCCCTGATGACCCCGATCCAGGCCAAGGCGATCCCGCTGGTGCTCGAAGGCCGAGACGTGATGGGTGCTGCCCAGACCGGCACCGGCAAGACGGCCGCCTTCTCCATCCCGCTGCTTCAGAAAATGATGAAGCACGAAAACCAGAGCATGTCGCCCGCCCGCCACCCGGTGCGCGCCGTGGTGCTGGCCCCCACCCGCGAGCTGGCCGTGCAAGTGGCCGCCAACGTCAAGGCCTATGCCAAGCAGACCGGCTTGCGCGTGGCGGTGGTCTTCGGCGGCATGGACATGAAGCCCCAGACGGTCGAGCTCAAGGGCGGTGTCGAGGTGCTGATCGCCACGCCTGGCCGCTTGCTCGACCACATCGAAGCCAAGAACTGCAACCTCTCGCAGGTTGAATACGTGGTGCTGGACGAGGCCGACCGCATGCTGGACATCGGCTTCCTGCCGGACCTGCAGCGCATCCTGAGCTACCTGCCCAAGCAGCGCCAGACGCTCTTGTTCTCGGCCACGTTCTCGCCTGAGATCAAGAAGCTGGCGCAAAGCTATCTGCAAGACCCCATCCTGGTCGAGACGGCCCGCCCCAACCAGACGGCCACCAACGTCGAGCAGCGCTTCTACAAGGTCAACGACGACGACAAGCGCTACGTGATCCGCCAGATCCTGCGTGATCGCGACATCAAGCAAAGCATCGTTTTCGTCAATTCCAAGCTGGGGGCGGCGCGCCTGGCCCGCTCCTTCGAGCGCGACGGCCTGCGCACGACCGCCCTGCACGGCGACAAGTCGCAGGACGAGCGCCTCAAAGCCCTGGATGCCTTCAAGCGCGGCGAGGTCGATCTGCTGGTGGCCACCGATGTGGCCGCGCGCGGTATCGACATCGCGGCCCTGCCGGCGGTGTTCAACTTCGACATCCCCTTCAATGCGGAAGATTACGTCCACCGCATCGGGCGCACGGGCCGCGCCGGTGCGTCGGGCCTGGCGGTTTCGCTGGTCTCGGGTTCGGACACGCGCCTGATCGCTGACATCGAAAAGCTGATCAAGAAGAAGCTGGACATCGAGCCCTTTGAGCTGGAGAACAGCCGCCCGACCTTCCGCCGCGAACGCGAAGGTGGCGACGACCGTGAAAGCCGTGGCAGCCGTTCTGATTCACGGAGCGATCCACGCGCCGACGTGGCCCCGTCCAATCCGCGCAGCAGCTACCGCCCCACGCGGCCTTCAGTGCCCAGTGATCCTTTGTTTGACAAGCCCTACGAGCCCGATCCTTCGGCCGATCCGGTTTGGGAAAACAAAGGGCCCGCCAGCACCACGGCGGGTGCAGGCGGGCCTTCTTCGGGCTCCGGTCTGTCGCGCTTCATCAAGCCACGTCGCAAGGTCGCGTCCCTGCTGGGTGGCCCGGGCACAGGCCCCGGCAGCAACAGCGGCGCCTCAGGCAACCACTGATGCCGGCCGTCGTGCCGCTTACGAAGCGTGCACGACCAGCATGTTGTTGACCTTGCCCACGCCGCTCATGGCCTTGACCAGATCGGTGGCGCGCAGCACGGCTTGAGCCGTGGGGGCTTCACCCGTGAGGGTGACCACGCCGTTCTGGGTGTCCACATTGATTTTGCTCGACTTCAGTTCTGAGTCGGCGATCAGGCCAGCGGTGACCTTGGCCGTGATGGTCGCATCGGTCACGTTGGTCTCGATCTTCTGACCAGTGACCTCAGCCTTTTGCTTGCTTTCAGCGCTCATCTCGCTGGACGACTGCTTGATGTTCTCGATGCCTTCCTTGGCATTGGCCTTGGCTTCCTGGGCCGTTTGCTCGGTGGTGGCGATGGCGCTGTCCAGCTTCTGGCCGGCAGTGCGGTCGTCGTGTTTGTTGCAGCCGGCCAGGGCGGCGACGGCAATCACGAGGACGGTCAGCGGCATGCGGATGGTGTTAGTGGTATTCATGGTGTCTGCTCCTGTCGAAGGTTGATGACATGGCTCGCGCTTGTCGAGCGAACCTTGATCTGTTCACACCATAGAGACGCCGTGAGCTGGGCGCCATCAGGCGATGTCGCAAAGCGCTGTAGGTCAAGGCTGACGCGTCGTGTTTGTCAGAGCCTGCCTACGCATCGTTGTGACATCCGCTGATGGCTTGGATGGGGATGACATGAGAGTCTGCACATGGGCCATTTTGAGCACAGGAGCCATGCCATGCAGACCACACAAACTCTCACACGACGACGCCGCATCGCAGGAGGGTTGGGGCTCGTGGTGGTGGTCATCGTGGGCGCGGCAGTCTGGGGTGAACACGAGGGCTGGCCTTGGCTGGTGCAGCCTGCTTCGAAGTTCGTGGGCGGGGCCTTGAACCGCTCGGTCACGCTGGGCGGTGGGGAAGGCGGAAGCCGGCCGCGGATTCAGTTGTGGGGCGGTGTCTCTTTGCACGCGCCCGAGGTGACCATCGGTGCACCCACCTGGAGTGCCGATCCGTTCACGCTCAAAGCCAAGCAGGGCGAGGTCCAACTGGCCTATGGCGACCTGTGGTCGGCCTACCGCGGTCACCCCTTGCGCATCAAGCTGTTGCAGGCCCAGGAGGCACAAGCCTTCTTGGCGCGTGAAGCCAGTGGCCGCAACTCCTGGACCTTCGGCCCCGACCGCGAAAAAGCCGACAAGCCGCCCAGCCGGGGCATCCAGTTCGGCACGCTCAATGTGGAGACTGGCCAGCTCACGTTCAATGACGCACTGCTGGACGTGAATTTTCTGGCTGAAGCGTCGGTCCACATGGGCGAACAAATGTCGGCAGCCAGTCGCGAGCCTGGCTTCAAGGCCCTGATCGTCAAGGCCAAGGGGCAGTACAAAAAATCGCCCATGGTGGCCAACCTGAACTCGTCGGCCGATGCGCCTGGTGGCTACTTCGGTGCCAAGGCCGAACCTCAGCAATGGCCGGTCATCCTGGACGTGAAGGTGGGTCAGGCCCACCTCAAGTTCAAGGGCGGCATCGACCCTTGGGGCGCCAACACCTTGCGCGGTCGTTTCTCGACCAATGGCCCTTCGCTGGCCGCTGCCGGCGAGCCTTTTGGCGTGACCTTGCCGACCACCGGGCCTTTCGACCTGAATGGCTTCCTGTCGCAAACCGGCGAGCGCACGGCCGTGGTGGTGTCGCAGGCTTCCTTGGGCACCAGCCGCCTGGGTGGTGAATTCATCTACGACCGCAGCGGCGACAAGCCCTTGCTGGCGGGGCGCCTCCGAGGTTCACGCCTGGCCTTGGCCGACCTGGGGCCCGCGATCGGTGTGCCTGAAGAAAAGCCAAAGGCCGGGCCGGGCGACCGTGTGTTGCCGGATCGAAGCTTCGACTTGCCCTCGCTGGCGGCCATGAATGCCAATGTTGTGATCGACATTGGCCTGTTCGATGTGGGCAAAGGATTCCTCAAGCCCCTGGCGCCTTTGAAGGGGCATCTGGTGCTCAAGGATGCCTTGTTGTCGATCACCGATCTGTCGGCCAGTACGGCCGGCGGTCAGGTCATGGGCAAGCTCTCTCTGGACGGCCGCAAGCAGAACACGGCATTGTGGAAGGCCGATTTGAGCTGGAAGAACGTGCAGCTCGATGATTGGATTCCCGCGCTGCGTCCAGCCGGTCGCGTGCCTTATGCGACAGGCCAGGTCGATGGTCGGGTGGTGGTGGCAGGTCAGGGCAAGTCCACGGCGGCCATCCTGGGTTCGCTCGATGGCACGATTCAGGCGCGTCTGCGCGATGGCACGCTGTCGCACCTGGGCGTGGAGCTGGCAGGCGTTGACCTGGCGCAAGGCCTGGGCATTCTGCTCAAGGGTGACGAGGTGTTGCCCGTGCCTTGTGGCCGCGCCGATGTGGTCGCCAAGAATGGCGTGCTCAAGCCTGATCTGTTCCTGTTGACGACGCGCGATTCCACCGTTTGGGCCGAAGGCACGGTCTCGCTGGTGGATGAAAAGCTGGCCTTGCAGGCCAAGGTCGCACCCAAGGACTTCTCTCTGTTGACCTTACGTACGCCCATTCAGGTGACCGGCACGCTGGGCGAGCCTCACGTGTCCATCGAGGTCGGCAAGCTGTTGCCGCGTGTGGCTGGTGCGATCGCACTGGGGGCCTTGATGCCTGTGGCGGCCATCGTGCCTTTCATCGACACAGGCAATAAGGAACTGGCGCGAAAGGGCGATGAGCTGTGCCGTCAGGAGCAGTTGAACCTGTTGCCCAAGCGCTCTTGAGGTGCAGGCCTCGCCGGCCAAGTGGCTGGCGATGTATCGCTGCTGCGCTGTCAAGCTCAGGTCAAGGGCGCTGCTGAACCTGTTGAGCAATGGCATCGGCCAGCAGTCCCACCATGCTGGCTGTGGCCTGCACCTGGGCTGCCGGCGCATCGGCCAGGTTGGAGATGCTCGTCAGTGGCCGCGTCTGATGCGAGATGATCACGCCGTTGGCGGACATCAGCGTCGATTGTGCCCACGCTGTCAGCTTCCCGCCGTCCAGCTTGAAATCCATGGGTGACAAGGTCACCAGCAAACGCACAGGTCGGTTGTCGATGTCGCCGCAGACTTGGGTGCAGAGTTGCCAGGGTTGGGGCAGGCGTTGAGCCAACTCCACCATCAGGCTGCGGGTCAGGCCGATTTCAATGCGCTCGGCCCAGACCACACCGTCCCAGGTGGCGATTTGGTCCTGCGCATCGCGGTAACGAAGGGAGCGGGCCTGCCAATACTCCGGCAAATCGACTCGGCCGATCTGAAGCCAGCGAACCGACGGCGCCGATGGGGCACTGCTGGCGCTGGGTGCCACAGTGGCGGCCACGGTTGGCAGGGCCGGCGTGGGCAAGGCCATCAGGCGTTGCGGCGGGGCCTTGGAGGCACAGGCACTCAACAAAAGAAGTGTCGCGGCGGCCATCGCCAGGCGGGAGGTGGGCTGGGTCATGATGGTCATCCTCTGAGGTCTCTCTTGATCACTGTTTGCCAAAGAGCAGGGCATTGGGTTGGCGCTCCAGCAACTCGGAGACCTCGCGCAGGCTGCGCGCGGTCTGCGCCAAGTCGCGCACAGCGCCTTGCAAGTCTTCGCGGGCACCGCTACCTGGCGCGGTCATGTCGGCCAGCGACTGGAAGCCCAGGTCGGCCGAGCGTGCGGCTTGACGTGTCGAGGCCAGGGTGGCTTCGAGGTCAGGCTGCAGCCGGATGATCGCGTTCTGCGTGGTGGTCGACAAGGTGGTGATGGCTTGCAGGCCCACCCCTGCCTGTTGGCCCACGGTGGCGATGGTGCGGTCGGTGTGCTGCATCAGTTCGCGCGCGACTTGGCTGGTCTGGTTGAAATCGGCGCCGACCTTGATGATGGCTTGTTGTGCGGCTGCGGCGGTGCCGTTGACGGCGTTCAAGGTCTTGCGCAGATCCTCCACCGTTTCCTTCAAGGGCAAGTCGCTCAATTGCGCGACCAAGTCATCAAACTGGCCTTTGATGACCGGGATCTCGACCTGCGTGTTCGAGGCCTGTTGCAGCACTGGTGGGGGCCCGGCCCGCTTGACGAAATCCAGGTCGATCAGGGCTTGGCCGGTGACCAGGCTTTGCTGCGCCAGGCGGGCGCTGAGGCCACGTTGCACCAGGCTGGCCAGGGCCTCGGCGGCGGTGCTGACCTTGCCATCCGGGCTGAACATCTTGGGGGCCAGCGAGATCTGCACAGGCACGCGGGTCACCAGGGTCTGCTGGTTGAGCTCCAGGCCGATGGCATCGACCTGACCGACCGGCACGCCCCGGAAGGTGACGGGCGCGCCGATGTACAGGCCTTTGACGCTGCCATTGAAATGCACCACGGCCTGGATGCGTTTGTCGAACAGTTTGTGGCCGCCGAGCGAGCTGATGATCAGCGCGGCCAGGACCAGGCCCGTCACGACGAACAGGCCGATCAGAAGGGCGGATCGTTTCATGCGGGGGGCTCCTGCCGGTTGAGGAATGCTTTGACGAAGGGGTGGGTGTCGGGCGCGTCTTTCAGGGCCTTTGGCGAGCCGCGCGCGATGGGTTGTTTGTCCTGGGCATCGAGGAAGATGCCGTCGTCGGCGATGCTGAGCAGGCTCTCGAGCTCGTGGCTGACCATGAGCACGGCCGCGCCCGTGCGCTCGCGGATGTCCAGGATCAACTCATCGAGCCGCAAGGCGTTGATGGGGTCCAGGCCGGCGGAGGGCTCGTCCAGGAACAACAGCCCGGGATTGCCTGCCAGCGCGCGGGCCAAAGCCGCGCGCTTTTTCATGCCGCCGCTCAGGGCCGATGGGTAGACCTCGGCGGCGTCCAGCATGTCCACCCACGAGAGCAGTTCAAGGGCTTTGTCGCGGCGTTCGCTGGCTGACATTTCGGGTGACTTGAGCTCCAGTGGCACGATGACGTTGTCCAGCACGCTCATGGAGGTCCACAGGGCGCCGCCTTGAAAGAGCATGCCGAAGTTCTGGCGGATCTGCTGCTGTTGGGCGGCCTCTTGCTGCCAGTAGTCCTGACCCTTGATGAGCACCTCGCCCGCAGCCGGTTTGATGAGGCCCACCAGGTGCTTGAGCAGGGTGCTTTTGCCGCAGCCGCTGCCGCCCATGATGGCGAAGATGCAGCCCTTGGGTACTTCGAAATTCACATTCTGCTGGATGAGCTTGTCACCAAACTGCATCTTGAGCGAACGCACCGCCAGCAAGGTGGCGCCGTCGTCCGGCGTGTTCGATGGGGTATTGATGCTCGTCATCAGATGCCCAGCGAGTTGGCGCACACGGCAAACAACGCATCCAGCGCGATCACGCCGACGATGCCGGTGACGACGGCCTTAGTGGTGGCCTTGCCCACGCCGGCGGCGTCTCGGCTGGCGTTCAGGCCGGTGTAGCAGGCGCCCATGCTGATGAGGGCGCCGAAGAAAATCGTCTTGGTCAGGCCCAGCATCACGAAGCTCAAGGGGCTGGCCATGAGCACGCGCTCCACATAGGCCGCTGCGTTGATGTCCAGCATCAAGGCCGCCACGACCAAGCCACCCAGCAAGCTGGCCACGCAACCGTAGATGTAGAGCAGCGGCATCATCACCACCAGGGCCAGGATGCGCGGCAACACGAGGTAGGCCAGCGGGTCGATGCCCAGCACGCGCAAGGCGTCGATCTCTTCCTCGGCCTGCATGGTAGCCAGCTCGGCGGCGAAGGCCGACGCGGTGCGGCCCGCGACCACAACGGCCGTGATCACGGCGGCCATCTCGCGGGTGACGGCGATGCTGACCAGATCGGCCACATAAATGCCTGCCCCGAACTTGACCAGTTGAACGGCGCCGACAAAGGCCAGGATGGCACCGACCAGGGCATTGACGATGGCCACGATGACCAGTGAGCGTGCGCCGCTTTCTGCGATGACGCGGACCAGGTCTTGACGGCGCACCTGCCAGTGCGTGGTGGCGCGGACCGTGGTCAGAACGACCTCGCCCAGGAAGGTCACTGGCCCGAGCCAGCCTGTGCTCCAGGCTTTCAGCGCGCGCCAGTGCCCGGTGGCGGCGGGGCGAACCTTGGTAGGCACTGGCGTCATGCGAATTGGGGGTCCAGGTGAATCAAAGGGCATCGCAGGCATGGTGATCGACCATGACGCAACTTTGTCCTGCACTGTAGAAGTTGCCCAGGGCTTTGTCTGTAGTACGCGGGCGAAACTGCTGTCAGCCTTTGCCGACAAACGGCATGGAGCCGCGCTGATTCAGGTGACATGGACGCTGTCGTCCGGTGCCTGACGCGTTCCCTGGCGCCAGCTTGAGGGCGACTGGCCATACTCACGCTTGAAGGCTTGGCTGAATGCGGCCTCCGAGGCATAACCCACGGCATCCGCCACCCGGCTGACAGGCGCCGTCGAGTTGGCCAGTTGTCGGGCGGCCAGGCGCATGCGGTGGCGTGTCAGGTAAGTCAGGGGCGGTTCACCGAGCGCTTGCGTGAAACGGTCGGCAAAAGCCGAGCGCGACAAGCAGGCCTGCTGGGCCAGTTCGGGCACCGTCCAGTTGTGGGCGGGCCGGCTGTGCATGGCACTCAGGGCGCTGGACAAAGCTCGGTCTTTGAGGGCTGACAGCCAACTGCCCGAGCCTTCGGGCAGGGACGCGACATGGTCGCGCAAGCATTCCATGAAGAGGATGTCGCCCAGCCGGTTGACGATGGCTTGCTGGCCTGGGCGTGGGGCAGTGATTTCCTGCGCCAGGAATTGCAGGCCGATGCCCAACCAGGGCGGAGGCGCTTCGCCCAGACCGCGGATGTGCATCAAGGGCGGCAAGGCCTGAACCAATGGCGCGGCCATGTGCACGTCGAATCGAGCATGACCGCTGACCATGCTGGCCTTGGTGCCGCCACGACCCACCAGCAAAGGCGTCATGTCACGCTGCTTGAGGTGCGGGCCCAGGTCGAACAGGGATTCGATGTCGGCCGCCAGCGTGTCTTGCACCGTGTGTGCCTGCCCTGCTGGCAGCACGACCAAGTCGCCAGTCTGCAGGCAAAGAGGTTGGTGGCCTTCGCGCAGCAGCCATCCTTGGCCTTCGGTCATGACATGGAAGGCCGCCAGGCCTGGTGTCTTGAGATGCACGGCCCACGGCGCGCCAAGTTCGGTCGCCACGAAGACCACGCCGTCAAAGCGCATGTCGTCGATGATGAGGCTCAGAGGGTCCATGGTTGACGAGCATGCCACGAAACAAGGCCCCATCCCGCTCAGCGGTGATGGGGCCTGAGGTGGGCAGGACGCTCAGTGGATCAGATTCGACCCATCAGCATCAGCACGATGATGATCAACACGACCAGGCCAAGCCCGCCGCTGGGACCATAGCCCCAGCCGCGGCTGTGAGGCCATGCGGGCACGCTTCCCAGGAGGGCAAGTACCAGAACAACGAGCAAGATGGTGGTCAACATGGCAGTGATCCTTTCGATTGGCTCTGTCGGGGGGTGATGCCAGGAGTGGCGATCGACAGCATGGACTCAGGTTAGGTCCGCATGTGCTGAACCGCCATCAGCCAAATGCGCCAAGCGCTGTAGGGCCTGGCCGACATTCGCAAGCCCGGGCAGTCATGTCCTACAGGCGAGTCAGACGATGCTGACAAACCCTTGCGCCCTTGGCCGATGTCATCTTGCAGGCCTCGCGGCAACACTGTTGGTCATCAGAGGCAGTGATTGCCCTGAAATCATTGTCACTCGACACGAACACCACTGGAGAACAACCATGCAAAGCACCACTCAGACCCCCCGCTTTTTCGCCAAGTCCCTGCTGGCCCTCGGCATCATGGGCGCTGCCCTGGCTGCCAACGCCGCCCCGCTGAGCAAAGAAGAATACAAGGTCGCCAAAGACCAGGCCGAAGCCAAGTACGACGCTGCCAAGGCTGCCTGCAAGCCCATGACCGGCAATGCCGCCGACGTGTGCAAGGCCCAGGCCAAGCTGGAACGCACCAACACCGTGGCTGTGGCTGAAGCCCGCTACAAGAACACGCCCAAGGCTGCCTACTCGGCCCGCGTGGACATCGCCGAAGCCAAGTACGACCTGGCGAAGGAAAAGTGCGATGACCTGACCGACAACACCAAGGACGTCTGCCGCAAGGAAGCCAAGGCTGCCTACGTGACCGCCAAGTCCGACGCCAAGGTCGCTCTGAAGACCAACAAGGCCATCGAAGAAGCCGCCGAAGACCAGACTGATGCCAACTACGCTGCGGCCAAGGAGCGTTGCGACGCCCTGCGCGGTGCCGACAAGGACACCTGCCAGGCCAAGGCCAAGGTTGACTTCGGCAAGTAATCTGAAACGATTGCTGGCAAGCAAAGGCCGCCTACTTGGGCGGCCTTTTTCATGGTCGGGTGCTGACCCGCGAGTTCACTGGATCAGGCCATTCTTAAGCGCGTAGTAAGTCAGGTTGCTGTTGGACTCCAGCTGCATCTTCTCCATCACCCGGGTCCGGTAGGTGGACACGGTCTTGACGCTCAGCGCCATGGTGTCGGCGATGTGACCGATGGTCTCGCCGTTGGCCAGTCGCATGAACACCTGGAACTCGCGCTCGGAGAGTTGTTCGTGCAGCGGTTTGTCCTGGCTGCCGCCCAGGCCGTCAGCCAAGCGCTCGGCCATGCTGGCGGTGATGTAACGGCGGCCCAGTGCCACGGTGCGGATGGCCTTGACGATCTCATCCGGGTCGGTGTCCTTGCGCAGATAGCCTGAGGCGCCTTGCTTGAGCAAAGTCGTGGCGTAGTGCTCCTCCGGGAAACTGCTTAGGATCAATACCGGCAATTGGGGTGCCCGCGCCTTGATGGCGGCCAAAGCATCTACCCCGCTGTGGTCGGGCATCGAGATGTCAAGCAAAATGACATCGGCCAGTTCTTGGCGCACGATGTCCAGCGCCTCTCGGCCATTGCTGGCTTCTGCCACCACACGCAAATCCACATGGTCGGACAAAAACTGCTTGAGGCCAGCTCTCACCACCGCGTGGTCATCCACAAGTGCAACCCTGATCATGGCTTGAGCCTCCAGACTGACGGAAGACACGATTTTAGGGACAAACGATGAACATGAGTGCCACGCGCCTGAGTATGCGCAGTAAATGGTGGCTGCCGGTCGCTGCATTGGCCACTTTGGCCGTTTGCGGGCTCAATGAAGTGGCCTATCAGCAGTCGCGCCAAGCCATCGACAGCCTGAAGTCGCATGCCGATGCCACCGGGCGCATTCAGCGCCTGCTTCGCGTGGTGATCGATGCCGAGACAGGTCAGCGCGGCTACTTGTTGACCGGGCGACAGGATTACCTCAAACCCTATGTGCATTCGGCCACCGATTCGCGCGAGCAACTGGGCTGGCTGTCTGCCTACTATCGGAAAGATCCGGAGGTGACGCAACTGGTGCGGGACATCCGCCAAGCCACTGAGACCAAGCTTTCGGAGTTGTCGACGTCGATCGTGATGTACGAACAAGGGCGCCATCAGACCTGGCATGAACTGATCATGACCGACCTGGGCAAGGAGTCCATGGAGAACGTCCGGGCGTTGAGCCAGAGGCTTCTAGCCATCGAGGCCCAGCGCTCCAGCCATGACCAGGATGCCATCAATCGCCGCCTGTTGATTGGCCGATGGGGCGTGCCCGTGGCGACCTTGTTGAGCCTGGGTGGCCTGGCCCTGTTCCTGAGGCAGAACAGCAAGTTGAGGGCCTTCGAGCGACTGCACGCGATGGAGATGAAGCAGGAGCGCGACCAGTTCGAGCACGAAGTGGTGCGGCGCACAGCAGACCTCACGCAACTGGCGCGTCATCTTCAAACGGCCAGCGAGCACGAGCGTTCGCGCTTGTCGCGGGAGTTGCATGATGAACTGGGATCGTTGATGACGGCGGCCAAGCTGGATGCCGCCCGGCTCAGGCGCTCGTTGGGCACACCCACAGCGGAGGTGGAAGACAGGCTCAAGCACCTCAACGAGGCCATCAACAATGGGATCGAGCTCAAGCGCCGCATCATTGAAGATCTGCGGCCTTCGTCCTTGAGTCACCTGGGGCTTGTGCCGGCGCTGGAGATCCAGGCGCTGGAATTTGCCAGGCGCTCCGACATCAAGGTGACGTCCCGGTTCGAGTCGGTTGCGCTGACTGAAAGCGCTCAGATCACCGTGTATCGCCTGTTCCAGGAAGCCTTGACCAACCTGGTCAAGTACGCTGGCGCCACCGAGGTGGACATGTGTGTCCTGGCCCAAGAGGGCCGAGCCCTGGTGTCAGTGACGGACAATGGTCAAGGGTTTGACCCGGCCGTTCGCCGCGGCAGCGCCCATGGACTGATGGGCATGCGCTATCGCGTTGAAGCAGAGGGCGGTGCACTGACTGTTCGCAGCCGCCCGGGGGCAGGGACGCGCATCGAAGCTTGGATACCCTTTGCCAATCAGGTGCAGGTTTGAGGGGGTGGCTGGTTCTTCGGGCGGCGTGCCCCCGAAGAACCAGCGCATGGCGTCGTCCAGATCCGTGTCGTCGTCATTGAACATGGCGCCACTCCCTATCGTGCTGACCTGTGGTTGCGACAGTGCTCAGTTGTTGCGGCTGCCCAGGGCGCGCACCAGCAGGGCGATGCCGGCACCGACGGCGCTGGCGATCAGCACGGACTTGATGGGCTCGTCCTTGATGTACTCCACGGTGACGTCGCGGCCACGGATGGCTTGGTCACGGGCGTCGGCCGCGATTTCGCGAACGCGTTGCAGCCCTTGAATGCGCAACTCGTCTACCTTGCTCAGGGCTTCGCTCAGTGCAGGCTTGACGGTGTTTTCGGACACGTCATTCAGGGTGTCCTTGGCTTCGGTGGAGAAAGTCTTGAGGTTGTTGGTGGCAGCAGTCATGGTGTCGTCCTTGGTTGGTGAAAAAGATGATTCATTGTGAAATCGCAGCCCAGACGCCGCCACCAGCCAGCGCCGCGTCACCATGTCGTCCTCCGGGATGGGTGGATGTAGGACAAGCCCTACTGCCCGTCGACGGGCTCATCGAATCGGCGTTGTCCTACAAGCCGGGGTGATGGGTGCTGATCCCTGGTGCATGCGCATGCTTCTAGAGTGAAGAAGTCGCCAGGCCCATCTGGCATTGATCGCTCGAAAGGACACACCGTGGATCAGCACTCTCTCTCCTCTTTCGACAACGCCGCCGTGGGCGCCCTGGTGCTCAACCAGGCGGCCATCGACGAAGCCCGCCAGCACTGCATGGAAGGTGCCGTGACGCCCAGCTCCAGCCCTTGGCGCGACCAGATCGTCAAGCTGCTCAATGACTCCCTGGCCACCGAGCTGGTCTGCGTGCTGCGCTACAAGCGCCACCACTTCACGGCCAAGGGGCTGAGTTCGCCGGCGATTGCCAGCGAATTCCTGGTGCATGCCAATGAAGAGTCTGCCCATGCCGACCAGATCGCCGAGCGCATCGTGCAACTGGGCGGCATGCCCGATTTTTCGCCGAACGGCCTGCTGGGTCGCAGCCATGCCGACTATGACGAATCTGAAGATCTGCAGGCGATGATCAAGTCCAACCTCGTGGCCGAGCGCGTGGCGGTTGAAACCTACCGCCAGATGATCAACCTCATCGGCGACAAGGACCCCACCACGCGGCGCATGCTCGAAGGCATCCTCTCTGATGAAGAGGAGCATGCCGATGAGATGAAGGACTTGCTGGAGAAGTGAGGCGTAGGAAACTTCCTACGACACAATGGCCTTGTCACCGCTTGCTCGGCGCGGCATGGCCTTGAGATACTGCATTTAATGCAGACCCTCCATGCCTTCATCGTTGAAGACAGCCCCGTCATCCTGGAAAACCTGGTGGCGACGCTGGAAGAGTTGACCCCTGTGAAGGTGGTCGGCTCGGCTGTGGACGAGGGCAGCGCGATGGACTGGCTGCGCCACAGCCGTGGCGATTGTCAGCTGGTCATCATCGACATCTTCCTCAAGACCGGCTCGGGCCTGGGCGTGCTGCGCCGCATGTCGGAGTTGGGCTTTGAGGGGCAGCGCGTGGTGCTGACCAATTACGCCACCCCGGATGTGCGCGAACGTTGCGCGAGTCTGGGGGCCAACCGCGTGTTCGACAAATCGCATGAGCTTGACGAGTTGATCAGCTATTGCGCTGATCTGGCTGGACAGGCGCCTGCCACAGCCTGCTGACGCCTGAAGCAGGGTGGGAAATTTCCCACACAGGATTCGGAGAACGCCGATGGCCATTGAGATCGCTCGCGGCGATGATGACTTCACACACCCTATTTCCCCAGTTTGCCAGGAGCTGACCGTGAGCACATACATCGACGCCTTCAACCTGCCACGGCGCACCAACCGCCCGGCTCGCTCGCCCATCCCTTTGGACGCACCCATGGGGCTGGCGCAGATGCTGCTCTATGCAGGCATCGTGCTCACGCTGTTGGGCGTGATGATGGGTTTCTGGATGGTGCTCAATGACGCTAAGGTCCAGGCCGAGCGCCGTGGTCAGGACGCGGCTCAGCGCCATGAGGCCTTGACCCGTTGCGAATGGTCGGCCAGCGCGCATGAGCGTGACAGTTGCCGCGCCGATGTGTCGGCCCGGCTTGGTGCCTCGCCAGCCTTGGCTTCGATGACGAGCGAGACCAATCCGCCCGTCAACATGGCCTACCGCTGATCGAGCGGGTGTTTCAAGGCAGCTCGGCTGCCCCCATGCGCGCAGCGATGGTGGCCGAGCGGCTGGCGATGTAGCCCGAGCGCGGGCTTTGCTCGAACCGCTTGGGCGCCGGCAGCATCACCGCCAGCCGAGCTGCCTGTATGGGCGCCAACTGGTGGGCGCCCACATGGAAGTAATGATGGGCGGCGGCGTCCACGCCGAACAGCCCTTCACCCCACTCCACGTTGTTCAGGTAGATCTCCAGGATGCGTTCCTTGCCCAGCAAGGCTTCGAGCATGAAGGTGATCACGAACTCCTGGCCCTTGCGCAAGAGATTGCGCTCGCTGCTCAGAAAAAGGTTCTTGGCCAATTGCTGGGTGATGGTCGAGCCCCCGATGATTTTCGGGGTGGCCGTCAAGGCACTGGGTGGCGGAGGTGTCGCACGCCCGCGCGATTTGGCCCGGTTCACGGCCCGCTGATAACGCTCGCTGGCGCGCTCCTGCTGAACCTGGACGCGCTGCTGAGCGCGGCTGTTTTTTTGCCAGGCTTTTTCCAGCGCATCCCATTCGACGCCACTGTGATCGGCAAAGCCTGCATCCTCCGAAGTGATCACGGCGCGCTTGATGGTCGGGCTGATTTCCTCATAGGGGCGCCATTGTTGGCTCCAGGGCAGGTAGCCATGTTCGCGCAGGATGCGGCTGATCTCGGAGCGCTGGAAAGTAGTCGATTGCGGATCGACCACGCGCATCAGGGCGATGCGCAGGGCAAAGTAAGCCTCCAGGCTGAGGCCCGATAAGGCCACCAGCAGCAACAGGCGCCAGACGGTTTTCATCATCATCGAACCACCACCTCGATCAAGGGCAGATTTCAGCGTTGCGGCGCATCGATTTGCTGGCGCAGCGTGGCCAGCACGGGTGCGGTATCGGGACGCACGCCCCGCCACAGCGCGAAGCTCTCGGCCGCCTGCTCGACCAGCATGCCCAGGCCATCGCGGCCTTGAGCGCCCGCCACGCGTGCCCAATCCAGGAAGCCCCGAGCGGCGGGGCCGTACATCATGTCCACGGCCAGCGAGCCAGGCCGCAGCGCTTTGCTGTGGACGGGCACGCCCGCGCCTTCCAGGCTGGCGGCCGTGCCGTTGATCAGCACGTCGTAGGCTTCGCCGACTTCGTCCAGTGTGGTCGCCTCCAGGGTGACGCCGGCCGGACGGGGCCAGCGGCCCTGGCGGCTGACCAGCTCCTGCGCTTTGTTGAAGGTGCGGTTGGCCACCACGATCAGGGCCGGGCCTTGCTCCATGAGGGGGCCCAGCACACCGGCGCTGGCGCCACCAGCGCCCAGCAGCAGGATGCGTTTGCCCTGCAGGGGCATGCCGGCATTGACGGTGATGTCGCGCACCAGGCCCAGGCCATCGGTGTTGTCGGCCAGCCAGCCGCCTTCGGTTTGCTCGTCAAAGCGCAGGGTGTTGGCGGCCTGGGCCATCTCGGCGCGTGGGGTGCGGCGCGCGGCCAGTTGAAAGGCCTCGAACTTGAAGGGCACGGTCACATTGCAGCCGAGGGCACCTTGCTGCGCGAACTGCCTGAGGGTGCGGGCAAAGTCATCCAGCGGGCAGAGCAGTCGGCTGTAGTCCATGGACTGGCCGGTCTGTTTGGCGAACAAGGCGTGGATGGCCGGCGAGCGGCTGTGCTCGACTGGGTTGCCGGCAACGGCGTAACGGTCAGGGGTCGTCGTCATGGCGATGGCTCAGGGCGAGGCGCTGGTGGCGGGAGCCTGCGTGGAGGCTTCCATGCCAGCCTCGCGGGTGAAGCGAAAGCGCGAGGAGATCAGCAGCAGGTCGTGACCGGTGCGCACCTCTTCGGGCACCACGCCAAAGGGCCCAGCCTTGCGCACGATGCTGGCGGCGCGCTTGTCCAAGGTCGGGTTGCCCGAGCTGCGGGTGACGATGGTCTCGACCACATCGCCCTGGCGGTTGAGCCAGACCTCCATGACCAGATCGCCATAAAGTTTGTTGCCGCTGGCGGTGGGGAAATGCTCTGTACCCGAGCGCTCGACCAGGGTGCGGAAGCGGCTGTAGTACAGCGCATCGGCCGATTTGAGGGTCGAGGGGCTGAGGTAGCGCTTCTTGGGGCGGGCGTTTTCTTCGCGGATGCGTTTTTCGATTTCGGCCAGCAGTTCGGTCAGCTGCTTGCGGCGCTCCTGGTCGGCGCGCTCCTGCTTGTTCTTGGCCGAGCGGTGCGGCTGAGGCGGTGGCAGGGCGGACAGCTCATCCTTGACCTGGGTGAGCAGTTGCTGCTGCTGCGTCTGCATGTCCTCGATCATGCGGCGGGTGTCTTCCAGCGCATCGCCCAGTTCGCTGCGCGGCGAGGGCGGCAGCGGCGAGGTGGCGCGGCCTTTGTCTGCATCGCCACCGCCCACCATGTTGGCCTGTGCGAGCGCCTGGGCCTTGTCGGGCCGCTCCTTGCTGGCCGCGTTGACCAGGATGACCTCCAGCGGGGTGTCCTGAAAAAAGCGGTTGAAGCCTTCCGGATTGACGAAGCGCACCGTGATGAGCACGGCGTGCACGCCCACCGACAGCAGCAGTGTCTTGGTCAGCAGGCCCATGTGGGCCCAGGCCTCGCGAAGTCGGTTCAGCATGGATGGTGGCAGGCGTGGTCAGGCGGCAGTGCCGGCGGCCGGCGGATCGGCGTCGGTCACGTCGATGGCCAGGGTCAGCGGCCCTGCATTGTCCAGCACCTCGGACTCGTCCTCGGGTTCTGGTTCTCCCTGAGGCGCGGCTTCCACATGCTCGTCCAGGCGCACCAGCAGGCTGGCGTGCAGGTCCAGCGTCAACTCGTCGATGCCGGTGATGCGCACGCGAACCTTGGCGTTGCGCGGCAGGTTTTCGCAGCCGATGGCCTTGAAGACCAGCGGCAGGGTGTCGGCGCGGACCAAGCCATTCATCATCACGGCGCAATCGAGCTCGGTGATGCCCTGCTGTTGCAGGTATTTGAGCGTCCAGTAGCGCTCCAGGCTGGACTGGAAGCCGTTGTAGGCGCTGTAGGCCGCGTCGAAATTGGAGATGATGGAGAACAGGTCGGCATCGCGCGGCTTGAAGGGCGCGACCAGGGCGGCGGTGTTGCCGTGACGGGCGCAGGCGATGATCTGCCACTGGTTGACCAGGTCGACATAACGGCGCAGCGGCGAGGTGGCCCAGGTGTATTGCGCCACGCCCATGCCGGCGTGCGGCTGGGCCTTGGTGCCCATGCGCACCTTGATGCCCGGTTGCAAGCTGGCCTGGCTGCGGTAGATGCCGGGCACGCCGCAATCGTGGAGCCAGCCGCCCCAGGTGCTGTTGGCCAGGATCATGGCCTCGGCCACGATCAGGTCCAGCGGCGAGCCGCGCTGGCGCGTGCCGATGATGACCTGCTCTTGTCCAACGGGCTCGACGCCGTCTTCCTTGCCTTCGAGCTTGAAGGTGTAGTCGGGGCGGTTGAAGTTCTCGGGCTTGCCGCGCACCACTTCGCGCTGGGCTTTGAGGGCTTTGGCCAGGCGGAAGGCAAAGGCCAGTTCCGGCGCGAAGGCATAGTCCGCCGAGGCCTCGCCAATCAGGCTGGCCTCGGTCACGACGCTATCGAGCTTGTCGTGGCGCAGGTTGGCCGCGATGGGCACGCGTTCCAGCTTAGTCTCCGAGCCCTTGCGCTCCAGGGTGGCCTCGTCGTAGGTCACGTACAGCGAAACGGCGGGGCACTCGCGCCCTTCCATCAGGGTGTAGCGCTGCACCACCTCGTCGGGCAGCATGGTCAGCTTGTGGCCGGGCATGTAGACCGTGGACATGCGCGCGCGCGCCACCGCGTCGACGGACGCACCGGGCGCAATGGCCAAGCCGGGCGCGGCGATGTGGATGCCGTAGGTGACGGTGCCGGTGCCCAGGCCCTGCACGGACAGGGCATCGTCGATTTCCGTGGTGCTGGAGTCGTCGATGGAAAAGGCTTGCACGGGCGCCAAGGGCAGCTCGTCCTTGATGGGCGGCGCGTCCATGGCCGGGAAGCCCGCGCCCTTGGGGAAGTGCTCGAACAAGAAGCGCCGCCAGTGGAAATGGTAGGGGCTGTCGATGGCGCCGGCGTCTTTGAGCAGGTCCAGCGGTGCGCGCTGGGTGGCCTTGGCTGCATCGACCACGGCCTTGTACTCGGCGCCGTTCTTGTCGGGCTTGAACAGGATCTTGTAGAGCTGCTCGCGGATGGCGGGCGGGCAGGTGCCTGCGGCCAAGTCCTTGGCCCATTGCTCGATTTGCTCGGCGACTTGTTTCTTGCGCTCGATGGCGACCAGGGCCTGCTTGAGGATGTCCTCGGGCGCCTTGCGGAAGCGGCCCTTGCCACGGCGGTGGAAATAGTGCGGCGTCTCGAACAAGCGCATGAGCATGGCCGCCTGCTGCACGGCGGTGCTGCCGTTGCCGAAGTACTCGGTGGCGATGTCTTCGAAGCCGAAGTCTTCTTCCGGGGCGACTTCCCAGACCAGGTCGAGGTCGATTTCGGCGGCGGCCACGGGGGCCTGGGCCATCAGCTCGGCGGGCGAGGGCTTGGAGAACTTGATCAGCACGTTGGCCGATTTGGCCTTCACGCGCTTGCCCGAATCCAGCTCGATCTGCATCGAACTGTCGGCTTCGGACATCACGCGGCCAGCCTGGAATTTACCGGCGTCGTCAAAAAGGGCAAACATCGAACAAGAGGCTCATGTGGACATCAGGGCGCTGATTGTCCCATTTTGGCGCGTGGGCGGGAAATGGCTGGTTGGCATGCATCCAACCACTGCTCCGGGCCGTGGTCCACCAGCGGTTGGGCGGTGCCCATGTCGAGCGCTCTTCGTTAACCCTGATGTACCGGTCAAGGGGCTTTTTTATACTGTTTCAGGTTGGTATTCATTCATCAGGGAGCATTCATGTACAAATTGACCCATGCCCGGGCCGCTGTGGCCTGTCTCATTCTTTCTGCCGTAGGGGCCGCGCGGGCGGACTTGGCGCCCATTGCCAGTACGCCGGAAAACGACGTATTGGATGCCCATACCGGTTTGGCCTGGATCAAGACGGCCACTTTGCAGCAAGGCCTGGACCTTGGCTACCGTCTGGCCACCACCAGCGAAGCCAAGGCCCTGGCTTACACGGCTACCCGTGTCGACGATGGTGTTTTCGCATTGGGCATCGATCAATCGAACTCAGTCAGGGCCAATGACTATCTGTCTTTTGCCAACGTCGTGTCCATCGGCCATGTGGCGGGGCCTGCCGACCAGGTTTCGCTGGCCGGGTACACATTCAGCACCAGCACATCCATCACGGTGCCCAGCCCGCACCTGGATCCGGTCACCCAGACCATGGTGTACCCGCCCTCGTCCACCTCGACGACCACCAGTAACCGCATGCTGGTGGGTGAACTGCCTTTGTTCGCCGACCTTGCCCATTCAGGCGTAGCCAGCAGTCGTTTCCTGAACAGCGATGGCACCTACGGTGAAGGCTGTCTGGCGGGGGGGTGCTATCCCGGCAACACCTTGTGGGACGGCGTCCTGGGTCCGGCCAATTCGGAGGCGGCCGTCGGGTTCTTCATGGTCAAGTCGGGCACCGTGCCGGAGCCTGCCAATGTGCTGATGTGGGCGCTGGGCCTGCTTGGCGTGAGTGCTGCGGCATGGCGCCGCCGGCCTTGAAGTTGTGTCTGGCGCCAAGCATGGGGGCGGTGCTCAAGGTGATTCGAGTGAGTCCAGCCCCAGCCACCGCAGCAAAACCGGCAGGTGCTGATCGAAATCGCTGACGGCGTGATCGCTGCCTTCGAGCAGCGTGAGCGCCACACCCAGGTCCTGGGGCGCGTAGTGGGCCACCATCTCCTGCCAATCCAGCACCTCGTCACCTTGGGCGATCAAGGCGAAGTAGCGAGTTGGGCGTGTGATGGGATGGGGTTCGATCGCCTTCAGTTCATCCACGAACTCGGCGCGGAAAAAGAAGCGGTCCTGCGGATCATGAAAAGCGTGCTGCTCGCCAATGTAGCGGGCCAGGTCCCGCGCCGGGGCCACGGCCGGGTTGATCACCACGGCGCGGCAGCCGTATTTCTCGGCCACCACGGTGGCGTAGAAGCCACCCAGCGAGGAGCCGATCACGGCCATGGTGTCGTGCGGCCAGTCGTCCACGATGGCATCGATGTCGGCCATGGCCTCGGTGGGCGAGGGCGGCAGTTGCGGGCAGGCCCAGGTGATGTCCAGGCCGGCGGCGCGCCACCGCTCGACCTCTGTGGCCATGCGATGGGCCTTGGCCGATCTGGGCGAGGAGCGAAAGCCGTGCAGGTAGAGCAGGTGGGTGGGTGCGACGGTCATGGGGCAGTGGGCTGGAGGGTGTCGGCCACGGTCAGCACGTTGTGGGAGGCGATGTCCACATAGCTGTCCATGTCGGCCGTGAGGCAGATCATGTGGAGGATCACGCGGTCGGCAGCGAGCTCCCTGGGGTGCGAGATATCGGCCATTCTCATGGTCACGAGGCTGGCCACCTGGGTGGGGCCGCTTTGGCGTGCCCACTGGATGCGCCAGGTCTCCTGCCAGCCGTTCAGGCCGGCCATCTTGACGGCTTTGGCATTTTCGACATCCATGCGCTCGATGGGGCGCCAGGGGCTGAGCGGGCGGTTGGGTTTGAACTCGAGTTTGGGGTTCTTGAAGTTTTGGCCTACTTGTCGAATGATCTGCCGCAGATCGGCAAAGCGCAGTGAGTGTTTTGGCGTCAAGCGCGTCCTGGCCAAAGCGCATCCGCCATCGAAACGATAACGCGGAGCGCTTTCGAACTTCATCAGCGGTTCCACGAACTGGCCCATGCTTTGGTTCAGGGCAGTGTCTTCAGGCTCCAACTGATGGTTTTGGAGAAAGTAGGCCGTGTCATCGGTGAATTCGGGGGGCAAGGTCCATTCAAAGCCGCCGTGACGGATGGCGGTGTTCTGGGCTGACTGGTGGGCGCACCCTGCGATGAGGAGCAGGAGTGGCAGGAAAAAACGGCAGGTCATGGCAAGGATTGATTGTTCATGGGCGGCGCTGGGTCAGCCTATTGTCGGGCCTGGCTGGGCGCTGTCACAAAGCTGTCAGCATGAGCCAATAGGATCATGCCCATATGAAACGTGCGCATGGATTCACCCTGCTGGAATTGCTGGTGGTGCTGGTCATCATCGGGCTGTTGGCCGGGTATGTGGGGCCGCGCTTTTTCGCCCAGATCGGTAAATCCGAAGTGAAGACGGCAGCCGCCCAGATCGATGCCTTGAACAAGGCGCTGGATCAGTTCCGCCTGGACACAGGCCACTATCCGGCCACCGAACAGGGGCTCAACGCCCTGTGGGTCAAACCGGGCGACGAAACCCGCTGGTGGGGGCCTTACCTGCGCAAGGCGCCACCGAAAGACCCTTGGGGCCGCGAGTACCTCTACAAGGCGCCGGGCGACCACGGCGAGTACGACTTGTCCACCCTGGGCAAAGACGGCCGGGAGGGCGGCGATGGCGACAACCAAGACGTCACCAGTTGGTGAACGAGCGCCCATGCCTGCCCGGATGACTCGATTCAGCGTTCGGCACATGGCCTTGGGCCACGTGGCCGTGCACGAGGTGATGGCCGCCAGCGCGAAGGCGGTGCCGGCTGCGTTGGCGGTGCAGTTGCAGGTGCCGGTCAAGGCGGGCGATGTGCTGGGCGCCACGGTGCTGGCGGTCGATGTGTCTGGCGCTACCTCAACCCCTGCATCGCCTGGTCATGCGGGTGGCCGGGCGCTGGACTTTCCTCGGCGCCTGTTCTGCCAGGAGTTGGCGGTTCTGCTGGATGCCGGCATCCCTTTGCTTGAGGCCTTGCTGACCTTGCGAGAGAAAGAATCTTCGGCCCGTGTGGCCGGCGTGTTGAGCGAGATGGGCGAGTCCTTGCGCCATGGCCAAACCTTGGCGCAGGCGATGCGGGCGCATCCCTCAGCGTTTGGCGAGTTGCTGGTGGCCTCGGTCGAGGCGAGCAGCCGCACGGGGCACACAGCCACGGCTTTGCGTCAGCATGCGGCTTACCTGGCCTGGGTCCAGGGCCTGCGCGGGCAATTGATCAGCGCCATGATCTACCCGGCCATCCTGGTCTCGGCCAGTGTGCTGGTGATCGGTTTTCTGACGGTGTTCGTGGTGCCGCGCTTTGCCGACATTTATGAGGGCATGGGCGGTGAGCTGCCCTGGCTGTCGGGCGTGCTGCTGGGCTTTGGTCAATGGGTTGGCATGCATCCGGTCTGGGTGTTGGTGGGACTGGCAGGCTTGGTGTTTGGGGCCGTGCTGGCCTGGCGAAGTGCACCGATTCGTTCTGCGCTGGCGGCCTGGGCATGGTCCTGGCCGGGGATTGGCGAACGGCTGCGCCTGGTTGAACTGGCGACCTTGTACCGAACGCTGGGGTTGCTCTTGCAGGCAGGCGTGCCAGTGGTGGCCGCCCTGGAAGCTGCCGGGCCGCTGGTGAGTCCATCCTTGCGCTTGGCTTTGGGCAGCGCTTGTGGCCGCGTCCGCGAAGGCGCCCGACTGTCTGACAGCCTGCTGGCGCAGACGCTGACCACGCCGGTTTCGCTGCGCATGATCCGCGTGGGCGAGCACTCAGGCGAGCTGGGCCCGATGCTGGAGCGCGCCGCGACCTTCTATGACGAAGAGATCGCTCGCTTCACCGATTGGGTGGGCCGCGTGATCAGCCCGGTGCTGATGCTGGTGATGGGCGTGCTGATCGGCGGCATCGTGGTGTTGATGTACTTGCCGATCTTTCAAGTGGCGGACCAGATCCAATGAGCAACGCGAGCGTCACGGATGTTGGGCCGGTACTGCGTGTCGATTGGACCGCCTGGCCGCTGGTGCAGGCACTCAGGCTGCGCGTGGTGGTCGGCCAGGACGAACGCGAACAATGGTGCGCCTGGACGCCCACGCCCGATGACGTGATGCTGCGTGAAGCGGTGGGGCGCCGGCTGCGGCATTCGCTGCGTTGGCGGTCGATCACGGCCGAGCAGTTGTCCAAGGTGCTGGCACAGGGTGAGTCGGTCTATGAGGCGCGCGATGCTTTGCAGTCTCAAGCCGCCGAGGTAGGGGGCGAGGCGGGCGCCGCCGTCCTGGTCCATGAGTTGTCGGTTGATGCCATCAACCGCCAGGGCAGTGCGCTGGTGAAGTTGCTGGACGCCACCTTGTTTGATGCACTCAAGGCCCAGGCGAGCGACTTGCACCTGGAATCGACACCTGCGGGCATGACGATTCGCCATCGTCTCGATGGGGTGATGGTGGAGATGGGCGAAGTGACCTCGCGTGAAGTGGCCGAACAGTTGGTCTCGCGCCTGAAGGTGATGGCCGAGCTGGACATCGGCGAGCGCCGCCTGCCGCAAGATGGGCGCTTCAAGCTGCGGGTGCGGCTGGGCCAGGGTGCTGGCGAACAGGGCGTGCGCGAGGTGGATTTTCGCGTGTCCATCATGCCGTCCAGCCATGGCGAGGATGCCGTGCTGCGCATCCTGGACCGCTCGCGCCTGGCGGCCGATGCGTCGGCCATGACGCTCGAAGGCCTGGGCTTTGAGGAGGCCGATGCGACCGTGGTGCGCCGCCTGGCGGGCAAGCCTTACGGCATGCTGCTGGTGACCGGCCCGACCGGGAGCGGCAAGACCACCACGCTGTATGCCATCGTGCAGGAGATCAACGATGGCAGCGACAAGATCATCACCATCGAAGACCCGGTGGAATACCAGTTGGCCGGCGTCGTGCAGATCCCTGTCAACGACAAGAAGGGCCTGAGCTTTGCGCGTGGCCTGCGCAGCATCTTGCGCCATGACCCGGACCGCGTGATGGTGGGCGAGATCCGTGATGCCGAGACCGCGCAGATCGCCTCGCAGGCCGCGCTGACGGGGCACTTGGTGCTGTCGACCATCCATGCCAACAATGTGTTTGATGTGGTGGGGCGCTTCATGCACATGGGGGTCGACCTGTACAACATGGTCTCGGCCCTCAATGGTGTGGTGGCTCAGCGCTTGATGCGGCGCTTGTGTCCGCACTGCACCTTGCCCTGGCAACCGCAGGCCAGTGATTTGAAGGCGGCCATGCTGCCGTTGGACACGCATGGGCATTTCCATCGCGCTGTGGGTTGCCCGCAGTGCCGTGGCACAGGCTATCGGGGGCGCAAGGCCATTGCCGAGGTGCTGCTGATGGACGACACCTTGCGTGACCTGATCGTCACCAGGGCTTCGTTGATCAAGATCAAGGCCCATGCCCGGGCGAGTGGCACGCGCCTGTTGCGTGAATCCGGGCTGGCTTGTGTGCTGCGTGGCGAGTCCACGCTCGAAGAGCTCAACCGCGTGACGCTGGTGGAGTGATGAGGCAGCATGTGACGTTGAGTCGATGGTGGCGACGGCCAAGTGCGGTGTTCTTGTCGCCCGGTGTTGTCGAGGTGTCTGAGGCGTTGACGCAGGTGGTGCCTTCGCATGCGCAGGCTTTGTTGCCCTGGCGGGACTGGTGCGAAGCGCATGCAGGACAGCGTTGCCTGGTCGGCCTGTCCAGCCAGTGGTTGCTCCATGCGGTGGTGCCGGTGGATCAGGCTATGTCGCGGGTTCAGGCTTTGGATGGCGCCTGGCAGCAATGGGTTCAGTACTTCGGCCTTGAGGCGCCGTCGGCCGCATCAGCATCAGCTTGGCGCGTGAGGGCCGTGAAAGTGGCGCAAGCCTGGCTGGTCACGGCCATGCCTCGCCAAATCGTTGCGGACGTGAAGACCGTGGCTGATGCCCATGGTGTGAGGGTGCTGTGGATGGGGCCGTGGTGGGCACGGGGCGTTCAGCGTTGGTGGCTGGCGCGGCCTGGGCAACGCGGGATCGTCTCGAATGATCGCCGTGTGTTGTTGATGCGTGAGCCGGGGTGGTGTGTGGGCCTGAGCCAGGTCGATGGCGGTCTGGCTGAATGGGGGGCTTGGCGAGATGACGATGGGGACGGCGATCCGCTGTCGGCTGTGTCATCGGGCCAGGTCCTTGAGGTGCGTGTCGGCACGGCATCGACACTGGGCACCGGATCCCAGGCTGTCTTGTGGGATGACGTGTTCACCCGTGCCCTGCTTGAGGGCCAAGCGGCGCCCTGGACGGGTGCGGCATGAAGGCATGGACGTCGACGGTGCTGACACGGTGGCGCGCCTCCGGCAACTGGGCCGACGACCTGGATTTTGGCGGCCCTCGCGCCAGGACCGCTTGGTGGGCCTGGCTGGTGCTGGGCCTGGGCGTTGCCACGGCGTTGAAGGTCAGCGATGAATTCGACCGGGTCCGCCTGGCGCTGGACGATGGCGAAGTGCAGATGAAACGCTTGAACCGGGCTGAGCGCCAACGCCTGCTGGCGCAAGGCTTGTCCGTGCGTCAGGTTGCCGCTGCATCGTCAGAGAAATCGGCGCCGGCACTGTCTGGGCCGGCCTTGACCGATGCCATGACCATGAGCCTTCTGCTCGCTTATCCCTGGGGCCAGGTGCTGGCGCAACTTGAGTCGCAAGCGGCTGCTCATCAAGCGGTGATGATGAGCATGGGGGCTGATCTGGCTGGCCTGAACGATGCGGCTGCATCGCAGCCTGTGTGGCGTCTTCAAGCGGCGGTGCATGGCGATGGCGATGCCATGGCCTGGGCTTTCAGCCTGCCGCAAGGTCGCTTGCTGACGCGGGAGCGGCTGCCTCAGCCTTTCACGGGTTTGACCGGGGCCTATGAGTTCAAGGTCCAGGTGCAAATGACGCCCACGGCGCGCAGTCCATCGCCCACCCTGGCGGCCAAGTCATGATGAGCAAGCGCCTGCCATGGGCATCGTGGCCGAGGTGCGTCGGCCTGCTGGGCGTGCCTGGGTGGCTGGGCTTGTCCATTGGCTTGATCGCCGTCTTGGCCTGGTGGCAGGGCTTGCCCGCCGAGCAGGCGCTCCTGGATGAGCAGAATTCTCAGCTGGTTCAGTTGAGGCACCATTTGCAAGCCGGCGTCAGCCATGGACAGGGTAGTTCGGGCCAAGCATCGGGTGCGAGCTTGACGAGCCGGGTGCAGGGGGCCTGGCAGGGGCTGTGGCAGAGCTTGCCCACGCCCCGTCAAGGTGCTGACCTGCAGGTGGAGGTGCTGGCCCTGGCTCGTGCACAAGGCGTGCAGGTTCAGTCGGTGCAGTACAAAGGCGCATCCCTCAAGGCTTTGCCTGGCATCTGGCGCCAGCAAATCAGCCTGCCCGTGGAGGGCGCCTATCCCGCCGTGCGCGCCTGGTTGGGGCAGATGCAACAGCGGCCCGGGCTCAGCATCGACGCCCTGGACATCGGCCGGACCGATCCCATGAGCGAGCAAGTCAAGGCCAGGGTGGCCATCTCGGTGTGGTGGCGCGCGCCTGACCCAGAGGGCCAGCCATGAAGCCGCTGTTGTGGGTTGGCCTGCTGATCGCAGGCGCCATGAGCCTGTATGTCGCGCAGCAGCCTGATGGCGATGTGGACTTGGCGAGCCGCACCAAAGCCGGCTCGGGGCCGGTGCGGCAAGCCGGTGTTGGCCATCCAGCAGATCTGCGTCGAGCCACACGCACAACCCAGCTCCAGCCCCTCAAGGACGATGCCCAGTTGGCGGCCTGGGCTCAACTGCTGGCAGCGCTGGAGGGCTGGCAACAGCGCCGCCAGAGTTCACAGCCCTGGCCAGCGCTTTCAGGGCCTGCGCCATTGGCCTGGGCCGCACAGGCGCCGCCGCCCCCCCCAGTCGAGGCGGCGCCACCTGCGCCACCACCGCCCCCTATGGCACCTCCATTTCCGCACGCCTGGGTGGGCCGCTATGTCGACAACGCGGTGCGTGCGGTCGTGGCCGGCCCAGCTCAGACCTGGGTCGTGCAAGCCAAAGATGTGCTCGATGGTCAGTGGCGTGTGGACGCCATCGAAGAGCGCCAGATGCGCCTGACCTACCTGCCCCTGCAACAGAGCCAGACCGTGAACCTGAAGTGACCATGAACTGCACCATTCCCCAGCGCACTGTGTCAGGGGTGGCCATGAGCTGCTTGCTGATGCTGTTGACAGCATGCGCGAACCCCGCCTTGCGTGAGGCCGATCGCCTGCGCGAGTCAGGCCAGTACGAAGCTGCGCTGACACGGCTTCAGCAAGCCAGCCAGGCCCAACCGGAGGACTTGGTGCTCAAGGGCGCCCTGGCCAAGCAACGCGACAGCACCCTGGCTTATCTGCTCTACCAGGCCGAAGCGGCCCGCGTGGCTGGGCAGCCGGCGGAGTTGGATCGCATCCTGGCGCGCGCGCAAATCGCCGCGCCGGGCCATCCGCGGGTGGAGGCGCTGAAGAACGAGATCGCGCGCCGGGCTCGCCAGAATCGCTTGTTGGAAGAGGCCCGTGTCGCGGTGAGCCAGCAAGCCTGGGTCAGGGCCGAAGCCGCCTTTCGCGCCATCCTGGCCGAGGATCCCGGCCATCAGGAAGCGCGCCAGCAATTGGCCCGCATCGACGAGCAGCGCACCGACCAGACCCGACGCCAGTCCTCGGTGCAGCTGGCCATGGCGGGCAAGCCGATCACGCTGGAGTTTCGTGAAGCCGCCTTGCGCACTGTCTTCGAAGCCTTGGCCAGAGCAGCCCAGGTCAACTTCGTGTTCGACAAGGATGTGCGCGGCGATGCCAAGGTGACCTTGTTCCTGCGGGACACCACGGTGGACGAGGCCATGAAGGTGATCCTCAACACCCAGCAATTGGGCTACAAGCTGCTCAACGACCGCACGGTGCTGATCTACCCCAACACCACGCAGAAACAGCGGGACTTGCTGGACACCGTGACCCGCAGCTTTTACCTGGTCAATGCCGACCCGAAGCAGGCGCAGAACCTGATTCGCACCGTGGCCAAGACGCGTGACATCTTCGTCGACGAGCGACTGAACCTGGTCGTGGTGCGTGACACGCCCGAGGTGGTCCGCCTGATCGAGCGCCTGGTGGCCAGCATCGACTTGCCCGATCCCGAGGTCATGCTGGAGCTGGAGGTGATGGAGGTCTCCAGCAACAAGGTCAACGAGATCGGGCTGGACCTGGTCAACAGCGCCAACTACGGCCTCCCCGGTGGCCTGGACCCACTCACCAGTTTCAAGGGCTTGCGCTGGAGCACGACCAACCCGCTGGCCGTGGCCACGCTGCGCGGCACCAAGGATTCGAGCAACCTGCTGGCCAACCCCAAGATCCGCGCCCGCAACCGCGAGAAGGCCAAGATTTCCCTGGGCGAGAAGCTGCCTGTTTTCACCACCACCACGGTGACCGGCACGGCGACGGCCAACACCGTCAACGTGACCTATGTCGATGTGGGATTGAAGCTGGAGCTTGAGCCTCAGGTTCAGCTCGACAACGAGGTCATCATCAAAGTGGCGCTGGAGGTGAGCAACATCACCAACAAGGTCACAGGCCCTGAAGGCTCGCTGGCCTACCAAGTGGGCAGCCGCCTGGCCACCACTTCGTTGCGCTTGCGCGATGGCGAGACGCAGGTGCTGGCCGGTTTGATCAGCGACGATGAAAGCCGCAACTACTCAGGCCTGCCGGGTCTCCAGGACCTGCCCATTCTCAACCGCTTGTTCGGCAAGAACCTGGACGAGCGCAAGAAGACCGAGGTGGTGCTGCTCATCACGCCGCGCGTCATCCGCAACCTCAACCAGGGCAGTTTGTTGGCGTTGCCCATGGCCTCGGGCACCGAGGCTTTGCCGGGCGCGGCCCCGTTCACGATGGAGCACGGTCAGGCCGGCGGTTTGAGCGCACCGGGCGGCGCCGCACCACGTGCCATGCCTGCGGCCGGTGGCCCCGTGCTGCCTCTGAGCATCACCGGCCCGGAGGAGGTGCAGCCAGGCGCGTCCTTCAGCATCACCGTGCGCAATGCGGGCGATCAAACCGTCAACACCTCCGTGATGTTCGACAGCAGCCTGATCGATGCGGCCGGCGCGGGCCCAGGCACGGCGGGCCGCGCGCCCGTCAGCATCGGGCCGCATGCCGAGCAAAGCGTGTTGCTGACGGCCAAAGCGGGCACCTCGCTCGCCGACACCCAGCTCACGCTGGAGACGCCGGGCCAGCCCTGGCCTTTGCGCATCCGCGATCCCAACCTGCCGCAACCGGCGGAGGCCGAGCAATGAGCAAGCTGGTTGCGCGTGGCTTCACCCTCATCGAGATGATGGTGGTCGTCGTCATCGTGGGCATCCTGGCCAGTGCCGCCATGCCCTTGGCCGCGCTGCACAAGCGGCGCCAGCAGGAGTTCGAACTGCGTGACAACCTGCGCGTGCTTCGGCGTGCCCTGGATGACTACAAACGAGCCGTGGAACAAAACCGCATCGAGCGCAAGGCCGACACCTCGCCTTATCCACCGAACTTGCGCGTGTTGGTCGATGGCGTCACGGACATCAGCAGCCCCCAGGGTGCCAAGATCTATTTCCTGCGCCGTTTGCCACGCAACACGCTGGCCCCGCCCGAGCTGCCACCTGAGCAGACCTGGGCCACGCGCTCTTATGAGAGCCCACCGGACCAGCCTGCGCCAGGCCGCGATGTCTTCGATGTCTACGTCGATGCCGATGGCCGTGGGCTGGACGGCACGCCGTACCGTTCTTGGTAAAAAAAGCCATGGCGCACAAACGAGCAGCCGGCTTCACCTTGATCGAGTTGATCGTGGTGCTGGCCATCATCGCGCTGCTGGTCAGCATCGTGGCGCCGCGTTATGTGCGATCGGTCGACAACGCCCGCGATGCCAGCATGAAGACCTCCTTGAACGTCATGCGCGATGCCATCGACAAGTACCTGGGCGACAAAGGCCAGTATCCGCCCTCGCTCGATGAGTTGGTGCGCATGGGCTACATCCGTCAAGTGCCCATCGACCCGGTCACTGGGCGCCGCGACAGTTGGCAGATGCTGCCACCGCTGGAAGATGATCATCTGCGCGGTGGCATGGCCGATGTGCGCAGCGGCGCCAAAGGCCTGGGCCAGGACGGCGTGCCTTATGGGCAATGGTGAGGCCACTGAGGCCATGTCGCGTCGCCACAGCAAACGCCACCACCGTGGCTTCACCTACCTGATGCTCCTGTGGTGGGTGGCCATCGGCGGGGTGATGCTGGCGGCGCTGGGCCGGCAATGGTCCATGGAGATCAGGCGTCAGCGCGAGGCTGAACTGATCTTCAGGGCCGAGCAGATCACCCAGGCTTTGCGCAGTTACCAGGCCGTGCGCATCAACGATCAGACCGGCCTGCCCAGCCGCCTGGAGGACCTGCTCGACGATCAGCGCGGACCGCGAACAGCGCGCCATCTGCGGCGTCTGTGGCCAGACCCCATCACGGGTGGCGAGTGGGGCATCGTGCGCACGGGTGAGCGCATCTCGGGCGTCTACAGCACCTCGCAGCGAGCGCCTTTGAGCGCGCCCGAGAACATCCACCGCTTCGATGAATGGCGTTTCGAGGTGCCAGCCGAGGCCGATTCGCCCGCGTCTGAGCCGGCCGTCAACAAACCGTCATCATGAATCCTTAAGCTCGGCGGTCTGTTGACACTGGACGCCATGACACACCTCCCCGCATCGGCTGCGGCCTTGTCCGAGAGCATGCTGAGGATTGTTGAATCAGCACCCGAGGTCAAGCGTCGCTCACAGTTCTTCCTCTGGAGTCAGAACGACCTCCAGCGCTGGCTGCCCCACAAGCTGATGGCCTGCGGCATCTACGCACGCGACCGCCGCGAAATGGTTTTCGACGCTTTCAACAGCGTGCCCGTGCCTGATCAGATGCTGCGCCCCTTGCTCAACCCGCAAGCAGCCTTGATTCCTTTGGCCATTGGTGCCTGGAAGCGGGCACGCATGCGGGCCTGCCTGCTGGACCTGCCTCTGTCGACCGGTGGTGAATCGGCCTTGCAAACCTTCATCGACAGCGGCTACCAGCAGCTGATGGTGCATGGGGTCAACCGGCCAGGCCGACCCGATGAACTCGAGAGTCTGTTCATCTTGGGCTCGCCCGGACATCGCTATGACGAGGATGCGCGGCTGGCGCTGGAGATGTTGCTGCCTTGCCTGCACCTGACCTATCAGCGCGTGTACCTGACCGAGTGCGAGGTCGAATCCTGGTCCGGCGCATCGCCGATGGGTCTGGCGCGCTTGTCATCGGGTGCCCTGGCGCAGGTCATCACGCTGCGTGAGCGCGAGATCCTCAACTGGGTGCGTTGCGGCATGAGCAATCAGCAGATCTCCGAAAAATTGGGCATCAGCGCCCTCACGGTCAAGAACCATGTGCAGAAGATCCTGCGCAAGCTGGGTGCGGCCAATCGTGCACAGGCGGTGGCCAAGGCGATGAGCATGGACATGCTGGGCGGCATGGATGAGCGCCCTTCGCCATCTGCATCGTCACCAGCACCCGCCAAGACCTGAGGAACGAATCTGATGTGGAACAAAACGAGCTTGATGGCCTGCGGCTTGGGTGCTGCCTTGGTGACGCTGACGGCCGCTCATGCCCAGTCGGCGTCGCGGGAATTCGAAGGCCTGGGGCAAGTCTCGGCATCGCCTGCCCGCTCGGGCACCGTCGATCCCATCGAGTGGGTGCGCCGGAGCGAAGCCATGCATGAAGCACGGCCTGAGGCGTGGCTTGACGCCAACCAGCGCTTCCTGTTGGCCGTGCAGCAACGCCGCTGGCCCGAGGCGCTTGCGCTGTTGAATGCGGGCGGTGTCGATCCCAATGCGGTGGGCGCCGACGGCTTCACAGCCCTGGGCGCAGCAGCCTTTGCGGGCCATCCGCAGGTGGTCCGCGCCCTGCTTCAGGGTGGTGCACATCTGGACGATTGGGGCGCCACGGGGCTGCCTGCCTTGCACCTGGCCTGCACCACGGGGCAGACGGCGGTGATCGATGTGCTCTTACGGGCCGGTGCCCGTGCTGATCGTCCCAATCGCCACGGCGAGCATGCCCTGGATGTGGCGGCCGCTTCGGGCCAGGTGGGGGTCTTGATCCATTTGCGCGATGCGGGCTGGCCGCTGGCCACGCCCGATGCGCACGGGCTCAACGCCCTGCATGCGGCGGCCTTGGGTCGCCAGCAAGACACCGCGGCCTGGCTGCAGGCGCAAGGGCTTGCGCCGACCACCGTCCTGACCGAGTTGATGCTGGACCGGATGGGTGCCGACCAGCCTTGAGTAGGCGCTGGGGGCGGTAGAGGGTTTGTCCGAACGGCTCATGCCGGTGGCCAAGGCGCCATGGATCGGATGTCACACAGATTTTCGACACTGCGGCGTGCTCACCACCTGTCCGGTGAGTCATTTTTTGTCTACCACTTCCCTTCGAGGATACCAACATGAACCGCACCATCAACATCATCGTGGCTGCCGCAGCAGTCATGATCGCCGGCGTCGCT
>CANBUA010000008.1 GCA_947372535.1 Burkholderiales bacterium
GCCTGCGCGCCCATGGCAAAGACCAGCCGCGTGATGGCCCGAGCCGTCAGGGCGGGATCCAGCAAGCTCGTTTTCTTCACTTTGGCCAGACGGATCAGGTCTTGACGAAGTTCATCTTCGAAAAAGGACAACTGGCGCTCGATGGCCACTTTGACTGGCGGCGAGCCCACGGCCACTTCGCGCAGCAGGAGGTGCAGCAGCCGATCGCCCGCAAACAGGCGCTCCATGAACGCGCCGACTGAACTGCGGACCACGCTCAGGTCGGCACTGGCTCGGTGACGGGCCTCCATGATGATCTGCGTGAGTGATCTGCCTGCCAGTTCGGTCAGGGCGATGGCCAGCTCGTCCATGTCGCGGAACTGACGGTAGAAACTGTTGGGCGCGATGCCAGCCTCACGGGTGACTTCGCGCAGGCTCAGGGTGGACAAGGTGCGTTCGGTGCTCAACAAAGCCAGGGTGGCGTTCAGCAGATCGTCCCGCGAGATCATGGCTTTTCGACCCGGGCGGTTTGCTGCGGGCACGTCCGTCGTCGGTGCATTCAAGGATTGAAGGGCTGGCATGCTTGGTCACCTGAGCTTGTACGCGTCATTTGAAACGGATGACGCGTGATGTCACATCATACCCAGACAATTGATATACGAGTGTATAGACAGTTGTGCATTTGAGTGTATGATGACGTGATTGACGCCATCCTCATGGAGATTGCCGCCTTGGAGAACGCTCTGTCCACCACCGCTCTTGTTCCAGCCGCAACAGGTTTGCCCGGTCGTTTCAGCCAATTGATCAACCCTGAGACTTTCGATTTCTGGACTCGGCATGTCAACGCCCTTTGGTCGCGTGAACGCTTGCTGGCCCGTGTCGTGGCACGTCGTGTCGAGGCTCGTGGCGTCGTCACCTTGGTGCTCAAGCCCAATCGCCATTGGCCTGCTCATGCCGCCGGGCAGCACGTCAATGTGAGTGCGGAGGTCAATGGCCGGCGCTTGAGCCGCAGCTACAGCCTCAGCGGTGTCGCTGGCCGCCAGGCGCGTTTGTCCATCACCGTTAAAAAGGTGGCGGGCGGATTGTTGAGCACTCACTTGTGCGATCGCGTTCGGGTGGGCGAGGTGCTGGCACTGAGCCCGGCCTTTGGCGAGATGACCTGGCCGGAGGCGCCCAGTGGGCATTGGTTGTTCTTGAGTGCAGGCAGCGGCATCACGCCTTTCATGGGCTTGATCCAGGCCATGAGCCGGACGGATTGGCCGGTGCATGTGCAACTGATCCATTGGGCGGGACAACGGGCCGAGCTGTGCTTCAAGCAGCCACTGGACGAACTGGCCGCTCAGGATCCGCGCTTCTCCGTGCAGTGGATGCTGACCCGCGAGGTCTCGGCCTTGTTGCCTGGTGAGCGCGCTGGCCGTGTCAGCCGGGCGTTGATGGCCGAGTTGTGCCCGTCGCTGGAAAGTACCAGCGCTGTTCGCGCTTGCGGGCCGGCGGGCTTTGTCGAGGCGGCACGCCAGGCCACGACGGCAGCGCCTGATTTCATGGCCGAGGCGTTCTCGCCCCTGCGACTGCCAGCGCTTGAGGGCCAGGTGCCCAAGTCATCTACCAGGGTGACGGTGCGGCTCGAACGCAGTGGCCGCACGCTTGACCTGCCCACCGACCGCCCCTTGCTGCAAGGCTTGCGTGAGCAGGGCATCAACCCACCGTCGGGCTGCGGCATGGGCATCTGCCACACCTGTGTCTGCACCAAGCATGAAGGCTCGGTGACGGATTGCCAGACCGGCGCACGCCAGGACGAGCCAGGCCTGCCCATCCGGCTGTGCGTGAGCCATGCCTGTTCCGACTTGTCGCTCGAACTCTGAACCTGAACCCTCCATGCCATGACCAGGAACAAGACCCTCTCCTCCGACGAACTGCAGCAATTCGGCGCCGAGCTCGATGCCTTGCGCGACCGTACCGTGGCCGATCTGGGTGAGCGCGATGTGCGCTACATCCGGCGTGTGATCGCGGTCAGCCGCTACCTGGCCTTGGGTGGTCGCATCCTGCTCATGGCGGGCTGGTTCCCGCCCACTTGGCTGCTGGGCACGCTGTGCCTGAGCCTGGCCAAGATCATCGAGAACATGGAGGTGGGGCACAACATCATCCATGGACAATACGATTGGACGGGCGACCCCGCCTTGCTGGGCAGGACCTACGAGTGGGACATCGTGGGCACGGCTGACAACTGGCGCCACAGCCACAACTTCCGGCACCACACTTACACCAATGTGCGCGGCATGGACGATGACATCGGCTATGGCGTGCTGCGCATTTTTCCGGAGCAGCGCTGGCGGCCTTTCTACCTGGCGCAGCCTTTGATCGCGGTGGTGTTCGCGCTGCTGTTCGAGTGGGGCGTGGCCGTGCAGACGCTGCGCCTGGGCCGCTGGTTCGCTGGCAAGATGAGCACGGCCGAGCTGAAAACGCAATTCGCGCCGGTGGGCCGCAAAATCAAGCGTCAGGTGCTCAAGGACTATGTGTTCTTCCCGTTGCTGGCGGGTTTGAACTTTGTGCCGGTTTTGCTGGGCAATGTCTGCGCCAACCTGATCCGCAATGTGTGGACCTACGTGATCATTTTCTGCGGGCACTTCACGGCCGATGCCGAGACCTTTCCCAAGAGCGTGCTGAACCACGAGACCCGCGGGCATTGGTACCTGCGGCAGTTGCGCGGCTCGTCCAACCTGTCGGGCGGGCGCTTGTTGAACCTGCTGTCGGGCAACCTGAGCCATCAGATCGAGCACCACTTCTTCCCTGACGTGCCGGCCAACCGGTATGCGGCGATGGCCGAGGAGGTGCGAGAGATCTGCCAACGTTACGGGCAACACTACAACACGGGGTCCCTGCCCAGGCAGTTCGGCCAAGTGGTCTGGCGCATCCTGAGGCATTCGCTGCCCAGCCGGCCGTCGGTGATGCCTGTCCGGAGCCTGGCGTCAGACAACGTCGCCTGAATGCGGCGGGTGGGTGGCCGCACCCCTGAGACAAAATGGCCATTCCCCCCGGCGCCGGCGCCTGTCAGACTGGGGGCATGAGACAAGGCCTTCTTTCGTTGGTTCTCGGTGTGGCGGTGGTGTGGGGCGTGGATGCCCGTGCTGCTGCTTCGGCGCCTGCTTTGCCGGCATCGCCCACGCCCCAAAGCTCGGTAGATGTCAAGCCGCCACAAGACAGCTTGCCGCAAAGGCTGAGCGCCTGCACGGCCTGCCATGGCATCGACGGTCGTGCCGGGCCTGATGGCTACTACCCGCGCCTGGCCGGCAAGCCGCAGGGCTATCTGTACAACCAGTTGCTCAATTTTCGGGAAGGGCGCAGGCGCTATGGCCCCATGGTCTGGCTGGTCGACCACTTGAGCGATGATTACCTGCAAGAGATCGCCGGGTATTTCTCGGGCCTGCATCACCCCTATCCACCGCCGATGGCGCCCGCGTCCGATGCGGCCGTGCTGGCACGGGGGCAAGCGCTGGTGTTCAAGGGCGATGCTGCCTTGCGTCTGCCGGCCTGTGTGCAGTGTCATGGCCAGGCCTTGACGGGCGTGCTGCCAGCCATTCCTGGCTTGCTGGGCCTGCCGCGTGACTACCTGGCCGCTCAATTGGGGGCCTGGGCCAGCGGCAACCGCCAAGGGCACAAGCCTGATTGCATGGCTGATGTGGCCAAGGCGCTTGCCCCTGAAGATGTGGGCGCGGTCACGGCCTGGCTGGCCAGTCAGCCTTGGCCATTGGACGGCCGACCGGCGGCCAAGTTGCCATCACCCCTGCCAAAGCCGTGTGGTGGCGTGGGCACGCCTGGAGGGGCGCCGTGATGAGCCGCACCCTTCAGCGCATGGTCTTGATGTTGCTGCTCTTGTGCGCCGCACTGAGCGCGCTGGTCTGGGCGCTCAATCGACGTGATGAAGCGCCGATTCCCGTGGGCGCCAAGCCTGTTGATGGCAACCAGGCACAAGTCGAGCGCGGCGCATACTTGGTCAAAGCCGGCAATTGCATGACCTGCCACACCGTGCGAGGCGGTCAACCTTTTGCAGGCGGCCGTGCCATGGTGACGCCTTTTGGCACCGTCTTCACCAGCAACCTGACGCCCGATGAAGAAACGGGCCTGGGCCGCTGGAGCAGTGACCACTTCTGGCGGGCCATGCACAACGGGCGCTCCATGGACGGGCGCCTGCTTTATCCGGCCTTTCCGTACACCAACATGAGCTTGGTGACGCGGTCTGATTCGGACGCCATGCATGCCTACCTGCGCAGCGTGCCCGCCGTGCGCCAGGCCAATCGGCCGCATGAATTGGCCTTTCCGGTGAACACGCAGGCTGCGCTGGCGATCTGGCGAGCCTTGTTCTTCAAGCCAGAAACTTTCGTGCAGGATCCTTCACGCGATGCGCAGTGGAACCGTGGCGCCTATCTCGTGCGTGGGCTGGGGCATTGCGCGGCCTGCCATTCCACCCGCAATGTGTTGGGCGCCACCGATGGCGGCCTGGAGCTTTCGGGCGGCCTCATCCCTTTGCAGAATTGGTACGCGCCTTCCCTGGCCGATGTTCATGAAGCTGGCGTGGCCGATTGGCCGCAGGATGAGGTCGTGGCCTTGCTCAGCGCGGGCCGCTCCAGGCTCGGTGCTGCACTGGGGCCGATGGCCGATGTGGTCTGGCGCAGCACCCAGCACTTGAGCGAGGCCGATGTGCGCGCCATGGCCGTGTTCCTCAAGGCCCTGCCGCAAAAGGCCCATGCACCGCCCCCGCGTGAATTGACGCCTGTCGAGCCCCAGCGCCTGGCGCAGGGTGCGGCCTTGTACGAGCGGCATTGCGCCTCTTGCCATGGCGCGAAGGGCGAGGGTGTCACTGACATGTACCCACCGCTGGCCGGCAACCGCGCCGTGCAGATGAACGAGCCGGCCAACCTGATCCGCGTGATCGCCAATGGCGGCTTCGCGCCGGCCACGCGGCTCAATCCGAGACCCTTCGGCATGCCGCCTTTCGCGCCCTTCATGAGCAACGACGAGATCGCCGTGCTGAGCACCTATGTGCGGCGTGCCTGGGGCAATCAGGCCGATGCGGTGGATGCTCAGGCGGTGACGCGCTTGCGCAGTGGCACCGATGATTGATGCTTGCCCCTTGGTGAGGTGATGGCGCAGGCTGGGTTGGTCGCCACCGGGCCGCGTCAGAAACGCAGCTTGCCCGCGTAGCCGGTCATCTCCAGGTAGCCCTGGCCGACTTGGCGACCTTTGGCATCCAGCAGGCGGCTCAGGCCTTCCCAGTAGATGTTGCCCACACTGTGCGGGCCGCTGAGCTCTTGCGCATCGATCACGGCCTGCACGGTGAACCGGCCTGCGGGCGTCGTCAGCAGCCACTCGACGGGATAGCGCGCCGACGTGGCCGGGCTGTTCCAGAGGCGGCCTGGCTTGAACTGCACGGCGTCGGCCTCGAAGGCCCGCGCCGCCTGACCGGGCGCGCGAAAGCTCCCGCCCGCCCACAGCGTTGACCCGTCGGCGCGGCGCAAGCGAAAGGCCATGAGCGCGCTGCCGTCGTCCAGGTTCATGCCCACCCAGTCCCAGCCCACAGCCTCCGGTGCCAGGTAGCTTTCGCTCCATTCGTGGTCCATCCAGGCGCGGCCCTGGACTGGCAGGTCTTGCCAAGGGCCCTGAGCGCTTGGGCGGTGACGCAATTGGCCTTGCACCTGCAACTGCGGTTGGGAGTAGTAGTGGCTGGCCTGTTCGGGCAAAGGCCCTTTGCGCGAGTAGCCAGCCTGGCCTTGCAAGACCATGGGCTGGGTCTGGGTCAAGGCCAGTTTGAGCGAGAAATCCGGGGCGTTGACCTGGGCTTCGTAGCGGCTGTGATCGTTGGGGCCGGTGCGTTGCAAGGACCAGTCCCGAAGGACGACATGGGTGTCGTCCGAACTGGTCTCTGCCAGTGAAAAGCCCGTGCGGGCCAGGCGTTGCTCGTGCAACAACATGCCGCTTTTCACATCGGTCAAAGCCACGTGGGCCATGACCAACTGGCGCGCGGCGAAACTGCTGGCATTGCCCTGCGCCGCATCAACCCTTGAACGAAAAAAAGTGATCTGGAATCCCCAGGGGCGGCTTTGTGCTCCCTGACCGGATTGCAAGTGGCCGGTGAAGTACCACCACTCGGCGCGGTAGTCATCGTGCGCGCCGAAATCGCGCGGGAACTGCAAGGTCTGATCAGCTGAGATCACCGGGCCGGGTGACGGGGCCGACATGGCAGGCCAAGGGCCACCCAGGAGTGCCGTCATGGCCGAGGCAGACTTCAGCCATTGCCGCCGCTGTATCAAGCCGGTCAATGTGCGCATCACCAGTCCTCCTTCACGGCCATCACCGCATCTTTGCCCACGGCGCGCTGCCCGGCGATCAAGGCCGTGATCGTGCCGGCCAGCACCACGCCCAGGCACAGCACGGCCAGGCGCCACCAGGGGGCGATCAAATCCATGGTCCAGTGAAAGCTCTGTGGATTAACCACCTTGATGAGCACCACGCTCACGCCCAGTCCCAGGATCAAACCCAGCAAGGCGCCCACGCCAGTCAACACCAGGCCTTCACCGGCCACGATGGACAGCACCTGAGCGCGCGTGAAGCCCAAGTGGCTGAGCAGACCGAACTCCTTGCGCCGCGCGAGCACCTGCGCAGAAAAACTGGCCGCCGTGCCGAACAGGCCAATGGCAATGGCGACCGCTTGCAACCAATAGGTCACCGCAAAACTGCGGTCGAAGATGCGCAGCGTGGTCTGGCGGATCTCGCGCGGTTCGGCGAATTCGATGAGTTGCTCGGCCATGCCTTGTTGGGCAGCGGCCTGACGGATGGCGGCTTGGACGTCCATCGTGCGCGCTTTGGGTTGCAACCATAGTGCCAGGTTGTTGACGTCATCGTCGTGCGTCAGCGTCCGGTAATCGACCTCGTCCATGACGATGGCGCCTTGCTGGCGGGCATAGTCGCGCCAGACGCCGCGCACCTGGGTCATCACGGGCGGTTGCCCGGCCTGCAAGGGCAGGGCGAGCGTGCTGCCGGGCCGCGCACCGTAGAGATCCACCATCGCTTCGCTGACGTACACGCTGATGAGGCCGGCCTTGGCAGGCAGCAGGGTCCCCACCAGCGGCAGCGTGCGTTCGGGCTCGCCCACAGGCCTGGCCAACAGATCGATGGCGGCTTGCCCGGGTTGCAAGGTGATGCTGGCGATGCGCACGCCGATGAGTTTCTGCACCCCGGGCACTTGTCCGATGGCGCGGACCAGCTCAGTGTTCAGGTGCAAGGTGTCGTTGCCCTCGGTGGACGAGGCCGTGCGGGCATACAGGTCGGCCGGCATGATGACATCCAGCCAGGCCGTGACTGAGCCTCGGAAGCTGGAGACCATCACCGTCAAGGCCACCGAAAGGCTCAGGCTGGCCACCACCCCGGCAATCGCCACGGTGGCCGTGTCCCGCATGCGGCGGGCGCGCTCGATCGCCAGCAGCCACGCGGCGTGGCGAGGCGCGGGCATCAAATGCAGCAGGCCGCCCACGGTCATGGGCACACAGGCGATGCCGCCCATCAACAGGCTGGCCACGCCCAGGTAGGCGCACAGCGGCATGCCAGCCACCGGCGGCATGAGCGACAGGCCGATGCCCAGCAGCAGGAGCATGGGCCCAAGCCAGGGCATGGACCGCCCATTGAGCCCCGCGCCTTGCCCCTTGAGCGCCTGGGCTGGCGCCATGGCCTGAGCCGAGCGCGCAGGCAGCCAGCCGCCCAGCAAGGCCGCGGCCACGCCCAGCACGCCATAACCCGCCGCCGCCCAGGGCGACCATTGCAGCGCCGGCGTGATGCCAGGGAAATAGCCGCCGCCCAGATCGCCCGACAGCAGTTGCAGCGCCATGGCGGCCAGGCCCGTACCCACGGCCAGACCCAGCACCGAGCCCAGCACGCCCACCAATGCCGATTCGAGCAGCACCAGCTGCAACCGCTCGCCAGCCGTCAAGCCCAGCACGCCCAGCAAGGCGAATTGCTGCTGGCGCTTGGCCACCGACAGCGACAGGATGGAGAACACCAGAAAGGCGCCCGTGAACAGCGCCACCAGCGCCAGCACGGTCAGGTTAACGCGGTAGGCGCGCGACATGTTGGCCACGCGATCGCCCGAATCCTGGGGCGACTCCAGCAGCACGCCTGCGGGCAGCGCCAAGGCTTCGCGCATCGCCCCCACCGTGACGCCGTCCACGAGCTTGAGGTCGAGCCGGCTGAGCTGGCCCAGGTGCGCAAAATGCGTCTGCACACCGGCGATGTCCATCACGCCAACAGGCGCACCGGGTGCGGCCAAGGTGCCCATGACGCGCAGGCGGTGCAGGGCCATGCCCGATTGCACCTCGATGATGTCGCCGGGCTTGGCCTGCAAGGCACGCCGGGCACTGGCATTGAGCGCGATGGTGTCCGGCGACAACACGGACATCGGGTCCTCGCCATGTTGCAGGCTGGGAATCAGGGCCGGCGCCATGGGCCAGGCAACCAGCGCGTCCAGCCCGACGATGCGCAGGCTGACACGGTGGCCGGTCGGGTCGCTAGCCTGGGTGATGACTTCCAGCACAGGGCTGGCAAGGGCCACTTTGGGGTGTTTGGCCAGTACGGGGTAAAGCGCCTCGTCGAGCAGGCCGTGCGACGCCCGCACGCTCAGGTCGGCCTGGCCATTGACCGACCGCACGGCTGCGCTGAACTCGCTGAGCGCCGACTGGTTGATCAAATGCACCGAGAAGGCAAGCGCCACGCCCAGCAGCACGGCCAGCACCGCCGTGCCATGCCGCCAGCCGTGGTGCAGCCACTCCTGCCAGGAGAAGGTCCGCAGCAAACGCCACACCGGTGAGCTCAACACCACCTCAGTCGATTTCATACAGGCCGCGCGGCGTGAGCTTGAGGATGCGGTCGGCGCGCTGGGCCGCGGCGCGTGAGTGCGTCACCATCACGCAGGCCGCGCCCTGCTGGCGGATCTGGCCGCTCAAGGCGCTCATCACCTTGTCGGCGGTTTCGGGGTCGAGGTTGCCGGTGGGCTCGTCGGCCAGGATCAGGGCAGGGCGGTGGATCAGGGCGCGGGCAATGGCCACGCGCTGCAGTTGCCCACCCGAGAGCTGTTGCGGCAGGCGCTCGCCCAGGCCTTTGAGGCCCACGGCGACCAGGGCCTGCTCGACGCGTTCATCATCCGGTGTGCCCAGCAGCAGCAAAGGCAGCGCCACGTTCTGCGCCACGCTCAAATGCGGCAGCACATGGAAAGCCTGGAAGACAAAACCCAGGTGTTGGCGCCGAAAACGGGCTTGCTCGGCGCCGCTCAAGGTGGTCACGCAGGTGCCCAGCACGGTGACCTGACCTTCATCGACCGTGTCCAGCCCCGCCAGGCAATTGAGCAGGGTCGATTTGCCCACGCCCGATTCGCCCACGATGGCGACGAACTCGCCAGGCCTCACCTTCAGATCCACCTGGGCGAAGACGGCTTCCGAGCCATAGCGCTTTGACAACCGTTGAACGTCCAGCATTTGGTGTGCGTGTGAATCCGCCAGGTGAAAAGACGGCTATTTTGGCAGGCCTTTGGCATGGATAATCCCGGGCCGCTTTGCCCTGCTTCCGGGGCCCACTTTTTGCCAGGCTCCGTCGTGTTCAAGAACCTCAACATCTACCGCATCGATCCCCAATGGCGCGACGAGATCGCCACCATGGAAGCCGACCTGCAAAAGGCGCCCTTCATCGAGTGCGGATCGACGCAGCAGAAGTCGCAAGGCTGGGTCTCGCCGCGCGGCGAACAGCATGGCGCCCTGGTCGAATCGATCGGCGGCCAGCGCCTGGTCAAGCTGATGACCGAGCAGCGCGTGCTGCCGGGCTCGGTGGTCAAGAAACGCATCGAAGAAATCTGCGCCCACATCGAGCAGACCACCGGCCGCAAGCCCGGCAAAAAACAAACCAAAGAGATCAAAGAGCAGGCCACGCTGGAGCTGCTGCCCATGGCCTTCACCAAGCAGTCGTCCACCCTGGTGTGGATTGACCCGGTGCGCCACTTCCTGATGATTGACGCCAGCAGCCAAAGCAAGGCCGACGAGATCGTCAGCCTGCTGGTCAAAGCGCTGGACGGGCGCATCGCGGTGTCCTCATTGCAAACCTCGCAATCGCCGGGTGTTTGCATGGCCGAGTGGCTGACCTCGGGCGAGCCGCCATCGGCCTTCTCGGTGGACCGTGAGTGCGAGCTCAAATCCTTCGATGAGATGAAGTCGGTGGTGCGTTATGCACGCCATCGCCTGGACACGGAAGAAGTCCGCCAGCACATCGTCACCGGCAAGCTGCCGACCAAACTGGCGCTGACCTGGCAAGGGCGGGTCTCCTTCATGCTGACCGACACCTGGCAGGTCAAGAAGCTGGGCTTCCTGGACGTGGTGTTCGAGTCGCACAAGGCCTCGTCCAAGGGCGACAAGGGTGAGAACTTCGATGCCGACGCAGCCATCGCCACGGGCGAGCTGAGCCAGTTGATCCCGGACTTGATCGATGCCCTGGGTGGCGAACAGGACCCTTCCGTGCCGGCTGTGACCGCGCCTGAGGCGGCTTCCAGCCCCGTGCCGCTGAAGTCTTCCAAGCCCGCGGCCGGCGCGCCTGCTACCCTGGTGGCTGTAGGCGACGATTCCCCACCATGGGACTTGTGAGCCTGCACCTGGCCGCGTAAGGGCATTGACGGCCACGGGCAACACCGCCCAGGACGTTGACGACAGCGGCGTTGTGCCGCAAAGCATCTCGCGCCTCTAGACTGCGCGCCAACGGTTCAGTTGTTATTTCACCTCTCATTGAAGGAAGTTCCATGGCACGCGCCTCCGGTTTGCAAACGAGTCTGGTCATTCACGCGGTGGTCTACGCCATCGTGGTTGGTGGCCTGGTGATGATGAATCAAGACGTCGGCCATGGCCGCTGGAGCTTGTACGTGGCCTGGGGCTGGGGCATTGGCCTGGCAGCGCACACGGCGGTGTGGGCCCTGTACGGGCGTCGGTCCAGCCGCTGATTGAGCAGTCGATCGCGTATCAGCGGGCACCTGACCGGGAAGATGTGGTGATCCGCTGATGCCGCCAGCCGCCTTGCGCTAGGCTGGTCGACATGCACGCTGTTTCTTCTTCCTATCGGCGCGGCCTGGCTTGTGCCGGCCTGGGCGCCATCGCTTTTTCCGGCAAGGCCATCGTGGCCAAGCTGATGTACAAACTCGGCGCCGATGCCATCTCGGTCGTGGGCCTGCGCATGGCCATGGCCTTCCCGATGTTCCTGTTCATGGCTTGGTGGTCCACCCGGCCGGGCACGGGCGCTGCGCCCCTCACACGCCGCCAATGGTGGCAAATCGCCGGCCTGGGCCTGACAGGCTATTACCTGGCCAGCACGCTCGATTTCATGGGCCTGCAATACATCAGCGCCAGCCTTGAGCGCGCCATCCTCTACCTCAACCCGACGCTGGTGCTGATCTTGTCGGCCATCATCTACCGGCAACACGTGGGCGCCATGCGCTGGTTCGCCGTGCTGCTGGCCTATTCCGGCGTGGCCATGGTCTGGTTGCACGATTGGGATTCGGCCCGCGTCGTGTCTGCCCAGGCGCAGCATGGCATGTCGGCCATCGAGGCCATCTCCCTGGGCTCGGTACTGATCTTGGGCAGCGCGCTGTCCTATGCGGTCTACCTGATGGGCAGCGGGCAGTTGGTGCAACAGCTGGGTTCGCTGAGCCTGGTTGGCCGTGCGTCCTGCGTCGCCTGCGGGCTGTGCATGGTGCAGTGGCTCGTGGTGATCACGGTCACGGATGGGCGCATCGGGTCGCTGGCGGCCTTGCCTTGGCAGGCCTATGCCTTGTCGGCGGTCAATTCGGTGGCTTGCACAGTCTTGCCGGTCTGGCTGGTGATGCGAGGCGTGCAATTGCTGGGGGCCTCGCTGGCGGCGCAGGTGGGCATGGTCGGGCCACTCTCGACCATCTGGATGGCGGCCTGGTGGCTGGGCGAGCCCATTACCCCTCGACTGATGCTGGGCACGGCGGCCATCCTGGCGGGCATCGTGCTGTTGAGCCGCGCGGGCCAGCCGCGCAAGGCCGAACCGGTGGTGGGGATCGCGCCCGAAGCCTGACATCGTCAAGCGCTTGTTAGAGTGTGAGCTCTGAGCAGGGAGCACCATGACCAACGAGACCGATTCGGGGCACGACAGGCACACCAGCCCATGGCTGCATGTCTGGGACGATGACAAGGCACGCGCCCTGGCCATGGTGGCGCTGTCCAACGATGTGCCTGCACGTGCCCCGCGCGAGCCCTTGCCTCCTGGCGTTCTGGCCCCATGGTGGCGGGCTGGCGCACGGGCCGCCGCTTTCAAGCCCCTTCAAAGCCTGGATGCCTTGCCCGCCACGCCGGCCGTCATCGCTCTGCTGATGCTGGCGCTCATGCTCGCCTCGCTGCTGTGGGAACGGCTTGCCATCGCGAGCCCCGCCGAGTTCGACTGGCGAGCGCTCGCCGCAGGTTGGATCGACACGGCTGTTCTGGTCTGGCTTTGCGTCTGGGTGAGACCGCCCCAAAGTTTGGGCGTGGCCAGGTTGGTGTGTCTGGCCCTGGGCCTGCAGTTCGTCATCCTGTCGGTCGTGGGGCCCTTTTGGATGCTGATGTCCCAGGTAGCCTGGCACGATTGGCCACGCCTGGGCCTGGTCATGTCCTGGGTCATGTGGGTGGGGCCGCAGCTCTGGTGGCTGCTGGCCATGGCCCTGCTGTTCAAGCGCTTGGGCGACGGGCACTGGCGCCCCTGGTTGCTGGCCGTGGTGGTGCTGATGGCCCTCCTGGTGCTGCATTGGTTCGCGCCCGTGCCCAGGGCCTGGTCCGCCGTGGCCCTGCCCGATGAGGACCAGCGCCCCAGCCTGTCGATCACCGAAGCCGTGATCGATGCCCAGTCGAGCTTGCTTGATCGGCAACTGGCCGCGCTTAAGCCGCAACGCCCCGGCGTGATCGATGTCTACGTGCTGACCTTCGCGCCGTTTGGCGAGGAGGACGTTTTCAAGCGCGAGGCCGGCATGGTGGCTGATGTCATGGCCCAGCGCTTCGATGCCCAGGGCCGGACACTGCAACTGGTCAACCATCCTGCGACGGCCGAGCAGTTGCCCTGGGCCACCTCGCGCAACCTGGCGCGTGCGCTCCAGCGCATCGGCCAAATCATGGACCCCAAGGAAGATGTGCTGTTCATCCACATGACCTCGCACGGCGCCAGCAATGGCCACTTGGCGGCGGGGCTGTGGCCTTTGAAGCTGGAGCCGGTCACGCCGCAAGCGCTCGATGGCTGGCTCAATGCCGCGGGTATCGGCTACCGGGTCATCTCGATCTCGGCTTGTTTTTCAGGCAGTTGGATCGCGCCTTTGAGCCATGAGCAATCGCTCGTGATGACGGCGGCCGATGCCGACCACACCTCCTACGGCTGCGGACGGCGCTCACCGCTGACGTTTTTCGGGCGGGCCATGTACGACGAGCAGTTGCGGCTGAACACGCGCTCGTTCACACAGGCGCATGCCGTGGCGCGCGAGGTGATCCGCCAGCGCGAGATCGAGGCAGGCAAGGAAGACGGCTACTCCAACCCGCAGATCAAGGTGGGCGCGAAAATCGTGCCGGTGCTGGAGGCGTTGGAGAAGCGCCTCGCACGTTGAGTTTGACGGAATGCGCCGCTCCCCTGAGCGGCCAACGGTCTCAAGCCGTGGCCGACAAGGCTTGTTGCAGGCACTCCGCCTGCGCTGCAATGGATGCCGGCAAAGGCTCCTGCCCACTCAGCACGGCCTGGATGTAAGCGGCCGTGGCCTGCGCATCCTTGGTTTGCGGCAGGTTGGGCAGCTCGATCAGCACGCCTTCTTCGGGCGCGCGGCTGAGCTCGGCATGTCGCTGGCCGTCGATGAAGACCTCGAAGCGCGGCTGGCGACGCGCATCGGCCACCGGCTCGCCCTCGGTGCCCCGCATCAGCAGGGCTCGGGCCTTGACCAGTTGCAAGTACTCTGTCAGCGAATGGGCGTATTCAGGGTGGGTGTGGTTGACCACCTGGACCGCCTTGACGCCCTCGGGCCAGGGCACGAGCAGCTTGGCCACGGTGTGGCCCGGGTTGCGCAGGCCGATGGTCCAGCGTACATCGAGCAGTTTGGCCAGCGGGGCGCACAAGGTGGCCGTGGCCATGTAGGCCGGCTGGCCTGCCTGCCAGTGCGCAGCCACCTCGTCGGCGCTGCGTGCATGGTCCCAGCCCAAGGCATCGAAGACATCGGCCGTGGTCACGCGGGTCGCGTCCTTGGCGGGGCCGTGGACCAAGACACTCAAACCTTGCCTGGCCAGGTGAGCCGCCAGCAGTGGTGTGAGATTGGGTAGCTTGCGCGCGCCGTTGTACGAAGGCAGCACGACCACGCCAGGGCCCGGCGGGGTTGGCAAGGCCAGGCAACGCGCCTGGGTGGCTTGCACGAAGCCTTGCAGCTCGGCTGGCGTTTCGCCCTTGATGCGCATGGCCAGCGCAAAAGCGCCGATCTCCAGGTCCGTGACCTGACCATCCAGCACCTGACTCAGCAGGTCCTGGGCTTGTTCGGTGGTGATGGGCCGGGCGCCATCCTTGCCCCGGCCGATCACCTTGATGTAGGCGGCGATGCTCATGGCCCTGATTGTCGCCGCCCTGGCGCCGCTTTGCGCAAGCTGCGCCGATCAGGTCGTGCTCAGGGCAGGGTGCACCTTGATCAGCTTCTTGAGCTCAGGGATGCACGAGCCACAATTGGTGCCGCATTTGAGCTGGCCCTGCAACAGCGTCAGCCGGTCGTCTGGCGAACCCTGGCAGAGTCCCAAAGCCTCGGTGATGGCCGGCTCGGTGACGTTGAAACAGGTGCACACCTGGCGCCCCTTGCTTTGCACGGCCACCGGTGGCGTGGCCCCGGGAGAAAGCAAGGCGCGGCCATAGGCATCGGCGGGTAACTCTTCTTGCAGCAAAGGTTTGAGCCAGGCCTCTGCGCTCACATCGCCCGCCAGCATGAACGCCTCCAACTTCAGGCCCTCGTCCGTGCGGTGCAAACGCATGGCGCGGTGCTGATCTTGGTGCGGGTCCTGGTAGCGCAGCAGCTCGGGGCCTTCGATGCCCATCAAGGCTTCAATCTGCGCGATCACTTCCTCGCTGGCACCTTCTGTGGCGGCAGCCCTGAACAGCACGCCGACCATGCCGCGCTCGCTGGGCTCGCGCCCGAAGGGCACGCAACTGGCAAAGGCGAACACCCGCATCAGCGGCTTGAGCGCTTCTCGCACCGCCAATGCGCGGTCCTGCGGCATCCATCCCATGGTCACCAGGCGCCAGGGCAAGGGGGCCTTGTTCAGCTTGATGGCAGCATGCTTGAGTTCAGGCTGCTTGGATTTGGGGCAAAACACGGGTGAGGTGAGGGCATTGACGCCCGCCAGCGCGCGGCCTTCGGCGTCAATGCCGCTGAGGTATTCCTCGCCCCAGTGCATGGCGATGAAGGCCTGCATGGGGGCGATGGCCTCGGCCGGTTGTGCAGGCAGCACGATGCTGCCCCGGCGCGAACTCACTTGCACCAAATCGCCCGCCACCAGCCCCAGCTTTGCCATGTCCTGTGGGTTCAGGTCGATGCCGGGCTCGCTCACGTGGCCGAACAGCCGACCCAACGTGCCAGTGCGGCTCATGCCGTGCCACTGGTCGCGCAGTCGGCCCGTGTTCAGGCTGAAGGGGTAGCGCTCATCCCGCGGATCGGCCACGGGCTCGTAAGGCACTGCGGAGAAACGCGCGCGCCCATCGGCTGTGGGATAGATGCCATCTTCGTAGAGCCTGGCCTGGCCGGTGCTGGCGCCTTCGGGCATCGGCCATTGTTGCGGGCCGGCCGTCTCGAGGATTTCGTAGCTCAGGCCGGTGATGTCCAGGTCGCGCCCACGGGTGGATTCACGGTGCTCGTTCCAGATGTCTTGCGCGTTCGAGTAGTTGAACAGGGTGTTCATGCCGGGGCGCCACTGGGCTTTGCGGTCCGGCAGGCGCGCCTCAAGCCGTTGGCCCAGGTCGGCCAGGATCTGCCAGTCGTGGCGGGCCTGACCGGGCGCGGCAATCGCGCCCTGCACCCGGCTGATGCAGCGTTCGCTGTTGGTGACGGTGCCGTCCTTCTCGCCCCAGGTGGTGGCTGGCAGCAGGATGTCGGCAAAGGCGCAGGTGGCTGTGGTGCCAAAGGCCTCCTGCACGACCACCAACTCGGCCCTCTCGAGCGCCTGGCGGACGGTGGCCTGATCCGGCAGGGACTGCAGAGGGTTGGTGCAGGCAATCCACAGCGCCTTGATCTCACCGCGCGCAGCAGCCTCAAACATCTCGACCGCGGTCTTGCCCGGCTGGGAGGGCACCTCGGGCACCCCCCACAGGCGGGCCACTTCAGCGCGGTGCTCGGCGTTGCCCAGGTCGCGGTGCGCGCTCAGCAGGTTGGCCATGCCGCCCACTTCGCGCCCCCCCATGGCGTTGGGCTGGCCGGTGAGCGAAAAGGGCCCTGCGCCCGGTTGACCGATCTGGCCGGTGGCCAGGTGCAGGTTGATCAGCGTGGCGTTCTTGTCTGTCCCGCGGCTGCTCTGGTTGAGCCCTTGGCAATAAAGGGACAGCGTGGGCGTGTGGCCACCGAACCAGCGTGCCGCCTGGATCAGGTCGGCGACCTCAATGCCACAGATGCCGGCCACCACATCGGGCGTGCAATCGGCCACGATGGCTTGGAGGTCCTCAAAGCCCGTGGTATGCGCTGCCACATAGGCTTTGTCCACCAGCCCTTCGGCCAGCATCACATGCAGCATGCCGTGGAACAGCGCCACGTCCGTGCCTGGCTGGATCTGCAGGAACAGGTCCGCCATGTCGGCCGTCTCGGTGCGGCGCGGGTCGGCCACGATCAGCTTCAGCCCAGGGTTGGCGCGCCTGGCATCCTCGATGCGCCTGAAGAGGATGGGGTGTGCATACGCCGTGTTGGCGCCCACGATGAACAGGGTTTGCGCGTGGTTGAAATCGTCGTAGCAGGCGGGGGGGGCGTCCGAGCCCAGCGTGGCCTTGTAGCCGGCCACGGCGCTGCTCATGCACAGGCGCGAATTGGTGTCGAGGTTGTTGGTGCCCAGCAAGCCTTTGACCAGCTTGTTGAGCACGTAGTAGTCCTCGGTCAGCAGTTGGCCTGAGCCGTAAAAGCCCACCGCTTGTGGGCCGTGCTCGGTGATGATGCGGGCCAGTTGATCAGCGGCCTGATCCAGAGCCTCGTCCCAGCCAATGTCCAAGGGCGCCTGGCCGCGTTCATGGCGGCGGGCGGGTGAGAGCAGGCGCGTTTGGCGTTGCACGCTGGCCGCAGCCGTCAGGTGCAGCGTACTGCCCTTGGTGCACAAGCGGCCGAAGTTGGCGGGGTGATCTGGATCGCCCTGCACGTTGACGATGTCGCTGCCGCGCGATTCGATCAGTACGCCGCAACCGGTGCCGCAATAGGGGCAGGTGCTCTTGGTGACCGTGGTCAGCGTGCCCTCGGGTGGCGCTGCCACGATGGGTATGACGGGGCTCATGGCTTGGCCTTGTATCGGTGAAATCTCAGCGGGTGGGCGGCAAGCCAGTGGCTGCCACCTCATGTGTCTTCAACAAACGCTCAAACAGGCAAGGGCGCGGCTTATGCCGCCACCGCAGTCGGGCCGGGCTCGCCAAACATCAATTGATGACGGCGATCAGCCACATTCGTGCCTTCGCGGATCAGCTTGAAGTAATAGCTGCCATCGGCCGTGTCGCCATACAGGCAGGCGCCTACCAGCTTGTCGTTCTGCACGACCAGCTTCTTGTAGACGCCGCTGAAGGGGTCGGTCAGCAAGATCTGCTCGGTGCCGTCGCCCCCCATGAAATTGCCGGCCGAGAACAAGTCGATGCCGGTCACCTTGAGCTTGGTCGAGACCTGCGAGCCCACGTAGCGTCCGATGCCAAACTGCGCCAGGTGGTTCGCGCACACCTTGCCTTGCTCGAACAGGGGCGCCACCAGGCCATAGGCAATGCCACGGTGGGCCGCGCATTCACCGACCGAGTAGATGCGCGGGTCGGTCACGGTTTGCATGGTGTCCGTCACGACGATGCCTCGGTTGCAGTGCAGCCCGATCTTCTCGGCCAGTTCCACATTGGGCCGCACGCCCACCGCCATCACCACCAAGTCGGCAGGCACTTCCAGGCCATCCTTGAACCGGATGGATTTGACGCGGCCAGCCTCGTCGCCGAGCATGTCCTGCGTCTGCGCCCCCATCAGGAACTTCAAGCCGCGCTCTTCCAGCGAGCGCTGCAGCATCTTGCTCGAGACCTCGTCCAACTGGCGTTCCATCAGCCACGGCATGACATGCACCACCGTCACGTCCATGCCGCGCAGCATCAGGCCGTTGGCCGCTTCCAGGCCCAGCAGGCCGCCGCCGATGACCACCGCGTGCTTGTGCGTCTTGGCGGTCTCGATCATGTAGTGGGTGTCGGCGATGTCCCGGTAGGCGATCACGCCTTGCAGCGCCTTGCCAGGCACCGGCAGCATGAAGGGGTTCGAGCCTGTGGACAGCAGGAGCCGGTCATAGGCGGCCTCGGTGCCATCATCGGCGATCACCACGCGGCGCTTGCGATCGACATCGATGATCTTCTTGTTCGTGTGCAGCGTGATGCCATGCTCGGCATACCAGGCCAGCGGATTGAGGATGATGTCGTCCACCGTTTGCTCGCCGGCCAGCACGGGCGAGAGCATGATGCGGTTGTAATTGGGGTGGGGCTCGGCGCCGAACACCGTGATTTCATAGAGATCGGGCGATATTTTGAGCAGTTCCTCGAGGGTGCGCACGCCGGCCATGCCGTTGCCCACCATCACCAGCTTCATCTTCTTCATGCGAATGCTCCACAGCGGAATGTCGAATCGTTATGACGGGGAGCAAGCAAGTCCGAGGCCAACGCGACCCACCAATGTGCCCTTTGTTCCGAGTTGGTGCGCACCGTCGCTGGGCGTGAAAATTGCTGCCAAATGCCTCAAAGAATGAGTCAGGCACCGCCTTGGTGCCATGCGGTCGCTGAGGATCAACACAGACATGAGCTTTGAACTGGACGTGGGCCTGGCCTGCGAGCGTGGGCTGCGTGAACGCCTGGAAGACTTCGCAGCGGTGGCGCACCCGGCGCCCTATCAATTGGCCTATGGGGTGATCGCGGCCCTGGCCGATGGCGTCTCCAGCGGTGGCGGTGGCCTGGAAGCCGCTCAGAGCTCGGTGCTGGCCGTGGTCGGTGAGTACCACGCCACGCCTCCCACCTGGGACACCTCCGTCGCGCTGGACCGCCTGATCGGCGCCCACAACGCCTGGCTGACGGATCACAACCGGCGCAGGCAAATCTTCCGCGACGAGCCCCTGTCCATGACCACGCTCACCACATTGGTGCTGCGAGGCCACGGCTACACCTTGGCGCATGTGGGCGACACGCGCGCTTGGCTGATTCGTGGCGGCGAATGCCTCCAACTGACCCAGGATCACACCATGGGCGGCGGCGAATTCCAAAACGGTCTGACCCGCGCCATGGGCCTGGAAGATGCCGTGCGCGTGGATTACACCGAAGGCGATGTCCAGATGGGCGATGTCTTCGTGCTCACCAGCGATGGCGTCCATGGCGTGCTCAAGCGCAAGCAGATTGCAGCACTGGCCGCGCAGGGCTCAGCGCAGGAGGCCTGTGACGCCTTGGTCGCCAAAGCCCTGGCCGCGGGATCGCGGGACAACGCATCGGCCCTGGTGATGCGCGTCCAGGGCCTGGCCGGCGCCTTGCTGGAAGACGCCGAGCGCAAAGGCCGCCAGTTGCCCGTGCCGCCGCGTTGGTCGGATGGTCAGGTCGTCGATGGGCTCACGGTGCTCCACTTGGTGGCCAACAATGGCGTTCACCGCGTCTACAAGGTCCGTGATGCCGGTGGCCATTTCCTGGCCTTGAAGACCCTGCACGAAGCGCGCGCCAGCGATCCGGAGGAGCGCGCCATGATGGCCCATGAGGCTTGGCTGGGTGCACGCATCACCGAGCGGGATGCGCGGGGACTCATCCGCTCGATCGAGCCGCTCAACCCCAGTTGTTTCTACACCTTGTCGGCGTGGCAGGAGGGGCAGACCCTGCGTCAGTTGATGACCTCGCGCCGACAAGACGTGGCCGAGATACTGGAGGCCTTCATCGTCATCTGCCGCGCTGTGGGACGCTTGCATCAACATGGCGTGATTCACCGCGACATCAAGCCTGAAAACGTGCACCTGGGCCAGGATGGCCAATGGCGCCTGATCGACCTGGGGGTGGCCTTGTCAGGCCAGGAGCCCCGGGCCTTGCGCAGCCTGCACGCCGGCACGCCCAACTACATCAATCCCGAGCAATGGGGCGAAGACCTTGAGCTGGCGCAAGCCAACCCTCAGAGCGACCTCTATGCCCTGGGCGTGACCTTGTACGAATGGCTGACCGGCAAGGTGCCCTATGGCGAGATCGAGCCCTACCAGTTGGGCCGCTTCCGGCGCGATCCCGCAGCGCCTTCGCGCCTGCGACCCGATGTGCCGATCTGGCTAGATCACATCGTGCTCAAAGCTGTGGCGCGTGATCACAAGCAGCGCTTCGAGACCGCTGAGGAAATGCTGCTGGCGCTGGAGCGGGGCGCCTCGCGGCCATTGATCGCCGTGGGCGCCACGCCCTTCATGGCCCGTGACCCGGCCGCACTCTGGAAGATCGCCCTGGCCATCTCCCTGCTGTTCAACGCGCTGCTGGTTTATTGGCTGGTTTTTCTGCCGCATGCCTGAGGCGCCGGGATGTCACCGTCAGCACAGACGGTGTCGCCCCGGCATGGGCCATCAAGCCCGGCGGCCCAACTGAACTTGACCGCCAGCCAGTGCAGCGCCCATGGCATGGCTGCGCGCCCGCCCACCCTTTTCAGCCCAGGTGCGCGTCCAGCGGATCTGCATGATGCGCATCATCACCAGGATGACGACGGCCAGCCCCGCGAAGACGAAAAAGCCCCCGGCGTAAGAGCCGAAGTTTTGCTTGGACAGGCCCATGGCGTTGGGCACCAGGCCGCCGCCCAGCGCACCGATTTCGCCGATCATCGAGCCGGCCACGGCGGTGCTCAGGGGCCAACGCAGCGGCACCAGCTGAAAGAGCGCGCCATTGCCTGCCCCCAGTGCCGCGAAGCAGACGATCAGCAGCAGGGTGGTCAAGGGCAGTGAGCCGGTGCTCAGCCCGCACAGCGTCAAGGTGATGGCCACGGTGATCAGCACGGTGGTCAGGGTGTTCACGCCGCCCCAGCGGTCCGAGATCCAGCCGCCCATGATGCGCATGGCCGCGCCCATGAAGGCCGCCAGCATGGTCAACTGACCAGCTTGCACCTTGCTGACATGGAACTGGTCGTAGTAGTAGGACGGCAGGAAAGTGGTCAGCCCGATGAAGCCGCCAAAGGTGATCGCGTAGATCAGGCTGAACGACCAGCCATCCTTCTCGAACAGGCAGGCGATGTGCTCGCGGAATGAGGCATGTGTATCCAGATCGGGCGGCTCCTTGGCCAGCACGATCATGACCAGCATGGGGATGGCGATGGCGCCGGCCGCCAGGCCATACACCGTTTGCCAACCGAAGGCCTGGGCCAGCGGGGGTGCGATGAGCACCGACACCGCCGTGCCCACGTTGCCCGCGCCGACCAAGCCCATCGCCAGGCCCTTGTGCCTGGGCGGGAAAGAGCCCGAACCCAGCGACAGCGCCACGCCGAAGCTCGCCCCCGCGATGCCCAGCAGCACGCCCATGGCCAGCAGATCGTTGAAGCTTTTGACGTACACGAAGCCGAACAGCATGGCCACGGCAATCAGCGCCATCTCCACCAAGGTGGCGTGTTTGCGCCCAATGTACTGAGCCAGGATGCCCAGCGGAAAGCGCATCAGCGCGCCTGCAAAGATGGGCACCGACAGCATCAACCCTTTCTGCGCAGGCGTGAGGTTGTAGGCCTCCGAGATGAACGGTGCCATGGCGCCATTGAGCACCCAGATGCAGCACGAGAACGCGAAATACAGAAACGCCGCGAACAGCGTGGGCGAATGCCCGGACTTGAAAAAGCCAGTTGGTGTCGTCATGAATGAGCCTCAGCGAAATTGATGCGCACCATCGTGGGCGCGCAACTTTGTTGTGGCTCCCATCAAGCGAAGATCATGCCAGGAGCTGGTGCTTGGCTGCACCGATCTTGTGCGTCAATCAAGCCGGGGATCGGATCTTGCGAGGGCCATCGCATGCGGCAGCGCCTCCCGGCGATGAGCGACAATTGCGCCCGAGAACAGGAGATTTCATGAGCATCAAGTCAGACCGTTGGATTCGCCAGATGGCGCAGGAGCACGGCATGATCGAGCCCTTCGAGCCGGGCCAAGTCCGCACCTCGGCTGATGGCCAAAAGATTGTCAGCTACGGCACCAGCAGTTACGGCTACGACATCCGTTGCGCCGACGAATTCAAGATCTTTACCAACATTCACTCGACGGTCGTTGACCCGAAGAATTTCGACGAAAAGAGCTTCGTTGATTTGAAGAGCGACGTCTGCATCATTCCGCCCAACAGTTTTGCACTGGCGCGGACCATGGAGTACTTTCGCATTCCCCGCAGCGTGCTGACCATTTGCCTGGGCAAAAGCACCTACGCCCGCTGCGGCATCATCGTCAACGTGACGCCGTTCGAGCCTGAATGGGAAGGCTACGTCACGCTGGAGTTCAGCAACACCACACCGCTGCCGGCCAAGATCTATGCGGGCGAAGGATGTGCACAAGTGCTCTTTTTTGAAAGCGACGAAGTGTGCGAAACCAGTTACCGTGACCGAGGTGGCAAATATCAGGGGCAAACCGGCGTCACATTGCCTAAAACCTGAACATCGACGGTCGAAAAAGGGTGACACCCACTCACATCAAGGATGGCCATGGCAGTTCCATACGTTAGGATGTAAGGTTGTATTGAGTGCTTCGGCACGCTTTGATCGTCACATGGATCAGTAGTCCCATTATCATGGGAGTGCTAGAAAAAATCCGGTGAGTGAGCAAAGCTGTAAGGTCACACAGAAGTCGTCATTGGCTTCAGGGAGGGGGTGGTCGTGTATCAATGCTCTTGTAGTACTTTTTTGTCTGGGCCCAACCCCCATGCGCCGACCGCTTCAATCTCCTGCGTTGATCAACGCCTTCTATGACAGTGTCAGACCTGAGCAACGAGAATCCGCTCAGGTTATTCAGAAGGTCATCCTTGCTACCGCCCCGCAACTCCGCCCCGAAGTGAAGTGGGGCAACATCGTCTATACAAACGACGGTGACAACCTCCTGGCTGTGGTGCTGTTCAAGGCCAACGCCCACCTCCAAGTGTTCAATGGCGTGTTGCTGCTGAGCGACTTTCCCGAGCTTCAGGGCGCGGGCAAAGGGATGCGACACGTGAAATTCCGCTACCGTCAACCCATTGATGAAAAGCTGATCGCCGAGCTCACGCAGGCCAGCATCGATGCGTGGGGGCGTTCCTTGCGTTAGGGTTTTTCACGCTCCAGGCTGTGCATTTCCCCCCGGCTTTCTACAATCGGACACAGTGACCACAGCTTCTCCCATGCACCTCGTCAACGCCGACCTCCATTGCCACTCCAACGTGTCCGATGGGACGCTGGCGCCTGAGGCTGTGGCCGCTCGCGCACACCGCAATGGGGTGGAGTTGTGGGCCTTGACCGACCACGATGAGATCGGTGGGCAGGCGCGAGCCATGGAGGCGGCGCTTGGCCTGGGCATGTCCTATCTCACGGGCTCCGAAATCTCTGTCAGTTTTGCGCACCAGACGGTGCACATCGTGGGCTTGGGTTTCGATGCGCAACACCCGGACCTGGTCCAGGGCTTGGCCGACACGCGTGGTGGCCGGGAGCGGCGCGCGCATGACATGGCCGATGGTCTGGCCAAGGTCGGCATCGAAGGGGCTTTTGAAGGCGCGCTGAAGTACGTCGGCAATCCTGATCTAATTTCGCGCACCCATTTCGCGCGTTATCTGGTCGAAAAAGGCATCTGCCACGACACACACGATGTGTTCAAGCGCTACCTCACGGAGGGCAAGCCCGGTTTCGTCGAGCACCGCTGGGCCAGCCTGAGCGATGCCGTGCGCTGGATCACTCACGCCGGTGGCATTGCCGTCATCGCCCACCCCGGGCGCTACAACTTCACGCCCAACGAGGAGTACGCGCTCTTCACTGAGTTCAAAGGCCATGGCGGGCAGGGCGTCGAGGTGGTCACGGGCAGCCATTCTCCTGCGGAGTATGTCAAGTACGCCGACATGGCCATCGAGTTCGACATGCTGGCCTCGCGTGGCTCGGATTTCCACGATCCAGCCGAAAGCCACACCGACCTGGGCACCTTGCCCGATTTGCCCGGACGCCTGACGCCCGTGTGGGAAGCGCTCGCGCACCGCGTGGCCCATCCCTGACCAGCACGCTTGATTCTGATCCGCGGGTCCCATGTCGCAATACTTTGAAGTTCATCCCGAACAGCCGCAACTTCGCCTGCTCAAGCAGGCCGCAGCCCTGATCGAACAAGGCGGCGTGGCGGCCGTGCCCACCGACTCCAGTTATGCGCTGGTCTGCCACCTCGATGACAAGGGGGCGGTGGATGCGCTGCGCCGCATCCGGGGCGTCGATGAGCGCCATCACCTGACCCTGCTGTGCCGCGATCTGTCGGAGCTGGCCAACTACGCACGCGTGGACAACCAGCAATATCGTTTGCTCAAGCTGGGCACACCAGGGCCGTTCACCTTCATCCTGGAAGCCACCCGCGAGGTGCCCAGGCGGGTATCGCATCCGTCGCGGCGAACCATCGGGCTGCGCGTGCCCGATCACCCTGTGATCAAGACCTTGCTTGAATTCATGGGGCAGCCTTTGCTGGCGTCGACCCTGATCATGCCGGGTGAAGCGCTGGCCCTGAACGATGCCCACGAGATCCGCGAGCGCTTGCAAAAGCAGATTTGCGCGGTGATCGACTCGGGCGCTTGCCACTTAGAACCCACCACGGTCGTGGATCTGACGCAGGCGGCCCCAGCCATCATTCGACTGGGGCGGGGCGACCCCTCAAGGCTGGGCTTGTCCTGAACCTGTCGATGACGAGGGCACGGCCGGGTTGTCCAGGGCCATCACCAGCCATTGCGGATCAAACCCTAGCTGCCAGCGGCCTTTGACCTTGAGCATGGGCACGCCGGGAGAGCCCATGGCCTGGAATTGCGCGCGGCATGCGGCGTCGGTCTCGACGTCGCATTCGCGGTAACTCACATCGTGTTTGTCCAGCCAGCGGCGGGCCGCTTCGCAGTAGGGACAGGTCGCGGTGGTAAGCATCAGGATGTCATCACCCTGGGCCTTGCCCTTGAGCGCTTGCGTCACGCCATGGTCTTTCCACCAGGACCAGCCCTGGCTGGCACCCCAGGCCAGCACCACCACCACGATCAGGCTCTTGATGCCGCGGCTCTTGGGCGGTGCATCTGCTGCCTTGGCTTGTGCTTCGCGAAAATCCGTGGGAGTCATGTGTGTTTGACCGGCGAAGGGCAGGGAGGTTCCGTCAGGCCGCCGGGCCGGATGATTTCTGCCCGAGTTTGCTCTCTTGTCCGGCCAGCAGCTTCTGGATGTTGGCCGCATGACGCCAGATCAACAGCACACTCATCAAGATCACCCCCATGGCGGCAGGGCCCCATCCGGCCAGCCAGATTTGCACGGCCGGTGCGGCCAGTGCGGCGGTCAATGCCGCCAGCGAGGAATAACGAAACACCGCCGCCATGACCAGCCAGGTCAGCAGAACAATGCCGCCCATCGCCGGGTTCAGTGCCAGCAAAGCGCCAGCCGCCGTGGCCACGCCCTTGCCGCCTTCGAACTTGAAGAATACAGGCCACAGATGCCCCAGGAACGCGCCCACGGCCACCGCCACCACGGTGACTTCGCCGAAACTCAGTTGGATGGCCAGTGCGACGGGCACATAGGCCTTGAGTGCATCGAACAGCAAGGTCAGCACGGCGGCAGCCTTGTGGCCCGAGCGCAAGACATTGGTGGCGCCCGGGTTGCCGGACCCATAACTGCGGGGATCGGCCAACCCAAACAGGCGGCTCACGATCACGGCAAACGAGAGCGAGCCGATCAGGTAGCCCAGCAAAGCGCCAAGGCCGATGGTTGCGAAGGGCGGCAGGGGGGCGTTCAAGTCCATGGTGAGGTCAGCGAAAGAGGGCGCCAGAGACAAAAAGAGGCGCAAGTGTAGGCCACGTCACTGGACGTAACGTAATGTATTGGCCTCCGGGGCCCGCGCCTGGGGGAAACACCCGCCTTCGTCGCTCGGCAAGGTCGAAGACAATGGTGTGGTTTGTCCCAAAGGTTTGTTCGATGATCTCGATTGATCGCTCTTCCCGGCGCCCCACCCTGGTGTTCGTCATTCTGGCTGTGTTGGCTGTGGCAGGTCTGGCGTGGTGGTATCTCGGTCAGTCCACATCCGGTGAAGCTGTTGTGGCGTCTTCAGGGGCATCCGCGCCTGTGACGGCGGCGCCTGCTCAAGCCATTCAACAAGCCGCACAACCCGACGCCCCGGCCTTGACAGAAAGGGGCCGCCACGATGCGATGGCCGCCTTGCCCACGGGCGGGCAGGAGTTCGAACGGGTGGCCAATTACCTGCATTTCCAGAAGCTTTTCGAGCGCTTCCAGGCACTCACGCAGGAGTCCCAAGACCAGCGCTTGCGTCAGGCCGCAGCCCAGCAACTCTATGACATGTTGCCCGAGCGGGTGCAGCGCTCCGAGCTGACCTTGCCAGAAGGCGCTTTGCTGTGTGGCGTGTTCCTCGAAGAGATGGAACCCAATGAGGGGCAGCGCACTCAGAAAGCCATCGCCTGTGGCCAGGACCTGGAGCGCCTGGCGCCCAAGATCGAGACCGAGCAGCAGATTCTGATGATGCAGTGTCAGCAGGAATACCGCCGCCGCGAAGCCACACTGGTGTCGGAGTACCAGGCGCAATCGCAGCCTGAGCGCAACCCGACCAAGCTGGAAAAAGACCTGGAGCAGGCCAAGCACGCGGTCTTCGACAGCCCGACCTGCGGTCTGTGAACGGTCGCTGCTGTTACTGCCGTTCTCCCTGTTCACGGCCCTTGCCCGGCCTCTTCGAATTCACTGATTGATGATCTCCTACAACAATTCGACATCACGCACCAAAGTCATCGGCCTGGGCCTGGCTGCATCGGCCGTGCTGGTGGCCGCCGTCTGGTGGTTCCAGCACGATGCTGCCAAGGCCGAAGCCCCGATGCCTGTGGCCGGCGCATCCAGCGCCTCGTCAGTGGATGTCGCGCACGACGCCCAACTCAAACGCTCGGCCGATGCCTTGTTCAAGTCGCCTGAAGTGCTGGCAGACGGGCGACCTGCCGACTTCGAGCCCGAAGAGTGGAAGTCCCTCAAGGACGCCATTTCCAAGAACCCCAACGCCGCAGCAGAACTCAAGCGCGTGGCTGACTATTTGCGCTTTCAGCGCGGCTTCGAGCGCTGGCAGAGCCTGCAAGAGTCGCAGGACGCCAAAGGTCGCAATGAACTGGGTCAAAAGCTGATCGCAGCCTTGCCGGAGCGGCTGGCCAATTCCGAGGTCACGATGTCGGAAGCCTTGATGATTTGCGCCGCCCTGGTCAACGACATCGACCCATCTGAACAAGCGCGTCAGCAGCAACTGGAGCAGTGCAATGTGCGCTTGCAGCAGTCGGCGCCCAAGGTCGAAGGCGAAGAACAGGAGCGCGAAGCCTCCTGCCTGGCCCAGTGGGAGCGTCAGAAGTCGATGATCACGGGCGAGCACTTCGCCAAGCCGCCCGCCCAGCGTGAGCGCGATCAAAAGCAGTTCGAAGCCCAGCTCGAAAAGGCGCGGGTCGAGATCTACGGCTCGCCGGACTGCGCGCCAAAGAAGTGATGGCCTTCTCGCCGATCGGCGTGAGGGGTCGATAGAATCGCCTTCTCATGCCCTTGATACCTGATTCGATCCCCGCTGCTCCGCCTCCTCAGGGGGGTTGGCCCCGCTGGCTGGCCCCGGCGGCGGTTGTCGTCCTCATGGGGCTGCTGGTTTGGGCCCATGCCGTTGTGCTGGCGCCTTTCGTATTGAGCCTGACCCTGGCTTATGTGCTGCAGCCGGCTGTGCAGTGGATGGCCAATCGCAATGTGCCTCGGCCGGTTGGGGCGGGTCTGAGCCTGATGGCCGTCTCGGCGCTGGCCTTGCTGCTGGTGACGCTGCTCGTGCCCATCGTAGTGGACTTGGCGCCCAAGCTTCAAACCCAGTTGCCCGACTTGGCGGTCAAGCTCTGGCATGAACTGGTTCCGCGCCTGAACAAGCTGGGTGTCAAGGTGCCGGCCGAGCTCACCGACCTCAAGCCCATGCTGATGAAACTGTTCAACACCCATGGCGATCAGTGGATGCAGACCGTGCTGAACTCTGTGCGGGTCGGCGGCAGCTGGGCGCTCACTGTCCTGGGCCTGACCGTCCTGGTGCCGGTGCTGGCCTTCTATTGGCTGCTCGACTGGTCACGGTTGGTGCGCGGCGCCAAGGCCATGGTGCCGCAACGCTGGCATGCGACGGTGGCGCCGCTGCTCAACGAGTCCGACGTGGTGCTGGGCCAATACCTCCGTGGTCAGTTGGCCGTGATGCTGAGCCTGGCCGTTTTCTACAGCGTGGGGCTGATGCTCTTCGGCTTCCAGCTGGCCTTGCCGATCGGCGTGTTCACTGGGCTGGCCGTGTTCATTCCCTACCTGGGTTTCGGGCTGGGCCTCTTGCTGGCCTTGTTGTCGGCGGCGCTCCAGTTCTCGGCTGATCCGTCCGCCTCCTTGCTGCCCTTGGTGGCGGTCACAGTGGTGTACGGCCTGGGCCAGATGGTCGAGAGCTTCATCCTCACACCGCGTCTGGTCGGTGGCCGAATCGGCCTGCACCCGGCCGGCGTCATCCTGGCCCTGATGCTGTTTGGCAGTTGGCTCGGTTTTGCCGGTGTGTTAATTGCGCTGCCGGTCAGCGCCCTGGCCATGGTGCTGATCAGGCATGCCGTGGCCAAGTACAAATCCAGCGATTTCTACCTTCGGGGCAGCGCATGAGCGATCCGGCAGTAATGCCAGTTCTGCTGCCCGATCTGCTTGGCGGCATCTTCCCCCAGCGGTCGGCCGGCATGCGGCAATTGCCGCTGGACCTGGGCCGCACGCAGGCCCACAGCCTGGCCGATTTCGCCGAGGGCCACAACCAGGCCGCCTTGGCGTGGCTGCGTGCCTGGCCGCAGGGCGCCCCAGCTGGCATGCCAGCCTACCTGTGGGGCCCAAGCGGCAGTGGCAAAACCCACTTGTTGCATGGTCTGGCTGCACGCGCCATGGCGCAAGGCTGGCACGTGATGTGGCTGGGTCGCCGCGGCTTCCAGAACTGGGACGCCGCAGCGCCCGACGCGCCCAGTCTCGTGCTGCTGGATGATTGCCAGGATTTTGACGAGCAACAGCAGCACTGGGCCTTCAACCTCTTCATCGAAAACGCCACCGTCAATGCGGGGGCGTCCTCGCCAGCCATGGCCATCGTGGCCGCCGGACAACTGCCACCTGTGGACCTCACCGTGCGCGAGGATCTGCGCAGCCGCCTGGGCTGGGGCTTGGTGTTTGCCATCGAGCCGCTGGACGAGCAGGGGGTCTGCACCGCTTTGCTGCATGAATGCCAGCGCCGAGGCGTGCGCGTGGCCGAAGGCGTGGTGCCCTACCTGCTCACCCATTTCAGCCGAGACCTCGGCTTCCTCATGAGCCTGATCGACAGGCTGGACCGGTATGCGCTGGCCGAACAGCGGGCCCTCACGGTGCCCCTGCTCAAACAAATGCTGGCGCAGGAGAACGCATGAACCTTTGCCTGTTTGACCTGGACCACACCCTGCTGCCGCTCGACTCGGACCACGAGTTTGGCGAGTTCCTCATCCGCGTGGGCCTGGCCGATGCCGGGAGTTACCGCGCTCGCAACGACGCCTTCTACCAGCAGTATTGCGACGGCACCCTGGTGCTTGACGACTACATCGAGTTCACCACGAGCATCTGGCGCACCTTGCCACCAAGTGAGCAACAGGCCTTGCAGCAGCGCTTCATGGAGGATGTGATCCTGCCCGCCATCCATCCGCAGGCCCGCCAACTGGTGGAAGATCACCGCGACCGGGGTGACCTGCTGGCCATCGTGACGGCCACCAACGAGTTCGTCACCGAACCCATTGCGCGTGCCTTCAACGTCGATCACCTCATCGCTGTGAGGCTGGAACGCGACGACCAAGGCGGCGTGGTCGGGCGGATCGAGGGCATTCCGTCCTTCAGAGAGGGCAAAATTGCGCGAGTCGAACAATGGTTGGCGCAACGTGGCCAAACGCTGTCAGACTTCGACCGGGTCAGCTTCTACAGCGACTCGACCAACGACCTGCCCCTGCTGGAGCAGGCCACCGACCCTGTGGCCACCAACCCTGGCCCGGCGTTGCAAGCCCTGGCCCAGGCCCGTGGCTGGCGCCTGTTGTACCTGTTTCCATGATCAAAAGCCTCATTCACAAGATTCTGGGCAAGCCCGCCAGCCGTTCGCGCGCCAAAGCGGCGTCGCCACTGGGCAAGCGCGTGGAGGTGCCGCAAAGCGAGCACGGCATCGACCCGTCCTTGCTGGATGACCGCGCGACCAAGGTCGTGCAGACCCTGCAGGACGCCGGTTATGAGGCCTACATCGTCGGCGGTGCCGTGCGTGACCTGATCCTGGGCATGCGCCCCAAGGATTTCGACGTGGCCACCAATGCCACACCCGAGCAGGTCAAGGGCTTGTTCCGCCGCGCCTTCATCATCGGGCGACGCTTTCGCATCGTCCACGTCGTGTACGGCCGAGGCCGCGAGCACGAGGTGATCGAAGTCTCCACTTTCCGCGCCCACCTGGCCGCCGATGCGGCCGAGCAGGTGACCGGCAACGAAAAGACCTCGCGCCGCGAGCTGGCCGACAAGACCCATGTGGTCGATGCGAGCGGCCGCGTGCTGCGCGACAACGTCTGGGGCCCGCAAGACCAGGATGCCGCCCGCCGCGATTTCACCGTCAATGCGATGTACTACGACCCGCGTTCTCAGATCGTGGTCGACTACCACGGTGGCATCAAGGACGCCAAGAAGCGCGTCATGCGCATGATCGGTGTGCCGGATCTGCGCTACCGCGAAGACCCGGTGCGCATCATTCGAGTGGTTCGTTTTGCCGCCAAGCTGGATTTTGAAATCGAACCCAAGACCCGTGCACCCTTGCGCGAGCTCTCCGCGCTGCTGGCCGATGTGCCCCAGTCGCGTCTGTTCGACGAGATGATCAAGCTGCTGCAGACCGGGCATGCGCGCGCCTCCCTGGCTCAGCTCAAAAAGCTCGGGCTCGAGCGGGGCATGTTCCCCATCCTGGACGCCGTGTTCGATCCAGCTCGGACAAGTTCGCCTCAGCGCGAACAGTTCATCGACCTGGCCCTGGCCGACACCGACCGCCGCGTCAACGAAGGTAAATCGGTGGCGCCCAGCTTCCTGCTGGCCTGCCTGCTCTGGCACGACGTGTTGGACCAATGGAAGCGCAACATGGATGCAGGCGAGCCCGCATTCCCGGCGCTTCAGCAGGCCACCGATGCCGTGTTCGATGCCCGCGTGGGCGACATCTCCGGGCGCGGCAAGCTGGCCGCCGACATGCGCGAGATCTGGACCATGCAGCCGCGCTTCGAACGCCGAACAGGCAATGCGCCTTTGAGCCTGGTCGAGCAGCCCCGTTTCCGCGCAGGTTTCGATTTTCTGCGCTTGCGTGGCCAAGTCCAGGAAATCGACCCGACGCTGTCGCAGTGGTGGGAGACCTTCTCCCTGGCCGATCTGGACGAACGCCGCGACCTCATCGAAGTCGCCCGCCAGGAAGATGTTGGCAAACGGCATTCGCGTACCAGTCAAGGCGATTTTGGCCCATCCGGCGCTTCACCATCGCCATCAGCTGGCCCAGCGGCCAAAAAGCGCCGCCGTCGCCGCAAGCCCGCCGGCGCCAGTGCGTCGGCCGGAGGCGCTGATTGACCCTGCCGAGTTTTCGCGCGGCCATCGGTTTCGGCGCCAACCTGGGGCCGGCCCGGCAAGCACTTGAAGCGGCGATCCATGACATGGGGCGCCTGCCCTGGACGATGGTCGAGGCGGTCTCGTCCTTCTACCGCAGCAGGCCTGTGGACGCTGAAGGCCCTGACTACCTCAATGGCATCGTGCTGCTGCAAACCACGCTGGGGCCGCTTGAGCTGCTCCATGCGCTGCAGCAGCTGGAGTTGGCCCACGGACGGGAGCGCCCCTACCGTCACGCACCCCGCACCCTGGACCTCGACGTGCTCTGGTACGAAGACCTCGTGCGTCAAACGCCTGAGTTGACCTTGCCGCACCCTCGCTGGCATGAGCGAGCCTTCGTGCTCGAACCTTTGGCAGAGGTGCTGACGCGGCTGCCCGGCTGGGGATGGCCCTTGCCCGATGCCGGGATTCGGGCTTCACTGGCGCAGCAGCAGGGCATCGAGCGCATCATGGATTGACGCTTGGCAAGATAGTTTTGAATATCCCGCGAAAGCGGGTTATAATGCTGGGCTTTGTTGGTGGGGCTGAACTGCGTGTTTGCAAAGAAAGTCCATTTGACAAGCTGATCGAGATCGAGCTGTGCACACCCTGGTCATCTGGGGCACGAGTTTTCCTCTGCGGAAACCGGAAGAAGTGGCGGAAGCGCAGGTGTTGAGTCTTTTCGAGGATTTCAAGACCTCCGTGCCTGTTGGGTTCTGTGCGGCAAGTTCTGGGTCGGCAAGGCAAGTGGCCATGCGGCAGCCCTTTTGAATGCATTCATCTGAAAGAGATAAGTAATGACGACCATCCGTGTCAAAGAGAACGAACCGTTTGACGTTGCACTGCGCCGCTTCAAGCGCACCATTGAAAAGCTCGGCTTGCTGACGGACTTGCGCGCCCGCGAGTTCTACGAAAAGCCCACCGCTGAGCGCAAGCGCAAGAAGGCTGCGGCCGTCAAGCGTCACTACAAGCGCGTGCGCAGCATGCAGCTGCCCAAGAAGCTGTACTGATCTTTTCAGGCAGTCTGGCCCCTCCCGTTGCACTGACCAAGGTCAGCAGCCAGGGCCGGCCAGGCAGCACACAGCACCAAAGCCCGCGCGGGGACGCCCATGCGGGCTTTCGCGTTTCTGTCATGTCAATGTCCTTCACCGGCCTTTTTGAAACAAGCACACCATGAGCCTCAAAACACGCATTTCCGATGACATGAAGGCCGCCATGCGCGCCAAGGAAGCCGATCGCCTGGGCACCATCCGCCTGCTGATGGCCGCCATGAAGCAAAAGGAAGTGGACGAGCGCGTGGAGCTCGACGACACCATGATCGTGGCCATCATCGACAAGCTCATCAAGCAGCGCAAGGATGCTTCGCAGCAATTCACCGCTGCTGCGCGCATGGACCTGGCCGACAAAGAAAATGCCGAGATTGTGGTGCTCGAGGCCTATTTGCCACAGCGCCTGGATGCCGCGCAGGTCAGTGAGGCTGTCAAGGCCATCGTGACCGAGCTAGGCGCTACCGGCCCTGGCGACATGGGCAAGGTCATGGGTGTGGTGAAACAGCGTCTGGCCGGACAAGCTGACATGGGCCTGGTCTCGGCCGCCGTGAAAGCGGCGCTGGCTGGTTGACAATCTCGCTTCGCGCCGATGTGGCGCGGGTTTTCAGCTTGCTGCTTGACGAGGACGCCATGAGCCAAATTTCCGTGTCTCCCATCGCCGAAGGCGTTTACGCCGCCCCCCAGCTGTCGGCCGAATCCATGGCCTCGGTCGCCGAGGCGGGCATCAAGTCCGTGATGAACAACCGCCCCGATCTCGAAGGCGGCCCTGACCAGCCCACCAGCGCCAGCATTCAGGCGGCTGCCCAGGCCGCCGGCCTGGTCTATGCGCACCTGCCGGTTCAGGGTGGCTACCAGTCGCCCGAAGAAATTGCCCTGTGCGCCCAGTTGCTCAAGACCTTGCCACGGCCTTTGTTGATGTTCTGCCGCAGCGGTGCCCGCTCGACCCAGCTGTATACGCAGGCTGTGGCGCTGGACGAATGAGCGCGCACCTGTTCAAGCCATGATGGCTTTTTACATCCGCTGCGTCGATGGATTGTCGCGCTGGTTGTCCACGGCCGCAGCTTGGGCCTTGCTGGCGGCCTGCGTGATCAGCGCGGGCAATGCCGTGCTGCGCTATGCGCTGGACATTGGCTCTAACGCCTGGCTGGAGGCTCAGTGGTACCTCTTTGGCATGGCGGTGTTCGCCGGTGCGCCGATGCTGCTCAAGCTCAATGAGCACGTTCGCGTCGATGTGGTGTACGGCGGGCGGAGCCCGCGTGCAAAGGCATGGGTCGACGCCCTGGGCTTTCTGTTCGTGCTGCTGCCGGTGTGCGCCCTGGTGGTGTACCTCTCCACCCATTTCGTGCTCGACTCCTACCATCAGCAAGAGCATTCGCCCAGCGCGGGCGGTCTGCTGCGCTGGCCGATCAAGGCCGCCATTCCAGCCGGTTTCGCGCTGTTGGCCTTGCAGGGCCTGGCAGAGTTGTTCAAACGCGTGATTTTCCTGACGGGTGGGCAAAGCCTCAACCCGCAGTACGAGAGACCCCTGCAATGATCCCGATCGAGTGGATGCCGCCCCTGATGTTCGGGGCGTTGATCTTGGTCATGCTCGTGGGCTTTCCCGTCGCCTTCTCTTTGGCCGGGTTGGGCCTGGCATCGGGCTATTTCGCGGTCAGCCAGGGCTTTTTCCCAGAGAGCTTCATGGCCAATCTGCCCTTGCGGCTGTTTGGCATTGTCTCCAACGAGCTTCTGCTGGCCATTCCCTTCTTCACGTTCATGGGCGCCATTCTTGAGCGTTGCGGCCTGGCCGAAGACCTGCTGGAAGGCACGGGCCAACTGTTCGGCAGCAAGCCTGGCGGCCTCGGCTTTGCCGTGATCATCGTCGGCGCCATCCTGGGTGCCATCACCGGCACCGTGGCCGCCAGCGTGATCGCCATGGGGGTGATCTCCCTGCCGGTCATGATGCGCTATGGCTACAACATGCGCTATGCCACGGGCGTCATTGCGGCTTCGGGCACCATCACGCAGTTGATCCCGCCTTCTCTGGTGCTGGTGGTGCTGGCTGACCAGTTGGGCCGCTCGGTGGGTGACATGTACAAAGGCGCCATCGGCCCGTCCATGTTGCAGACCGGTATCTTCCTGCTGTTCACCTTGGGCGTGGCCATCTTCAGGCCGCAATGGGTGCCGCCGTTGCCTGAATCGGCGCGGACCCTGCGTGGTGGCGCGCTGATACGGCGGGTGCTTTGGGGCATGCTGCCTTCGGTCGTGCTGATCTTCCTCGTGCTGGGCACCCTGTTCATGGGGCTGGCCACACCGACTGAAGCGGGCGCACTGGGCGCTTTGGGCGGCATGGTGCTGGCAGCCATGCACAAGCGCCTGAATCGGCAACTGATCTGGCAAGCCATGGACACGACGGTGCGTGTCACCGCCATGGTGATCTTCATCCTGCTGGGCTCCAGCGTTTTCTCGCTGGTGTTCCAGGGCGTCGATGGCAATGCCTGGATCGAGCACCTGCTGATCAACCTGCCAGGTGGTCAGATCGGCTTCCTGATCGTGGTCAACCTTTTCGTTTTCTTCCTGGCGTTCTTCCTGGATTTCTTCGAGATCGCCTTCATCATCGTGCCATTGCTCGCCCCGGTGGCACAGAAGCTTGGCATCGACTTGGTGTGGTTCGGCGTGCTCTTGTGCGTGAACATGCAGACCAGCTTCATGCACCCGCCCTTCGGGTTCGCCTTGTTCTACCTGCGCGGCATCGCCGATCAGATCTACAAGAGCGGCGCGATCCCACGCCCCATCGAATCGAAGGACATCTACCTGGGCGCGATTCCCTGGGTGCTGATGCAGCTCATCCTGGTGGCGGTGGTGATTTTCTGGCCTGGCTCGGTCACCTACTGGTTGGGCAAAGAGCAGGTGGTCAACACGGATGATGTGCACATCGACATGAAGATCGAGGACACCGGTGGGGCCGTTGATGGCCCTGATGGGCAGGCGCAGCCTGCTGCCAGTGTTCCGGCTTCACCTGCATCGGCAGCTTCAACCGCCTCCGGTGCTGCAGATGCGGCCTTGGGATTACCAGGGATGCCGGCGCCTGACGAGGGGCCGGACGTCGATCCCAACAAGGCGGTTCAGGATGCGCTCAAAAAAGCACACTGAAGGCTGATTTGGGATTCAAGCCAGGGTGATCTTGTCCCGATGACGCCATTGAGGGCTGCCTTTGGCGACGGCCCAGGCACCGGTGAGCAAGAAGATCGTGCCGGGAATCCAGGAGAAGAAGGCGTGCAAACCGACGCCCAGCCCCAAAGACAGTACGCCGGCCGTGCGCCAGGTGCGTGCCAGGGCCTCATCGCTCCAATCCACCGTCACGGCTCGACCGGCATGGAAACCATGGCTGGCGGTCAGTTGGCGGGGGGCATTCTTCTGAGTGGGGGTGCAGACCTGGTCCATGACCAATCGCTCCTGTGTGTCAATCGAGATCGCGGCTTTGATCCAGGTGGACCATGCACAGGCGTAGCTTACAGTGGGTTATCGCATTCATGTTGACCAGGCTTGAGTGATAACCCGAGGCTTATTGGATGATTTGGCCATAAAAAAGGGCCCGAAGGCCCTTTGCGGT
>CANBUA010000009.1 GCA_947372535.1 Burkholderiales bacterium
TCCTTGAGGCGCACGCCTGCCGCCAGGGCGTCTCTGGCCTGAATGATGATCGGTTTGCTCACGCAAGCGAGCTTACCCCAGGGCGGCATGCGCTCAAGTCGCCTAGAGGCTCGTCGATATCACCCTTACTGTTTTGCCGCTGGGGTGCCATGGCCTGGATTCCGATGTCGATGTCGATGAACGCGAGCGCCCCGTCGCGGTGGCTGCGCCAGACCTGCGCCTCGCCCGCGGCCATGACGGGCGTGACGTTGCTAGGCGCCGGCGGTTGGGGGCTACATTCGGCCTCGCCGATGACCGCTGGCGGTTGGCCCTTGATTTGCCTGGGCGCGGCCCTGCTGGGCTGGCAAAGGGGCAGTCTTCGGGCAGGTGGGGATGCCCATGCAGTCCTCGGCGCGCATGCGGATGGCCGGTCAGGGCCAGCTTTCTGCAGCGCGCCCGTGCCGCAGTCCATCGCGCCCTCGACACCGGTTGAAACGCTGCCATCGGCCAAGGAAACCGCCGACGCGACTTGGGACGCCAAACGGCTGTCCTTGGTAGCCCGCGCCTTCGAACAATCGGGCGCCGCCATGGTGATCACTGACGCCCTGGACCGGATTGCGCTGGTCAACGAGTCCTTTGTGCGGCTGTCGGGCATGGCGGCCAGCGACCTGATCGGCCAGCCCGCGGAATTGCTGGGCATGGCGCCGTTGCGCGCCAGTCACCTGCCCGGCATCGACGAGGCCCTGCGCCGTGGCGAGCGTTGGTCGGGCGAATCCAACGTGACGACGTGCGACGGGCGCACTCAGGACATGTGGCTGGCCGTCGGCATCGTCCGCAACGAGGCGGGACGCGTCAGTCACCACGCGCGCGTCTTCCAGGATGTGGCGCCGCTCAAGGCCCAGTTGCGTCAGATGGCAGACCAAGCCCGGCATGACACCCTGACAGGCCTGGCCAACCGCCGGGCCTTCGGCGAGCTGATGTTCCAGGCGATGGCCCGTGCGCGGCGCTACACCAAGACCCTGGCCATCATGTGCGTGGACCTGGATGGCTTCAAATCCGTCAACGACAGCCGCGGCCACCAAGTGGGCGATCAATTGCTGGTGACGGTGGCACGCCGCCTGGAGACCTGCGTGCGCACCACGGACAGGGTTTGCCGCACAGGTGGCGACGAGTTCATGCTGGTGCTGGAGGGGCCTGGCCATACGGACGAAATCACCCGCATTGGCGAGCGCGTGATCCAGGCCATGAAAACGCCTTATGAGCTGGATGGCAAGCCGGTGCAGATCTCCTCAAGTGTGGGCGTGGCGGTCTACGACGGCCAGGAAAACGACCAAGACCTGATCCGCCGCGCCGACACCGCCATGTACGCGGCCAAGCATGCCGGCAAGGGGCAAATGGTGTTCGTGATGCCCCCGGCTGCGTCGACCACGTACGACTATCTGAAGGTCGTGCCCCTTCGTGCATGACGCCATCCCCTGACCAGAGGGGGCCAGGCGGGTACAGTGGCTGGTATAAAGCCGCCTTCGTTCAAACGCCCGTTTAACCACACGCATGACCAGCACTCAGACCACGTCCTCTGATCAAAACGCACGCCCGCGGGTCGTCATCGTCGGAGCGGGCTTTGGGGGGTTGGAAGCGGCCCGTTCGCTGTCGCGTGCGCCGGTCGAGATCGTCGTGATCGACCGCACCAACCACCACCTGTTCCAGCCACTGCTTTACCAGGTGGCCACGGCTGGCCTGACGGCGCCGTCTATTGCCAGCCCGATCCGGCACATCCTTCGCCAGCAGATCGCCGAGGGCAAGCTCACGGTGCTGATGGGTGAGGTCACCAGCATCGACAGCGCCTCGAACTGCGTGGTGATGGATGGCGGCGAGCATCTGCACTACGACCACCTCATTCTGGCCACGGGCGCCACCCACAGTTATTTCGGCAACGACCAGTGGGCCAAGTACGCGCCTGGCCTCAAGACCCTGGGCGATGCCTTCACCATCCGCCGCCGGGTTCTGACCGCTTTCGAGCAGGCCGAGCGCGAGACTGACCCGGCCGCGCGCGAGCCTTGGTTGACCTTCGCCGTGATCGGCGCGGGGCCGACCGGCGTGGAGATGGCCGGCACCATGGCCGAGATCGCCCAGCAGACGCTGCGGGCCGAGTTCCGCCGCATCGACTCGCGCCGCGCACGCATCATCCTGATCGAGGGGGCCGCACGCGTGCTGGGCGCCTTCCCCGAAGATTTGTCGGCCAAGGCCAGGACGCAGCTCGAAGGCCTGGGCGCCGAGGTCATGACGGGTGCCAAGGTGACCGACATCAATGCCTTTGGCGTGCGCTATGACTTGACCGAAACCGCTGCCGATGGCACGACCAAGGTGGTCTCGCATTTCCTGCCTACGCGCACCGTGATCTGGGGCGCTGGCGTCGCAGGCTCGGCGCTCGGCAAAGCCCTGGCCAAGAGCACCCAGTGCGAGCTCGACCGCGCCGGGCGCGTGGTGGTGCAACCCGACCTGAGCGTGGCCAACCACCCCAACATCTATGTGGTGGGCGACCTGGCCAATGCCAAAAGCTACCTGGACCCAGCCAACCCTGTGCCCGTGCCTGGCGTGAGCCCGGGCGCCAAGCAGATGGGGCGCAAGGCGGCCAAGAACATCAAGCGGCGCATGAAGGGCCTGGAGACACAGGCTTTCCGCTATCTGGACTACGGCTCGCTGGCCACCATCGGCAAACGGGCGGCCGTGGCCATGATCGACTTGCCGTTTTCCAGCAAGAAGGTCAAGTTCAGCGGGCTTCCGGCCTGGTTGTTCTGGCTGTTCGTGCACGTCTACTTCCTGATCGGCTTCCGCAACCGGCTGGTGGTGTTCATGGACTGGGCCTGGGCGTACTTCACTTCGCAGCGCCATGCCCGCGTCTTCCCCGATCCGCATGCGCTGGAGCCCACCGCCATGGTCGTGCGGGTGCCTGCGCCAAGCCTGCCAGTGACGGCCGACAAAGCCACCGCCACAACAGACGTTCTGCGCTGATTTTCCAGCGGTCAAGCGCAGGCAAGCCCGGCGCTTCCGTGGCACGATGTGGCCCTGGCCTGCCAATGGTGGCGGGCCTTTGCGCCCATGCCCACCGTGACCCCAAATTCACTTTCCATCGCCCAACGCCTGGCTGCCCTTCGCCGTGCCATGAAGGCCAAAGGCCTCGGCGCCTGCCTGATCCCCAGCAGCGACCCGCACTTGTCGGAATACCTGCCAGAGCGCTGGCAGGGGCGGCAGTGGCTGAGCGGTTTCACGGGCTCGTCGGGCACACTGCTGGTGGCTGATGCCAAGGCGGCCGTGTTCACCGACAGCCGCTATTGGGAACAGGCCGAGGCCGAATTGGCAGGCAGTGGGGTGGACCTGGTCAAGCTCGATGGCGCGCTCATTCCCGCTTACCTGGCCTGGCTGGAGGCCCTGGACCTGGGCGATGCCGAGCCGAAGGCATTGGGCCTGGATGGCGCCGTCATGGGCTTGGCGCAAACCCAGGCCCTGCTCGATGCGCTCAAGGCACGCGGCTGGCAGCTCGACACCCAGGTGGATTTTTTCGATGCGATCTGGCCCGAGCGCGCCGGTTTGCCCGATGCACTGGTCTACGAGCATCTGCCGCCTCATGCGGTCACCTCGCGAAGCGACAAGCTGAACGGCATCCGTGCCGCCATGAAGGCGCAGGGTGCCAGTCACCACTGGATCGCCACGCTGGATGACTTGGCCTGGGCCTTGAACCTGCGCGGCTCGGACGTGGACTACAACCCGGTCTTCCTGGGCCACGCGCTGATCGGGCTGGACAGCTGCCAGCTTTTCGTGGCGGCGGGCAAGGTGTCTTCAGGCTTGCATGGCCGGCTCAAGGCCGATGGCATCGAAGTGCGCGCCTATGAAAACGCGCTGGACGCCCTGGGTTCGCTGCCTGCGGGCAGCACGCTGCTGCTGGACCCCAAGCGCGTCACCTGGGGACTGCGCCAAGCCGTGCCCGAAGGCGTGCGCGTGGTCGAGGCCATCAACCCGAGCACGCTGGCCAAATCCCGCAAGACCGACGCTGAGGCCGCCTTCGTTCGCGAAGCCATGGAACGCGACGGCGCCGCCATGTGCGCCTTCTACGCCTGGTTCGAGCAGGCCCTGGGCCGCGAGCACGTCAGTGAGCTGACCATCGACGAGCGCCTGAGCGCCGAGCGCGAAAAGCAGCCCGGCTTCGTCTCCTTGAGTTTTCCGACCATTGCCGGCTTCAACGCCAATGGCGCCCTGCCCCACTACCGCGCCACGCGCAAGGCGCATTCGGTGATCAGCACGGCCAAGGGTCTGAACGCAGAGGGCCTGCTGTTGATCGACTCGGGCGCGCAGTACCTGGGCGGCACCACGGACATCACGCGTGTCTGGCCCGTCGGCACACCGTCCGATGCCCAGAAGCGCGACTACACCTTGGTGCTCAAGGGCACGCTGGCTTTGTCACGAACACGCTTTCCGGTCGGCACCCCCGGGCCCATGCTGGATGCGATCGCGCGGGCACCGTTGTGGGCCCATGGCATCGATTTCGGCCACGGCACCGGGCATGGCGTGGGCTATTTCATGAATGTGCACGAGGGGCCGCAGTCCATCTCCAAGGCCTTGCCCGATGCCAACATGGCCATGCAGCCGGGCATGATCACCTCCATCGAACCGGGGCTGTACCGCCCACGCCAATGGGGCATCCGCATCGAGAACCTGGTGCTGAATGTGCCCGTGGCGCCGAGCGTGCCCGATGCCGAACCCGGCGCGCCCGAGCACGGCCGCTACCTTGAATTCGAGACGCTCACCCTGTGCCCCATCGACACGCGCTGCCTGGACATGGCCTTGCTCAACGGCGAGGAGCTCGACTGGCTCAATGCCTACCACGCACAGGTTCTGGCACGACTGGGGCCGCTGGTCGAGGGCGATGCCCTGGCCTGGCTGACCGAACGGACGCGACCCGTCACACTTTGAAGATCAGCACAGCTCAGGACCGGTCAGGGATGCTGGCCATCATCTGCTCGGACACCTTGAAGCCGTGGTTGACCCGCTTGGGCAAGCCGGCACGCCTGAGGTAGCGCCGCAGCAAGGCCAGCAAGGCTGGCGGCGCAAAGGGCTTGGCCAGGTGGTCGGACATGCCCGCGCTCAGGCACATGCGCCTGTCGTCGTCCTGGGCATTGGCGGTCAGGGCGATGATGGGCACGGGCGTGCTGCCGCTGGCCAGTTCGCGCAGCCGAATCTGCCGCGTGGCTTCAAAGCCATTCATCTCAGGCATGTGACAGTCCATGAGGATCAGATCGGCTTGGTGGCCATCCAGCCAGGCCAGGGCCTCGACGCCGTTTGTCGCCATGCTGACGTCCAAACCCAGTTGCACGAGCTCGGCCTCAGCCACCATGGCGTTGATCGGGTTGTCTTCGACCAGCAGGACGTGGCCGGTCAAGGCCCGCTCGGCCAGGTGCGCCAGATCGCTGGACCAGCCTTGTGGTGCCGAAACAGGTTCTGATCGCGGCGCCTGCGTTGATGATGTGTTCAAAGTCGCCATGGGCTTGGTGGCGCTTACCTCGGCCTCGGCGCGGATGCGTTGCATCAGCACGGTGAACGTGAAGCTTGAGCCTTGGCCCAGTTCGCTGTGGCAATCGAGGTCGCCACCCAGGGCCTGGCATACCTGGCGCGCAATGCTCAGGCCCAAACCACTGCCGCCGGAGCGGCGCTCGAAGGTGCCATCGACCTGGTGGAAAGCCTCGAACACCTTGGCCAATTCTTGCGGCGCGATGCCGATGCCGGTATCTCGCACCTCGAACGTCAGCAAATCACTGGTGGCGGCCGTCTCCTGGCGCGTGACCTTGAGCACGACCTCCCCCACGTCGGTGAACTTGACGGCATTGCCCAGGAGGTTGATGAACACCTGCCGCAGGCGGCCCGGGTCGCTGAGCACCTCGTAATGATCGGGCAAGCTGCTCTCGACACGCACCCTCAGCCCTTTGTCAATGGCGCCCACGGCAGCGAGGGCCGTGACCTCGTTGACCAAGTGACCCAGATCGAAACGCTCCTTGTGCAGCTCGATGTGGCCGGATTCCAGCCGCGAAAAATCGAGCACATCGTTGATGACCGTGAGCAGGTGTTGCCCCGCACCCTGCAGCAGATTGAGCCGGTGGTGCGAATCCTGGGTGGCCAGATCCTGGCGCAACAGGCGGGACAGGCCCAGGATGCCATGGAGCGGCGTGCGCATCTCGTGGCTCATGGTGGCCAGGAAACGGCCCTTGGCCTCGCTGTGGGCGTTGGCCTGGCTCAAGGCCTCCGATTGCAGCTCGGCCATCTGCTCGCTCTCGAAGCGTAACCTGAGCAATTCGCCCACGCGCCGATGGGAGCGCGCCGATTCAGTCCAAAGCGACACGGCAAAACCCGTCAGGCTGATGACGCCGAACAAGCCATAGGCATCGAGCCGGACAGCGCAATACACGATGTTGGGAATCAGCAGCGGCAAGGCCCAGAGCCTGAGCGCCAGACGGTCCACCGTCAGCATGAAAGCGCCCATGGCGGCCAAGCCGGCCATGCTGCCGACCACGGTAGCCACGATGTCCAGGCGATCGGGCATGGGCAGCAGCCAGACCAGCGAACCCCACAGCAGACTCTGCACGCCGGTGGTCCACAAAAGGTGGCGATACCACTTCGGATCGCCACGGTCGGCGGATTTGAAAAAAGCAATCGCGTGGCTCACCCGCACTGCCACGGATGCGAGCAGGAAGGCCAGCCAGACCAAGATCAGCGTCAAAGACTGCGTGGGCAAGAGCACATGTAACAGCCACGTGATCACGAAGGCAAAGCCGCCCCCAGTCAAGGACCCAGCAGGCACATGCGAGAACAGCATGCGCGTGCGCGATTTGCGCACCAGGGCGTTGAGCGCATCGCTGTAGGGTTCGTCGGCAAACGTGGACATCATCGTGAACAGGTGCCAGACCGGATGGGCCTTGAGCACCTGACCAATGTGCGATGGATCTCCAGCATGGACCACCGCACAATCCCCAAGTCCCGGAGGCCTGACGTGAGAAAGCACCGTCGTGAACCCCCTCATGTCAGGGGGGTTGCACCAGGCTGGCGCAGTGTCGTCAGCCTTGCACCAAGGCCAAGCATGCGCTCGTGGAACGCCCCTTCAAAAGGGGCTGTTGGTGCTGGCATCAAGTTTGCATAGGTAGACGTGAGAGGAACGATGGTTGTTGATCGTTTCTTCGAAATGGTGGCTAGGGTTCCGGCGGCGGTCTTCACGGATTGCGGTGTCTGGTCCGAGAGCCACCGGCCTGTGGGCCGGCATTGACCGGCACAGGCTCCACGGCGGGACAAAAGCCCGGGAGACTCGCTTCGACAGAAGTGTCGTCCTCTCGCGTGCCAACACCCTGCCCAGGAGCCTCACATGCGTCATGTCGTTTTGTCTTTGAAGTCCCAAGTGCTCAGTGCCATGGCCGCGGTCGCCGCGGCTGTGGCGCTCGCAGCACCCCTGCCAGCCATGGCAGAAGTCAAGGTCGGGGTCTCCGACTGGCCGGGCTGGGTGGCCTGGTACGTGGCCGAGCAAAAAGGCTTTTTCAAGAAACATGGCGCCGACGTCAAGCTCGTCTGGTTCGCCAACTACACCGATTCCATCGCCGCGCTGTCTTCCGGGCAGCTCGATGCCAATTCGCAGACTTGGTCCGACACCATGGGCCCGCTGGCCAAAGGCCTGCCGCTCAAGACCATCCTGGTCAACGACAACTCAGCCGGCAATGACGCCGTGGTCGCGTCCCCCAAGATCAAATCCATCAAGGACCTCAAGGGCAAGAGCGTGGCCCTGGAGCAGTTCAGCGTCTCGCACTTCGTGCTGGCAACGGCCCTGGCCAAGAACGGCATGAAGCCGTACGACGTCAAGATCGTCAATCTGTCGGCCGGTGATGCGGCCGCCGCCTTCATGGCGGGCCGCGTGGATGCCGCCGTGGTCTGGAACCCCTGGATCCACCAAATCGAGGCCAGCGGCAAGGGCAAGACCCTGTTCACCTCGAAGGACATGCCCGGCCTGATCCCCGACCTGCTGGTGGCCCAGGACAAGTCCATCAAGGCCAAGCGCAAGGAGCTGGTCGGCATGATCAAGGCCTGGTTCGACACGGTCAAATTCATCGCCGATCAGCCGGATGAGGCGGCCAAAATCATGAGCAAGATCGTCAGCCTCAAGCCCGATGAATACAAGGTCTTCTTACCAGGGACCAAGTTTTTCGATGCGGCGGCCAACCAGGCGGCCATGGGCGGCACGGATGCGCAGTCGCTGGTCAAGGTGGCACCGGCGATTTCGAGCTTCCTGCTGGCGCACAAGCTGATCGACGGCAAGCCCGATGCGGGCAAGGGCGTGGATGCCTCGCTGCTGGCCGATGCCTTGAAGTAGGAAATCGCCATGTCCACCTTGCCCCCGTCCACCGCGCCCCGGCTGGTGGCTTTCCCCACGGAGGAAGCCCCCACCACCGTTCGCTCGCCGCTGCTGGCCTTGCGCCAGGCCATCCCCACCAGCGTGTACTGGGGCCTGGCGCTGATCGGCCTGCTGGCGCCGGTGCTGGCCTGGATGTTCACGGTGGCCAGCGGCAGCGTGGACCCGGTCTTCCTGCCCGGCCCGGCCACCGTACTTGAACGAGTCCACACCTGGTGGGAAGACGGGCTGATGGGCGACATCGGCATCAGCACGATGCGGGTGGTGGTGGGCTGGGCACTGGCCGCGCTGATCGCTTTGCCCCTGGGTTTGATGATCGGTTCGTGGCGCGCGGTGCAGGCCTTGCTGGAGCCGGTGATGGACTTCATCCGCTACATGCCCGCCGTGGCCTTCGTGCCGCTGGTGATGGTGTGGGTGGGCATCGACGAAGGCGCCAAGGTGGCCATCATCTTCATCGGCACTTTCTTTCCGATGGTGCTCATGGTGGCCGAGGACGTGCGACGCGTGCCGGCCGCCCAGATCGAGGCCGCGCAGACCATGGGCGCCACCCAGCGCGAGATCATCGAAAAAGTGATCCTGCCCTCGGCCAAGCCCGCGCTGCTGGACACCTTGCGCGTGAACATGGGTTGCGCCTGGACCTACCTCGTGGTGGCCGAGCTGGTGGCTGCCAATTCAGGCCTGGGCTACGCCATCCTCAAGGCCCAGCGCTTCTTGCAGACCGACAAGATCTTCGCGGGCATTTTGATCATTGGGCTGATCGGCCTGGTGATCGACCAGCTGTTTCGCTTCGCGCACCGCAAGGCCTTCCCGTGGCTGCACGTGCGCGGTTGATGTCTGATTGTTCAAGGAGCCCATCGCCATGAGCCAAGCCCTCGGCATCACCTGCGAGCACGTGTGGAAGTACTATCCCGGCGCCTCGCAGCCCGCTTTGAAAGACGTCAGCCTGAGCGTGGCGCCCAATGAGTTCGTCACCTTCGTGGGCGCCTCGGGCTGCGGCAAATCCACCTTGCTGCGCACCATTGCCGGGCTGGAGACCTACAGCCAGGGCGATGTGAACGTGGCGGGCCGCCGCATCACGGCCCCTGGGCCAGACCGCGCCATGGTCTTTCAGCACTACAGCCTCTACCCCTGGCTGACGGTGACGGACAACATCAAGTTCTGCCGCCAATTGAACGTGCACACGCAAGGCCGCACCAGCGCCGACGTGGAAGAAGCGGCCGGCCGGGCCGATGCGCTGTTGCGCCTGATGGGGCTGACGCACGTGGCCAAGTCCTACCCCAGCGAGCTTTCAGGCGGCATGCAGCAGCGCGTGGCCATTGCCCGCGCCCTGATGAGCCGCCCACCCATCCTGCTGATGGACGAGCCTTTTGGGGCGCTGGATGCGCAAACCCGCGAGGTCATGCACGACCTGATCAAGCACGTGCACAAGCTGGAACGCACCACCATCGTCTTCGTGACCCACGATGTGGACGAGGCGATCTACCTGGGCGACCGCGTGGTGCTGATGGCGCCCCGGCCCGGCCGCATCGACTCCATCGTCGAGGTGCCGCTGCCGGCCGTGCGCACGCAGGACATGAAGCTCTCGCCCGAGTTCTTGCAACTCAAGCGCACGCTGCTGGACCGCATCCGCGAGACATCGGGCATGAAGACCGATTTCGACCTGCTGGACAAACTCAGCCGCTCGGCCGAGGCGGTCGCCTCAGGCGCGGACGATTGACCCGATGAAGCCATGAACGAGGAGCCCGTGATGGACCACTTCACCCAGATCCCTGACAACCCGCCGCTCACCGCGCCCGTGGACGCCATGCCTTTGTGGCGGCGCTTCGCTCCCGAGCTGCCCGAACAGCAGGTCATGTGGTCGGAGATCGTCCCTGGCGGCGGCCATTGGTCTTACGTGATGCCACGTGGCAGCCGCTTGCGCATGGTCGCACTGGAGGCTGGTGCCAACCTCAGCATGGTGCTTTACCACGCCCGCGAAAAGCTCGAACGCTACAACATGCCCGACTCGCTCAAGGCCCAGCACACTGCGCATTTCACGCGAGGCCACACTTTGATGAGCGACATGGGGCGATCGCTGGCCAGCGTCACCCTGGACACCGTCGGCTGGCACGACCCGCTGGGCGCCTTGCTTGATGCCGAGCGCCTGCGCGCCAAATGCACCAGCGACCCCAAGACCTTCCACAGCCACCGCAATGCCATGTACCGCAGTGGCAAGGATGGTCTGCTGATCGAGATCGGCAAATACGGCTTGAGCCGCCGTGACCTCATCGCGCCGGTCAACTTCTTCAGCAAGGTCAGTGTGGATGCGCAGGGGCGCTTCCAGTTCGCACCTGATCACACGCCAGCAGGCGGCTGCGTCGAGCTGCGTTTCGACATGGACACGCTGATCGCTTTTTCGACCGCGCCGCATCCGCTCGACCCCTCGCCCACTTACGCACCCAGGAAGATCGGCCTGGCCGCCTGGCGCTCCGGCCCCGCGCCGCAGGACGACTTCAACCGCGCTTTCCGCCCCGAATGCGCCCGCGCCCTGCACAACGCCGACATGTATTACCTGTGAGCCCACCATGAGCACAGAGATCACCGCCACCGCCGTTCGCATCGTCGAAAGTACCTTGCCTGACAAGCAGGCCGTGCTCGACCACACGCTGCCCTCGGGCGAGCCTTACCTGCTGCACTTCAAGCAAGGTCAGACCCTGCGCATCGTCGATCTGGAAGGCAACCAGGCCGTCGATGTGATCTTCTACAACGCCAACGACCTGGCCGAGCACTACAGCGCCACCGACACCATGCTGGCCCAGGGCGGCATCTACCTGACCACCGGATCGGTGCTGATGAGCAGCGAAGGCCGCCCCATGCTCAGCATCGTGGCCGACACCTGCGGCCGCCACGACACCCTGGGCGGCGCCTGCGCGGCCGAGAGCAACACCGTGCGCTACGCCTTGCAGAAAAAATTCATGCACAGCTGCCGCGACAACTACCTGATCGCCCTGCAACACGCCGACCTGGGCTTGGGCAAGCGCGACCTCGTGCCCAACGTCAACTTCTTCATGAACGTGCCCGTGACGGAAGACGGCCAGCTGACCTTCGCCGATGGCGTATCCGGGCCTGGCAAGTATGTCGAACTGCGCGCCGAGATGGACATCCTCATGCTGGTGTCCAACTGCCCGCAGCTCAACAATCCCTGCAACGCCTACAACCCAACGCCTGCCCGCTTTCTTTTGTGGGATGCGGCCTGAGCCAGCACAGAGACATCCCGCCACCAGACCACACCAGGCCGACACCATGCGCCCGCCGGCGGGACGACCCGCTGTGATGCCCGATGACCGGCAGGACGACCTGCCATGCCGACGAAAGCGCCCGCCGTCCCCATGAGCCAGTCCGCCACGCCCTCCGCCTCCGCAAGCCCTCGCTTTGACACTGTCCTGATCGCCAACCGCGGCGCCATTGCTTGCCGCATCATCCGCACGCTTCACGCCATGGGCCTCAAGGCCGTGGCCGTGTACTCCGAGGCCGATGCCGATGCGCGCCACGTCAGCTTGGCCGATGCCAGCGTCTGCATTGGCCCCGCCCCGGCCGCGCAAAGTTACCTCGATGCAGACAAGATCATCGCGGCAGCGCGGCAAATGGGTGCAGACGCTATTCACCCGGGCTACGGTTTTCTCTCCGAGAACCCGGCCTTCGCGCAGGCTTGCGAGGACGCAGGCATCGCCTTCATCGGCCCGAGCGCCGAGCACATGCGCGCCTTTGGCCTCAAACACACGGCGCGCGCGCTGGCCCAGCAGCATCAAGTGCCCTTGCTGCCTGGCAGCGAGCTCCTGAACGACATCGCCCATGCAAGAGCAGAAGCGCGACACATCGGCTACCCCGTGATGCTCAAAAGCACGGCGGGCGGCGGGGGCATCGGCATGCGCCTGGTGCGCAACGAGGCCGAACTGGACGCCGCTTATGACGCCGTCGAGCGCCTGGCCCGCACCAATTTCAAGGACGCCGGCCTGTTCCTCGAAAAGTTCGTAGAGCGCGCCCGTCACATCGAGGTGCAACTCTTTGGCGATGGGCGTGGCGAAGTCGTGGCCCTGGGTGAGCGTGACTGTTCGGCCCAGCGCCGCAACCAGAAAGTCATCGAAGAAACCCCGGCGCCAGATTTGAAGCCGGAGACACGAGCCGCGCTGCTTGAAGCCGCCGTGCGCCTGGGCAAGGCCGTGAACTACCGCTCGGCCGGCACGGTCGAGTACGTTCTCGATGCAGACACCGGTGCCTTCTACTTCCTGGAAGTCAACACGCGCTTGCAGGTCGAGCATGGCGTGACCGAGCAAGTCACTGGCGTGGACCTGGTCGAGTGGATGGTCAAACTGGCCCGCGGCGATCAATGGACGCTTCATGCGCCCGAGCCGCATGGCGTCTCCATCCAGGTGCGCTTGTACGCAGAAGACCCGGCGCGCAACTTCCAGCCCAGCGCCGGCGTGCTGACCGAGGTGAGCTTCCCCATGGATGCGCGTGTCGATGGCTGGGTCGAGACCGGCACCGACGTGCCGCCACATTACGACCCGATGCTGGCCAAGCTCATCGTCACCGCGCCGACCCGTGAGCAGGCTGTGGGCAAGCTGCAAGCGGCGTTGGATCAAACCCGATTGGGCGGCATCGAGACCAACCTGCGCTACCTGCGCGCCGTCACGGCCTCCGAGGTGTTCGCGCAAGGCCAGGTCATCACCAGCACCTTGGGCCAGTTTCAATGGCACCCGAGGGCCATCGAAGTCCTGCAAGGCGGCGTGCAGACCACCGTCCAGGACTGGCCAGGCCGAACCGGTTATTGGGATGTGGGCGTACCGCCTTCCGGCCCGATGGACGATCTGCACCTGCGCCTGGCCAATCGACTCATCGGCAACCCTGAAGGCGCAGCAGCACTGGAATGCACCGTGTCGGGTCCCACCCTGCGCTTTCACAGCGACCTGGTGATCGCCTTGAGTGGCGCCCCCATGAGCGTGGTGCTCGATGGCCAGGCCATCCCGTCCGAAAAAGCTTTCAACCAGGCCTGGCACATTCCGGCGGGCAGTCAGCTCAAGCTGGGCCCAATCCCCCCCACCGAAGGCGGCGCACGCACTTACTTGGCCGTGCAAGGTGGTCTGGATGTGCCGCTCTACCTCGGCAGCCGCAGCACCTTCACCCTGGGCCGATTCGGCGGCCACGCAGGGCGCACCTTGCGCACGGGCGATCTGCTGCATGCTTGCCCCGTGCATGACCAAGCGCTGGCCATCCAGGAACGCCAAACCCACGGCATGGGCACAACAGGCCACCCGCAACGCGCCATGCCCGCCATGGCACGCCACTGGCATATCGGCGTGCTCTACGGCCCGCACGGCGCGCCCGACTTCTTCACGCCAGACGACATCGCCGCCTTCTTCTCCACCGACTACCAGATCCACTACAACAGCAGCCGTACCGGCGTTCGCCTCATCGGCCCCAAACCGCAATGGGCACGCACCGACGGCGGCGAGGCCGGCCTGCACCCCTCCAATATCCACGACAACGCCTACGCCATCGGCGCCATCGATTTCACCGGTGACATGCCCGTGATCCTGGGCCCGGACGGCCCCAGCCTCGGTGGCTTCGTCTGCCCGGCCGTGGTGGTGGCCGCCGAGCGCTGGAAGCTGGGTCAACTCAAGGCCGGCGACACCGTGCGTTTCCAGGCCCTCACCCATGAGCAGGCGCAGGCCCTGCAACACGCACAAGACAACTTCATCTGTCCAGCCAGCGCTACTGCCCTTTTGCCGATGAGCATCCAGGGCATCCCGCCTAAAGAAGTCACCGCCAGCCTCAGCCCCATCCTCCATCAACGCCCCGCCTCCACCGACGGCGCCCAGCCGGCACGCGTCATCCGCCAGGCCGGCGATTGCTACCTGCTGATCGAATACGGCCCTCTGATGCTTGACCTCGAACTGCGCTTCAAGGTCCACGCGCTCATGATCGCCTTGCAAACCTTGCGCGATCAAAGCCCAAGCCAGTTGCCAGGCATCATCGACATGACACCCGGCATCCGCTCCTTGCAGATCCACTTCGACCCGAGCCGACTGCCCCGCTTCAACTTGCTGCAAGCCATCGACGAGGCAGAAGCCAACTTGCCGGTCAACGACGACATCACTGTGCCTACCCGCACCGTCTGGCTGCCGCTGTCCTGGGACGACAGCGCCACCCGCGAAGCCATCGAGAAGTACATGCAATCGGTCCGTGCCGATGCGCCCTGGTGCCCCAGCAACATCGAGTTCATCCGCCGCATCAACGGACTGGACAGCATCGCGGATGTGCAGCGAATCCTCTTCGAGGCAAGCTACCTGGTGATGGGCCTGGGCGATGTTTATCTGGGCGCCCCCGTGGCCACGCCAGTGGACCCACGCCACCGCCTGGTCACCACCAAGTACAACCCCGCACGCACCTGGACGCCCGAAAACGCCGTGGGCATCGGCGGCGCCTACCTCTGCGTCTATGGCATGGAAGGCCCGGGCGGCTACCAATTCGTCGGCCGCACCATCCAAATGTGGAACCGCTGGCGCGACGAGCGTCATGGCGCGGCCGACTTTGCCGCCGGCAAGCCCTGGCTGTTGCGTTTTTTCGATCAAATCCGCTTCTACCCCGTCAGCGCAGAAGAGCTCTTGCAAATGCGCCGCGATTTCCCGGCCGGGCGCTTCAAGCTGCGCATCGAGGAAGGCACGTTCAGCCTGGGTGACTACCGCCGCTTTCTGGCCAGTGAAGCCGACAGCATCGACGCTTTCAAAAGCCGCCAGCAGGCCGCCTTCGATGCCGAGCGCGAGCGCTGGAAAGCCTCCGGCCAGGATGGCAGCCTCAACGAGCCGGAAAGCGCCATGCCCGAAGACGACAGCGATTTACCCGAAGGCGCCACGCAGGTTTTCAGCCCCGTTCCAGGCAGCCTCTGGAAGGTGCTGGTGGCTGAAAACGAGGTCGTATCAGAGGGCCAAATTCTGGCCATTGTCGAGTCCATGAAAATGGAATTTTCCGTCCTGGCCCCCAGCAACGGCTGCATATTGAGCGTGCGCTGCAAGGAAGGCCAAGGCGTCACCGCCGGTCAGGCCGTGGTCACGTTGAGGTGATCAAGCTCACCCCGCATTCGAGGGGCAACACCGCAGGGAACCTTTCGTGTATCACCAGGGTAACTGATCATGCACGTGCCGCTTTCACTGATGTTTAATCCGTAGAGTTAAGCGAAGCCTTGCCCATCGGGCTTGAGTCGCCCGCCCACATTGATCTGATTGACTGTCACCAACAGGAGTGAACATGGCCTCTTCCCCCGTTTCTCGGTTTGCCAAACATGCAACCATCGGCACCCTGCTGGCTGCCAGCGCAGTCTCCGCTTTCGCCGCCGACGTGGCCGTGCCCGGCATGGGCACCTGGGAAACGACACTGCAAGGGCGTGACCTCGACGGCAACATCGCCAACGGCTTTGAAGCCTATTACGACACCGACCTGAAGATCACCTGGCTGACCGATGCCAATTACGCCGGCACCATCGGCTACGTCTCGCCCTCGTACAACGTCGACGGCGGCTGGATGACTTACGACGAAGGCGTCGAACTGGCCAAGACCCTCAGCATCAACGGCATCACTGGCTGGCGCGGCCCCCAGTTGAAGGACCTCGGCGCACCCGGTTGCGCAGGCTATGCCAACAGCGGCACCGACTGCGGCTACAACGTCGACCCCAGCTCATCTGAAATCGTGCACCTGTTCTCGGTCACCCTGGGCAACCACAGCGTCGCCAACCCCGATGGCACCGAGCGCCCCACGGGCACCTACGGCCTGATCAACAGTGGCCCGTTCAAGAACATCCAGACCTTCGGCTATGGCCTGTTCACGCCCTACGCGGCTGACAGCAAGAAGATCTGGGCCTTCCAGCCCAGCAGCGGCATCCAGGTCGCCTTGGGCCGTGAAAGCGCCGGATTTGCCTGGTTCGTGCATGACGGTGACATCGGCACTGCTGCCGTGCCTGAGCCCACATCGGCTGCCCTGATGCTCCTGGGCCTGGCCGGCATCGGCGCCCTGGCTGCCCGCCGCAAGCGTTGATCCCTTTGGACGTCGCACCGCCCTCGGTGTGACACCCGCTCTTCAGCGATACCTGCCAGCCCCGTCGATTCATCCCGGCGGGGCTGCTCTCTTTCAGCGCCAGCCACCACGCGCCATCCCCAAGGACCCAGCCCATGAGGCCATCCGCATCCATCATCCCTGCCCTGTTGCTGTCTTTGCTGGGCACCTTGCCTGCGATGACGGCCCAGGCCGCCGCGCCGGCCAAGCTCAAGATCTGCGTGTTCGACCCCGTGGGTGGTGCAGGTGAGGGCGCCCAGGCCGCCAAGGACTACAACGTCGCGATGGGCAAGACGGGCGTCGAACTCGAAGCCAAGATCTACCTGGACGAGCGCGTGGCCGTCGAAGACTTCCGCACCGGTCAGTGCGACGGCGTCACGGCCACGGCCCTGCGCACCCGCCAGTTCAACTCGCTGGCCGCTTCGCTCGATTCGGTGGGCGCCTCGACCATCGTCAAGAACGGCAAGGTCGACATGGCCGCCAGCTTCGAGGTCGTGCACCGCTTCATCCAGACCCTGAGTGCGCCCAAAGCTGCCTCGCTGATGACCGTCGGCAACTACGAGATCGCCGGCATCCTGCCCTTAGGCGCGGCCTATGCCTTCGTCAACGACCGCGAGATCAACACGCTGGAGCGCGCCGCCGGCAAGCGCGTGGGTGCTTTCGACTACGACCCGGCGCAAGCCCAGCTGATCCAGCGCGTGGGCGCCCGCCCGGTGTCGGTCAACGTGGCCAACTTCGCCAGCATGTTCAACAACGGCAACGTCGATGTGATCATGGCGCCCGCCCTGGCCTACAAACCCTTCGAGCTCTACAAGGGCCTGGGGAAAAAAGGCGCCGTGGGACGCTTCCCCGTCGCCATCCTGACCTACCAGCTGGTCATCCGGGCCGATCGCTTCCCCAAAGACTTCGGCCAGAAATCGCGCGACTACGTCGCCGCCCGTTTCGACCAGGTGCTGCCGGTCATCAAGCGGGTCGAGAAAGACATCCCCGAGAACATGTGGATGGACCCGCCCGCCGCCGACATCGACCGCTACATGGTCATGATGCGCCAGGGCCGCGTCGTCATGGCCGAAAAAGGCTACTACGACAAGAAGGGCCTCAAGATCATCAAGAAGATCCGCTGCGCCATCCAGCCTGAAGCCCCCGAATGCACCGAGCCCACCGAGACCTGGCCATGAAGATGACAACCATGCGCAAGCCCTACGCCTGGGCGCTCGCTGCCTTCTTGACGACCACCTGCGGCCTGGCCTCGGCCGCCCCGCTCGTCAACCTCAAAATGTGCGTGTACGACCCCATGGGCAGCAATGGCGACGGCTTCCTGGCCGCGCGCGATTACAAGGTCGAGATGACCGAGCATGGCGTGGACCTTGAACTCAAGGCCTTCACCGACGAGCGCGTGGCCGTCGAGGACTTCAAGACCGGCCAGTGCGACGCCGTCATGGCCACGGCGCTGCGCACGCGCCAGTTCAACAACACCGCCGCCGCGCTCGATTCGTTGGGCGCCTCCACCATCATCCGGGGCGGTAAGGTCGACCTGCCCGCCAGCTACGAAGTCGTGCGCCGCTTCATCCAGACCATGAGCCTGCCGAAGGCGGCCGAGCTCATGACCGAAGGCCAGTACGAGATTGCCGGCATCTTCCCGCTGGGCGCCGCCTACGCCTTCATGGACGATCGCGCACTGGCATCGCTGGACGCCATCGCGGGCAAACGCGTCGGCGCTTTTGACCACGACAAGGCCCAGGCCGAGCTCATCCTCAAGCTGGGCGCCCGACCCGTCTCGGTGGACATGAACAACGTCGGCCCCTCGTTCAACAACAACAACATCGACGTTGTTGCACTGCCCACCATCGCCTACCGCCCCTTCGAGTTGCACCGCGGCCTGGGCACCAAAGGCGGCGTGATCCGGTTTCCGCTGACCATCAGCACCTACCAGATGGTGATCCGCTCAGCCAAGTTCCCCACGAACTACGGCCAGTATTCACGGGAGTACATCTCGCGCAACTTCGACCTGGCCATGGCCACGCTGAAGCTGGCCGACCGCTCCATCCCCGAGAACTACTGGGTCGAGATGAGCCCGGCAGATGCCGACCGTTATCAGAAAACCATCCGCCAGGTGCGCCTGCAAATGGCCGAGACGGGCGTCTACGACAAGAAGGGCCTCAAGCTCATCAAGAAGATCCGTTGCAGCATGAACGCCGAAGCCGCCGAGTGCACCGACTCGGCCGAGACTTGGTAAAGCGCCGCCTCGGGGTATCCTCCGCGCCATGTATGCGCCATTTTTCGGCCTGAGCCAAGAGCCGTTTTCCATCGCCCCGGACCCGCGCTACCTCTTCATGAGCGAGCGCCACCGGGAAGCCCTGGCCCACCTGCTCTACGGTGCCCAGGGCGGCGGCGGCTTCGTGCTGCTGACTGGCGAGATCGGCGCGGGCAAGACCACCATCTGCCGCTGCTTCATGGAGCAGGTGCCCGCGCACTGCCACGTGGCCTACATCTTCAACCCGCGCCTGACGGTGATGGAGCTGCTGCGCTCTGTCTGCGACGATTTCGGCATCGACTACACGCACCACGAGCCCGGGACGAATGTCACCATCAAGGACTACATCGACCCGCTCAACGCCTTTTTGCTGCGCACCCACGCACAAGGCCAGAGCAACATCCTCATCATCGACGAGGCGCAGATGCTGCCCGCCGATGTGCTGGAGCAACTTCGCCTGCTGACCAACCTGGAGACCAGCGAGCGCAAGCTGCTTCAGATCATGCTGATTGGCCAGCCCGAACTGCGCGAGATGCTCGAGCGGCCCGAACTGGAACAACTGGCGCAACGTGTGATTGCGCGCTTTCACCTCTCTGCGCTTGATGCCGGCGAGACGTTTCAATACATCCACCACCGCCTGGTCGTGGCCGGGCTCAAGACGGCCTCGCCTTTCACGCCAGAGGCGGTCAAACGCATCCACCGCTGGACGCGCGGCGTGCCCAGGCGCCTCAACCTGCTGTGCGATCGGGCCATGCTGGGCGCTTATGCCCAAGGCATCGCCCAGATCGACCAAGCCACGGTGGACAAGGCGGCCCACGAAGTGTTCGGCCGCTTGTTGAAACCATCGTCTCGTCTTCAGGCTTCTAGCGGACAATCCCAAGCATCATCTGGCGAGCCGCAGGTGGATGATTCGCCCTTGGCGAGCGGCAAAATACGCTGGACCAAAGCCCTGCTGTGGTCCCTGGCCGGCATGGGTGGCGCCGCCATCGTGGCGGGCGGTGTGCTGGCTTGGAAGACCCCGTCCGCGCCCTTCGCGGCGACGTCGTCAGCGCCGTCATTGGGGACGACAGCACCAGGTCTGATGGCCAGTGGCCCAGCCCAGCCAGCCAGCGCAGTCAGTGCCACCGCCAAGGCTGGTGTGCCCGTGTCGGCCTGGGCGCCCACGCTCAGCAAAATGCCCGAACCGGCCGCGTCGGCGACCAGCTCCCCGCCGCTGCCCATGAGCGATGAAAACCAGGCCTGGGCCGCTCTGGGTGCTCTTTGGCACGCCAAGCTGAGCCCCCAAGCCCCGTGCGACACCGCGGCAACCGCTCAACTGGCCTGCTTTCGCAGCCAGGACGGGCTGAGCGTCATCCAGCGCCTGGGCCGCCCCGGCCTCATCACCCTGCGTGACGCCCAAGGCCAGACCACGCATGCCCTCCTCACCGGCCTGGGGCCGCAGACCGCCACCGTGCTCATGGCCGGTGTCTCTCAGACCATGTCGCTGACGACACTGGCCCGCACCTGGCAAGGCGATTTCGCCACCTTGTGGATCACCCCGCCCGACTACCAGCGCAAGCTCACGCGCGGTAGCAAAGGCCCAGCTGTGGACTGGCTCGCCACCCGCCTGGCCACGGTGAGGGGTGAAACGGCACCCGCCTCCGGCCAGCGATTCGATGCCGAGCTGCAAGCCAAGGTGCTGGCCTTTCAGCTCACACAAGGCCTCAAGCCCGACGGCGTGGCAGGATCGACCACCTTGATGCTGCTCAACCGCGCCACGGGCGTGACCGAGCCCCGCCTGAGCAGCGAGAACTAGCCCCATGTCCTACATCCTCGACGCCCTCAAGAAAGCCGAAGCCGAGCGCGAGCGCGGCCAGGTGCCCGGCCTCCACGCCGCCACGGCCACACCCAAGCTGGAAGAGCCATTCGAAGGCCACCGCCTGCCCTCCTGGGCCTGGGCCGCCCTGGGCGCCTTGATGACGCTGGTGGCCGCGCTGGTGTGGACGCTGGTCGAGCGTGATCCCACCGCGGGACCTGCGCCCTTGCCGGTGTCAGCTCAGGGTCTGCCACCTGTCGACACCGCCGCCCAGCGCGAGCAACTGCTCGCAGTGCCCGAGCCGATGACGCCCCAGGCAGACGCGGCCATGCCAATCACCACGGCGCACCCATCAGTGCAGCCCCATCGCACACCCATCACAGCAGCAGCCCGCCTGCGGGACAAAGACATCGGCGACCAGACACTGGCCAAGCCCGCCAAAGTCCTGAACGACCAGCGCATCCACGCCCTCAATGACCTGCCCGACGAGATTCGGCAAGGCATCCCAGCCTTGTCGTTCGGCGGTGCCATGTACTCCGACCAGCCCGCCAGCCGCATGTTGCTCATCAATGGCCAGGCCTTTCACGAGGGCGACAAGGTCACGGAGAACCTGACGCTGCGCGAGATCAAGCTGCGATCGGCCGTGCTGGTGTTCAAAGGCTACGCCTACGCGGTGAACTACTGAGCGGTCCCGCATCTGTCACCTCATGTCCCCCAGACCCCGTGGGAACACCTGGTTTTGACCACATTTGACATGCTACATTGTCAAAACAATACCTGATGACCCATTACGGAGACCTCCATGACCATTGCCAACACCTGCGTTCTGATTGCTGCCGTTCTGCCCGTGCTCACGGTGGGCCTGGCCAAAGGCAGCACGGCCGGCAAAAAACCCCGCGACGGCGGCTATGACAACAACCACCCCCGTGCCTGGATGACCACGCTGAGCGGCTGGAAAGCACGTGCTGCCGCCGCCCAGAACAATGGCTTCGAGGCCTTGCCCCTGTTCGCGTTCGCCGTGCTGGCCGCGCAACAAGCCGCGCTGCCCCAGGCCCACACGGATCAACTGGCCATGGCCTTCATCGGCATCCGCCTGGTCTACACCGCCATGTATTTCGCCAACCTGGGCGCGCTGCGCACCTTGGTCTGGCTGGCCGGCCTGGCTGCCACGATTGCCATCTTCGCGCCCACGTTGAGCTGGTCCATCGTCAGCGCATGATCCACCGCTGAAAGTGGCGCGGATAATTCAGGCTACCCTGCCCTGATTGAAACGCAACACACCATGTTCAGCTGGATCTTCAAGAAGAAAAACGCCACCGCCTCAGCGACGGCCCACACGCCATCCGCTGCGCAACGGGCTGCCGCACAAGCCGCTGAGTCAGCCCAACAGGCCAAGCAAGCCAAAGAGGCCGCACAACAAGCGGCTGCGTCCGATTGGTCTGAGCGCATCCGGGCTGCGCAGGGTGACGACAACACCCTGCTCACCCTGGCCAAGGACGCACCGTCCATCGACCTGAAGCTGGCGGCCGTGCAAGCCCTGACCCACGAAGCCAGTTTGAAGCTGGCTGAACGCGAGTTCCGCACCCACGACAGGCGCGTGCATCAACTGGCCAAGCAGCGCCATGCCAGCGTCAAGCTGCAGCGCGAAACCACCACACGCGCCGACGAACTGCTGCAAGTGGGCCAGGACCTGCTCGACCACACCGAGATCCCGGTCAACCGCCTGGCCGAGCTGGACCGCCACTGGCTGGCACTGGATGCCACCTTGACCTCGCCGGCGCAGCAGGCCACCTTCAAGGCGCTCTCGGCCTCACTGACGGCCCAGCTTCATGCGCAAACCGAACACCGCGCCACCATCAAGCGATGGACCGGACAAGCCAGGCAAGCCATCGCGCAACTCGATGCCGCTGGCCGTGGCCCGGTCACCGAAGGCCCGACGGGCGATGCCCTGATGCAAGCGCGCGATGCCGCCGCCCAGGTGCTCGCGGACATGCCGGCCGATGACAACCTCCTTGCCTTGCTGGCCAACGTGCAGTCCGCCTTGACCCGTTCGGCCTCGATCCCGATCGCGCCGCTTGTGGTGCCGCCGGCTGAGGCCCCTTTGCCGCCAGCGCCCCCTGAAGTTCACCAGGCACGTCCAAAGAACAAGCCGGCCCGCATCGACCCCGAGCTTGCCGCAGAACAACGCGCAGCCATCGACCAACACCTCTCGCACGCCGAAGCCGCCCTGGCCGAAGGCCAGATCGCCCAAGCCCATCAACACCTGGCGGCGTTGGATGCCTTCACCAACCCCCTGGACGCCGCCCAGCGCAGCCGTGCAGGTCTGGTGCAGGCCGAAATCGCCCGCTTGAAGGGCTGGCAGCAATGGGGCGGCGGTTTGGCCCGCGACGAGTTGGTGCTGGAGGCCGAAGCCTTGGCCAAAACCACCGCCACCGCCGCGGAGGCAGGCCAACCCATCCCGCAGATCCAGGCACATGCCAAGACCATCGACGAGCTGCGCCAGCGCTGGCGCGATCTGGACCGCCTCAAGGCGGCCAGCAGCCAGACCTTGTGGGAACGCTTTGACGCAGCCCTGCAAGCGGCCTACTTGCCCGTGGCCGCTCACCTGGCGCAACTGGAAGCCGAGCGCCAAGTCAACCTCGCCTCGCGCCAAACCTTGCTCGACGCGCTGGAATCTGCACCACTGCCAGACGCCACCGAAGACTGGAAGGACGTGATCCGTTCGCTGGATCAATTCCAGAGCGCCTGGCGCAAGCTGGGCCCTGCGCAGCACACCACGCCGCGCAAAGCGCAAAAAGCCTTGTTCCAACGCCTGGACGCGGCCCTGGCACGCCTCGAAGGCCCACTCCATGCGGCACGTCAGATCGCCCAAACTCAGCGCGAAGCGCTGGTGGCTCGCGCGCAAGCCATCGGCTCGACAGCCCATGGCGGTGAAGCCGTCATGCAAGTGCGTGAGTTGCAGGCCCAGTGGCAACAACATGCGCGCACCTTGCCCCTGACCCGCGCCACGGAGACTGCCCTGTGGGTCGATTTCAAAGCGGCCACCGATGCTGTTTTCCAGCAACGTGAAGCCGCCTTCAAGGCCCGTGACGCCGCCTTGGATGCCAATGAAGCTGCGCGCATCGCCCTGATCGAGCGTCTGCAAGCCTTGGACACGGACACCTCCTTGGCCGACCTCAAACGCACCTTGGCTGAGACCGACACCGCTTGGCGACAGGCCGGCGACGTCTCACGAGCACATGCCGTCGCCCTGGACGCCAAATGGCGCGCGGCCCGTGCCCACGCGCAAGCCCTCATCGCGGACCACGCCCAACGGCTCTGGCACCGCACTTGTGATGCCTTGCTGGACAAACTCGCCCTGTGCGAAGCCCAGGAAGCGGGCGACTCGGTCGATGTGGAGGGTCGATGGAACGCCTTGCCACCCCTACCACCCCTGTGGGAGCGCGCCTTGAGCCAGCGTAAAACCGCTGCCCAAGCCAGCGCCACCTTGTCATCGTTGGGCGATGCCGAAACGGCCGACGCCGCCTTGCTGCAACTGGAGTCTCTGCTGAACCTGCCCTCGCCCGCCGATCAATCGGAGGCCAGGCGCGAGCTCAAGCTGCTGACCATGAAAGCCACCCTGGAAGGCCGCCCGATACCCGGCCGTCCAAGCCAGGCCAACAAGACGGCAGACGAGTTGACGGCCGAGCTCCTGGGAACGCCCAAGCTCAATGAGGCCCAGCGCCAGCGCCTGCATCAGTTGATCACAGGGCTGCGGGCTCAGCCGCCTCAGCAAGGCTTCAGCGCAAGGTCGCCGTCAAGGTGATCTCTGCCACGCTGGCCAGCGCCTTGGACAGCGGGCACTCGCGCTTGGCGGCATTGGCGATCTCCTGAAACCTGGCCTCGTCGATGCCAGGCACGGTCGCTTGCAAGGTCAGCGCAATGCGGTCGATCACAAAGCCTTCACCCTGCTTGACCAGGCGCACGCTGGCCTTGGTGTCGACCTCGCTCGTGGCCAAGCCCGCCTTGTCGCAGGCAAAAGAGAAGGCCATGGTGAAACAAGCCGCATGTGCGGCGCCCAGTATTTCCTCTGGGTTGGTGCCACGCTTGTCATCCTCGAATCGGCTGGCAAAGCCATAAGGGTAGTCTTTCAAGGCGCCGGTTTCGGTGCTGATGCGGCCCACACCCTGCTTGCCCTGGCCTGTCCAATGAACACTGGCGGTTTTTTCACTCATGGCGATCTCCTTCATGGTTGACGGTGGTGTTGAAAAATGGCGGCGATCAAAGCTCACTTGGGCCTTGGCCGATGAAGTTTTCGGTCCGGCTGCTTGAGCTCGCCAGCGCGCAGTTGCTGGACGGCCGCCACCACGGCGCGCGCCACATTGCGCACCTCTTCCTGGACGTCCTGATCCTTGTCCAGCACCTCATGGCTGTTGTAATACGGCTCGAAGTAGCCGATGTAGCGGTCCAGGGCAGCGGAGGCACCGGCGGGGATCAGCCCCATCCAGTCCAGCCAATCCGTCAGGTTGCGACGATGCACTTCCACGCCAGCCACGTCACCGTGGACCATGACGCCATAAACGCGTCCCGAGACGTGTTTTGGATAGTCCCAGCCCTTGGCTTCGATGGCTTTGGCCTCCACCACCTTCTTGCCATGCGTTGAGCTGGGGTCGGGGTTGCCGCCATCGGCGCAGACCAGGCGGTCGATCATCAGCTTGAGCGGGCTGGGCGACTGGTACCAGTACGTGGGCGCCAGGATGATCACACCATGCGCCGCCACCCAGCGCTCATAAATCTCGGCCATCCAGTCATGCACCTGGTCCAAGGCATGATTGGGGTAACAACTGCATGGCCAGTGGCACAGCGGCATGGCGCTGGAGACACAGCCCTTGCAAGGGTGGATCTGGCGGCCGTACTCAGACGTCACCTGGCTGAGGTCCAGCACATCGGCCTGCAGACCCAAGGCATGCACCACGTCACGAGCGCTCTCCGTGAATCGCCAGGTCTTGGAGATCTCGCCCGGGCAGGTCCCATCGTTGCGCGCACTGGCGCAGATGACCAATACCCTGGAAGGCGCCGACGGATCGGCCCATTGTTTTTGCGCTGCGTCAAGACGCTTTCGCGTCTCCAGCCATTCGACTGAAATGGGATAACTTGGATCGGCAAACCCTGGGCCCGCCTCGCGGGTCAGCGGCGCTTTGCGGCCTTCCTGGTGGGCTTGCCAGGCGATCTCTTCCAGCCTGGCAATGGCCTCGTGTTCAACCGCATAGGCCGGATCGTAGAACTTCACCTGAAAGCGCTCGTGGAACTCAGAGCGCGTCAATGGCGCTGGCGCCTGTCCCTTGCGGATGTCGGTCATGGGCGGGCGCAAAAATGCGAAAGTGGCAATGCTTGGGACGGATGCTACAAGCGCCCGAATAACCCTGGCACCGACTGGCGCAGCCTCAGTGGCCCTGGCAACGCTCAGGGCTCGGCACCATTGCCCGCGTCGAAATCGTCTGACAACGCAAAATCACCGCGCCGAAATGCCTGCATGACCTGACGCGCTTCTTCAAACTGCGTCTGATGGACCCGCACCTTCGCGCCACCCACCGCGATGGACAGCAGGCCGTGCGCCTGAACGATGTTGGCATCGCCCACATCGGCCTGAAGGCCGGCCGCCTTGAGGCAGGCACAGAGCACATGGGCTTCGGTGGGCGACAGATCACCTTCGAGGATCACCATGTCGCCCAGATAGGGCACCTCGTCTGATGTCATGTTATTCATGTGCGCCAAAGGCCAGGGCGTGGCCCGTTCAGTCAATGCCAGCCCATGGTGCCACAATCAGCCTCACCATGACCATTGAACTGCACCACCACCCCGAGGCGAAGCTCGCTCAGGCGATTCGCGTCCGCAGCCATGAGCTGCTCGCCGATGTGTCACCCGAAGAAGGCGGTGATGACATGGGCCCAAGCCCGCACGACCTGTACGACGCCGCCTTGGGCGCCTGCAAAGCCTTGACCCTCATGTGGTACGCCCGGCGCAAAGGCATCCCCGTCGACGATGTGCGCACGGAGGTGACGCACGACGCCACTCAGGAAAGGCAAGGGGTGTACAAACTGACCACCACCCTGCTCGTCAGCGGCGACCTGAGCGATGCCCAATTGGCCGAGCTGGGTACCGTGGCCGACAAATGCCCGGTTCACAAGCTGATGACCAAGGTCACCACCGAGATCACCACCACGGTGACCCGCGCCCCACGGTGAGGCCGCCATGGGCTGCCACTCAGTGCCATCCGCGCGACTGACTCATCATGTCGACGCGCTCAGCCATTACTACCCCCGCCATGTCGAACACCAGTGACCACCTCGTCCATGCCTTTCAATCCGATGCCCTCGGCGATCTGGATGCGGTCGGACTGGCGGCACGGATGCGCAGAGGCGAGGTCTCGGTGAAAGAGGTGACGCTGGCAGCGATCGCGCGGGCCGAGCAAGTCGATCCCCGCTTGCATGCCATCGCCTTGAGCACGGGTGACGCAGCACTGGCCTGGGCGGACAAGGCCCAGCGCGAGAAGGCCGCCTTGATCGGCGCGTTTGCCGGCGTGCCGACCTTCATCAAGGACAACGTGGACCTGGCAGGCTACCCCACACAGCAAGGCACCCGGATCTTCAAGGCAGCCAAGGCCAGGCGCGATGACCCCTTCGCCGTCCAGATGCTGGCCCAGGGGTTCAACGTCATTGGCAAGAGCAGGCTGCCCGAGTTCGCCTTCAATGCCACGACCGAGTACCAAGACGGCAGCGCCACGCACAACCCCTGGCACACCGGTCATTCAGCGGGGGGCTCATCCGGTGGAGCCGCTGCCCTGGTGGCGGCCGGCGTGGTGCCCATCGCACATGGCAATGACGGCGGTGGCTCCATCCGCATTCCGGCGGCGGCCTGTGGTCTGGTCGGCCTGAAAGCCTCGCGCAAGCGCTTCGTCAATTCGAACCAGTCCAAGTCACTGCCATTGAACCTGATCTCCGAAGGGGTGCTCACCCGCACCGTGCGAGACACCGCCGTGTTCGTGGCCGAAGCCGAGAAGTACTTTCACAACACCCAATACCCCCGCATTGGCCTGGTGGAGGGCCCATCCTCGAAACGGCTGCGCATTGGCTTGCTCCTCAATGCGGCCGGTGACACGCCGCTGGATGACGACACCCGGCAAGCCGTTTTACGCGCCGCCCGTTTGCTGGAAGGCGCTGGGCACACCGTGGTGCCCATCCAGGTCAGTTTGCAGCAACATCACATCGACGGCTTCCTGCTGTACTGGGGATTCCTGAGCTTTGGCGTGGCCAAGTTCGGCCGCCTGCTGTTCAGGGCCAGCGATTGGGACATGTCTCGCTACGAAGGGCTCAGCCGTGCATTGATGACCGGCTTCCAGCAACGCCTTCACCGCATCCCCTCGGCCGTGATGGCCTTGCGCAGCTTCGCGCGCTTGAACGACACGCACTTTGCACCATTTGATGCCGTGCTCAGCCCAGTGACGACGCATGCATCGCCAGTTCTCGGCTGGCTCGACCCTCAACAGCCCGCCGAGCAGGTGTTGCAGCGGCTGACCGCCTATGTGGGCTTCACGCCGATGCAGAACGTGCTGGGCACGCCCGCCATCTCGGTACCCATGGGCATGACGGTTCAAGACCGCCGCCCCGTCGGTGTGCAATTGGCGGCATCCAGCGGTCAGGAAGCCACGTTGCTGTCCTTGGCGTTCGAGCTGGAAGCACAAGCAGCATTTCCGAGGATCAACCACCTGGTGGCGTCACCGCCCCTTTGACACCCGGCCAAATCACCGCCTGGCTGGTTGGCACGGACACCGCGTCAGACTCGGCCGTCTCCATGCCTTCGGCGACCACCCGCCCTCACTTCATCACGTAGGCCAGATCTTTGACACGCTTGGCTTCGTACATCGCCTCATCGGCCCGCTGCATCAGCAAAGAGGCATCGAAGTCGGGACCGCTCTGCACCGCAAAGCCGATGCTGGGTCGCACATGCAGCAGGTGCCCGCCCACCGCCATGGGTGGCTTCATGGCGGCGAGCAGTTTCTGCGCCACCATGGCGACTTCGTGCTCCCGTGGCGTGACCCGATCGAGCAGCACCACGAATTCATCACCGGCCAACCGTGCGATGAAATCAGTGGTCCGAAGCGAGGCACGCAACCTGTTGGCGAACTCGCACAGGACCGCATCGCCCGCTGCATGACCATGGGTGTCGTTGACTTGTTTGAAGCCATTGAGGTCCAGGAACATGACGCCCACAGCAGTCCCGTTCTGGCGCGCACCGGCGATGGCCTGCTCAAGTTCATGGGACCAAGCCGCGCGGTTGGGCAAGCCGGTCAACTCGTCGGTCAACGCTTTTTCTTCCATGACACGGGCCAAGCGCGTGGTGGCGGTGACATCGTGGATCATGAGATGAAGGCCCGCCTGAACAGTGCTGCCCAATTCGCATTTGTCCGGGATGAAGCTCGCGTGCATGTGGCGCAGTTGCTCATGGCGGTCGATCACGTCCATGTCGAAAGACACCGCCTGCCCCGCCAGCACCTGGCTTAGCCTGGGATGGATGGCTTCGTAGTGTTCCGGCCGCAAGACCTCGCTCATGTGGCGGCCGACAATGTCCTGGGCCTGCCGGTTGAACCAATTCGCATAGGCCTGGTTGACGAATTTGTAGCGCAGGTCGGCGCCGACATGGCCGATCATCGCGGGCACGTTGTCGGCGATGGTGCGCAAGTGTTGCTCACTGCTGCGCAGCCGCTCTTCTGCGGCCACTCGATCGGTGATGTCGTGCAGGAAAGCGTTGAACAAGCGACGGGATCCCACCTGCACCACGGAAATCGTCATCTCCACCGGGAACTGCTGGCCGTTGCGGTGCAAGGCGGGCATTTGAAGGCGCTGGTCGAGCACCTGATTTTCGCTGGACAGAAGGTGCCGATGGAGACCGGTCTGGTCCATGCCGCGCAGTTGCGGCGGCACGATCACCTCGGACATCGAACGGCCCAGCACCTCGTGACGGCGCCAGCCAAAGGTGGTTTCCGCAGCCCGATTCCATTCGACGATGGCCTCGGTGTCATCAACCGAGATGAAGGCATCGTAGGAGTGCTCCAGCACGCTGCGCAGGCGTTGCTCGCTCTCCTTGAGGCGTTGCTCGGTCTGGTGGCGGTGCGTGAGGTCCTGAATCTGGGCGACGAAGTGAAGCGGTTCGCCTTTGGCGTCCCGCACGAGCGACACCGACAGATGCGCGTAGATGGTTCGGCCGCTGCGATGAAAATAGCGCTTGTCCAATTGATAGGACATGCGCCTCCCGGCCAACAGGTCAGCCACCAGCCCCAGGTCGGCTTCCATATCTTCAGGGTGAGTCAAACGCTGGAAATCGAGTTGCAGCAACTCGGCGCGGCCATGGCCGAACATGATGCAGATGGCATCGTTGACATCCAGCCACTGGCCCGCCGGAGACACCAAAGCCATGCCCTGGGAAGCTGCAGCGAATGCCCCGGCAAAACGCTGCGTCTCCACGAGCGCGGCCTCTTGTGCCGCGATGAGTTGGCTCACGTCATTCATGACGCACACGGCGCCGAGGATTCGGCCTTCGGGGCCGAACAAGGGGTCCGCATTGCAGCTGACATGGCGGACCGCCTGGCCCTTGGCCCGCACCACGATGCGCACTTCGCGCACCTGCTCGCCACGCCATGCCCGCGCCAGTGGGATGTCTTCGGTGGCCAGCAACTCATGGCCTTCGGCATCGTAAAGGTCGAAATGCTCGGCCCATTCGTGGGGTGGCGTTGCTCGAACATCCACGCCATGCCAAAGCCTGGCTTTCTTGTTGAACTCCTTGAGCGTGCCCGTTTCATCACAACTGACCACGGCACTGGGCAAGGACTCCATCAACTGGGTCATCGCGCGCTCACGCGAGACAGCCACCAACTGCTGCCGCCGGATTTCCAGCTGGTCACTGGCACGCCGGGCCAATCGGACCAAGCCTTCGCGTTGTTCGGCGCTGAGAGTGCGAGGGGTTCGGTCGATCACGCACAGCGTGCCGAAACGATGGCCATGGCGTCCCAGCAGAGGAGCGCCGGCATAAAAGCGGATGTGGGGCTCGCCGGTGACCAAGGGGTTGTCTGAAAACCTGGGATCCAGCGAGGCATCGCACACCTCCAGGATGTCGTCAGACTCGATGGCGTAGGCACAAAACGCCACATCGCGTGGGGTCTCGCTGGCATCTAAGCCGCAGCGCGCCTTGAACCATTGCCGGCGTTCATCGACGATGCTCACCAAAGCGATCGGCACTTGGCACAGTTGCGTGGCCAGCCAAGTCAGGTCGTCGAAAGCTTGCTCGGCGGGCGTATCGAGGATGCCCAGTTGCGCCAGGGCCTCCAATCGGGCGGCCTCCTCGGCATGGTGGATGAGTTTAGAGACGGCACGGATGTGAGGCATGGCAGACGACAAAGGCGCAGGATGCGGATTCATCGGTCTTTCCCGGCGAAACTGAAGCGATTGACCCACGCCATGCGAGGCGCTTGACATGACCCCTCACCACTCACCCGCCGGCGTTCGCGCCCTCTTCTTCGCCGCCGGCGCCTTGTTTGCAACCTGGGGCGTTCACGTGCCCACGGTGAAAGCGCACTACGGCGTCGGCGAGCAGGCCTTGGGCATGGCGATGCTGGCCACAGGACTGGGTGCGGTGGTGGGTTTGAGCCAATCGGGCCGGCTCATCGGCCGGCACGGTCCACGGCGCGTGCTGCTGGTGTCCGGCCTGCTGAGCCCCTTGGCGATGGCCCCTTTGCTGGCGGGCAGCGGATTTGACGTGGTCCTGGCCTTGATGTTCATCTTTGGCTTGGTGTCTAGCACCTTCGACGTCGGCATGAATGTGGCCGCCACCGACATCGAGCGCCAGACACGGCGACCCATGATGAGCGGCTTTCACGGCATGTTCAGCGCAGGCGGGATGGTCGGCGCCGGCGTAGGCGCGCTGGCACTTCACGCAGGCATGCCGCCTCAACATCATCTCTGGATGGCCTCGCTGACGTGCCTGCTCCTGGCGAGTTGGGGCGGCCGCCATGTGGCGCCGGGCCTAGAAGAGGCCAGCAACAGTCACACCCGGCTGTGGTCCACCAGCGGGCCGCTGGCCTGGCTGGGCGCATTGGCGGCGGTGGGGCTCCTCTGCGAAGGCGCCCTGTACGACTGGAGCGTGCTCTATGTGCGCGAAAGCCTGCGCGCCGACCCTGGCCATGCGGCGTGGGCTTACGCCAGCTTCTCTGGGGCGATGGCCCTCGGACGCTTTGGGGGTGATCGGGCCAGGGCGCTTCTGGCGCCGGGGCTGCTGCTGCGTTGCAGCGCGCTGCTGGCCGCCCTGGGCATGGGCGTGGCACTGGTCTCCCCCGTCCTGTGGCTCACGCTGCTGGGCTTTGGCCTGGTGGGATTGGGGCTGGCCAATGTCGTGCCGTTGCTTTTCGTGGCCGCCGGTCAGGTGCCTGGCGTCCCGTCGGCCAAGGGCATCGCCTTTGTCTCGGCGATTGGCTACTTGGGCATGATGGGCGGGCCGGCGCTGATCGGATGGGTGGCCCAGACCCATGGCTTGACCATGGCCTTGGCCCAGGTCGTGATTTTCCTGCTGCTGCTAGCCGCCGCCGCAAGGCGGTTCCGGTCATAAGTCACGAATCGGCAGCCGCATCCACCAGACCCTCATTCAGCCAACTGATGGCCCACCGAAAGTGGTGAGCCTGCCATCAATTGGCTTGTTTCAGGAGCCCTCATGCGTTTGTCTTTCACCGCTGTCCTTCGACCAATCGCCAAAACCACGGCGTGCCTGGGCACCGCCTTGGCCTTGTCTGCCCTGACCGCCTGCGGCGGCGGCTCATCCGACACGGTCTCTTCCGGGGGCGGAGGCGGTGGCGGTGGCGCGCCCATCACCTCATCCAGCATCACTTTGCCCACCACGGTGCAAGTGGTGTCCGCCCACTGAGCGGCATCAGGTCACCTCGCACACACCGGACGGAGCACTTCCCCATGACAAAAGCCTTCACCCCAAAAGTCATCCCTTTCGCGCTGAGCGCCCTCACCCTGGGGCTGTCCCAGCTGGCCTGCGCCGCGGCCCCCACCAGCGGTGCCTACGTGACGGATAAACAGAACTCCTGGGTGCAGGACCGCGTGGGTGACCGCATCGGCACGGTCAACATGATCATGTGCATCATCGGCAGCATGCGTGGCGATGCCATGGTCAATCAGGGTGCCTACGTGGCCTTGATCGACCAGGGTAAATGTCAGGGTCGCGGTGACAGCAGCAAATCGACAAGCACCAACGCCGGGGCTTCCAACGCCACCAACTACATGTCAGCCGTGGTGCAATCGACCCAGGCCACCGCCAACGATCCGCTGATCATCAAGGCCTGGTTGCACGATGAGGGTGAAGAAAACGGCGTGCCCATGAAAGAGACCATCTACGCCTACGTCGTGGCCACCGCCGGCAAGTCGGATGATCACCCCAACGGCTTGTTCTCGATGTATTTTTGCGGCGAACTCGACAGCGCGCCCGGCAGCTGTGTCTTCAAGGGCTCGCTCAAATCCGACACCAGCGGCCTGAGCTTCTACCAGGAAGAGAACAACGGCGGCCCAGGCTCGACCACGCAACTCAAGCTCCTGACCGACCCCGCCAACGATGCCGGCTCAGGGGCCATCAGCGGGCAAGAAAGCGGCAACAGCTACCAATATTTGTTCGCCTATGACGCCAACAATTTCCGCCGCCGTGAAGGCAGCAACGCCGACGTCTGCTTCGACCGCGACAAAGCCAATGGCGACACTTCGACCTGGCGCTACGGCACGTACGAAAGCGGTGGCGCCCGGCTGGACGTGAGCAACCCCGGCTTCCCGGTCAAGTACATCAATGGCGGGGACACCTATTACGGCTTCTGGAGCTTCTGGGGCCTGTGGCTGCCTGAATCGGCCATGTCGGAGATCGCCCTGGGTCACGGCACGCTGAGCAAGCACGTGGGCTCGTCCGACGTGACCCTCACGCCGGTGCAAAAAGGCGGCAAGCTGTGGAAGCTGACCCGCCATGACGGCGCGCTGGACGACTTCAAGAACGTGCCGATGATGTACTTCTCGAACCAGTCGATCGGTACGGTCGAAGGCGGCAACGCGGCGCCAAGCAACACCCAATATGAAGTCCGCTGGGACGGCTCGCACCTGAACGCCGTGGGCTATCAGCAGTGCGATCAGAACGGCTGCTCACCGCATCCTCTTGATGCACCAGTGGCCCTGCTGGCCTCTGCGCTGTCGGGCACCAACCATGTCCGCTCCCTGCCGATTTTCTTCCCCTCCGGCGGCGGCAACGGCAGCATCGACGTGCCCACCGGCCATGAGTTCACCGGCGCGGACACCTTGTCGTACCGCACCCGCGAGGTGGTGCCCCCCGCTTCGGCCGACTTGGCGCTGAACTGCGTCAGCATGTGCCCCAAAACAGGCGCCAACCTGGTCACCGGCGGTCCCAACGGGACCAGCCTGGCATCGCCACCTTATCAAGATAACAACAGCTGGGGCCCCAGCAGCAGCGTCTACAACTACACCTTCCACGCGGGCATGGTCTATGACAGCGCACCGTTCAATGAAGGCCACGCCGCCGATGCATCGCTGTCCAGCAAGGCCGGCATGGGCGCTAACCAGTGGGGCCTGAACAGCGGGATGATGGTGGCTGACGCCGATCTGGCCAGCATCAAATGCGACAGCAATGGCACGCCCAACACGGCTGGCGCCTCGTATTGCGCCAGCCAGGTCGACCAGGCCACCACCATCTACCAATGGGAAACCGGCCCCAACCAATGGAACAAGTTCTTCGGGGCCGTGGGCGTGACCATCGACCCGCCCAAGGTGCTCACCCTCGATGCGGCTCATGCCAATGGCAACCCTGGCGGCCACAACAACATCCGGGGCAGACAGGCCGCCAACTATGACGGCAACAAGGTGCAGTTGCAGTTCAGCGCCTTTGGCGAGTTGCAAGGCATCCCGGGCAACTGCGTGAACCCCGACACCAACCTGCCCGTGCCTTGCGGTGATCAGGCACGCTGGGTCCCTGCCTTCGACATGCTCGATGGCACCTCGGTGACGGACAGCGCTGGCACCTATTACGTCAAGTACCTGGAGCGTGAACTGCGCCTGGGCCAGGTCACCTGCGGCTCGTTTGCACCATTGACCACGGCCAGTGGCTTGACACTGCCCACCAGTGCACTGGTCGATGTCAATTCCAAGACCACGCTGGGCGCCGAACCCACACCGTCCAACACCAAGCCCTCGGTGATCGACGGCATCCTGCAGTGATAACGCCGGGCTAACTCTTCAGCCTACTGAGTCGACTGATCAGCCATGAGCGACCCTTC
>CANBUA010000010.1 GCA_947372535.1 Burkholderiales bacterium
CCGGGCAAGTCGATGGGGGCGAGCGTTTCATCACCACGGCCTTGGGCGCCTCGCGCCGCGCTGCAGCCTTGATCCATCGCCTGTTGGCGTTTTCCCGGCAGCAGACGCTGGACCCCCGGCCCACGGATGTGAACCGGCTGATTGCTGGCATGGAGGATCTGGTGCGTCGCAGCGTGGGCCCCGATGTGAGCGTTGAGGTGGTGGGCGCGGGCGGTCTGTGGATGACCAAGGTGGATGCCTCTCAGCTTGAGAACGCCTTGCTCAACTTGTGCATCAACGCGCGCGATGCCATGGCGCCCCATGGCGGCCGGCTGACCATCGAGACGGCCAACAAGTGGCTGGACGAACGGGCAGCCCGGGCGCGTGAGCTGCTGCCCGGCCAGTACATCTCCGTGTGTGTGACCGACACCGGGACAGGCATGGCGCCGGAGGTCGTGGCCCGGGCTTTCGATCCGTTTTTCACCACCAAGCCCATGGGTGAGGGCACCGGCCTGGGGCTGTCCATGGTCTACGGTTTCGTGCGCCAGTCTGGCGGCCAGGTGCGCATCTATTCCGAACTTGGCCACGGCACGACCATGTGCCTTTACCTGCCACGCCACAGCGGCCATGCCGACCCCATGCCGGACGCCGAAAACGAAACGCTCGATCCAGGGGCTGGCGAGACCGTGCTGGTCATCGACGATGAACCGGACATCCGCATGGTGATCGCCGATGTGCTGGACGAGGCCGGCTATGCCGTGCTGGAAGCCGGTGACGGCGCCAGCGGCCTGCGCCTGCTTCAATCAGACGCCAGGATCGATCTGCTGATCACCGATGTGGGCCTGCCCGGCGGCATGAACGGACGCCAGGTGGCCGATGCCGCGCGCAAGATCCGGCCCGCGCTCAAGGTGTTGTTCATCACCGGGTTTGCCGAGAACGCCGTGGTCGGCAATGGTTACCTCGAAAAAGGCATGGAGGTGCTGACCAAGCCTTTCGAGATCTCCATCCTGGGCAACAAGGTCCGCGATTTGATCGATCGTTGAGGGGCAACATCCCCCAGGTAAAATCCCGCGAATCCCGGTGATTGTCATCACCCTGTCACGCGAGACCTGTATATGATTTTTGGCAAGCTGCTGCCCCGCGAGGGCAATTTTTTTGAGCTGTTCAACCAGCACGCCACCCACATCGTGACGGCCTCGCACGCCTTCGCCAACCTGGTCAAGCATTACAACGACCCAATCCTGCGCGAAAAATACGCCCAGGACGTGGACAACGCCGAGAACGCGGCCGATGACATCACCCGTGAAGTCAACCGCCTGCTGCACAAGACCTTCATCACCCCCATTGATCGTGAGCAGATCCACTCGCTGATCAACACCATGGACGATGTGGCCGACCTGTTGCACGGTGCTGCCGAGACCATGGCCTTGTACGACGTGCGCGTCATGACCGACGAGATCGTCCGTCTGACCGAGTTGTGCGTCAAATGCTGCGAGCGCCTCAAATCGGCCGTCGCCTTGCTTCACGACATCGGCAACGCCAAGACGGCCGAGGCCGCGCTGAAAACCTGTGAAGAGATCGACAAGCTCGAATCCGACGCCGACCGCGTGCTGCGCTCGGCCATGAGCAAGCTGTTCCGCGAAGAGCCCGATGTGCGCGAGGTGATCAAGCTCAAGGCCATTTACGAGTTGCTGGAAACCGTGACCGACAAGTGCGAGGACGTCGCCAACCTGATCGAGGGCGTGATCCTCGAGAACTCCTGATCCGAGGCGGCTGACATGGTTTCCATGCAGGTGGCCTTGTGGGTCGTCATCTTGTTGGTGGTGTTGGCGCTGCTGTTCGATTTCATGAACGGTTTCCACGACGCGGCCAACTCGATCGCGACGGTGGTGTCCACGGGCGTGTTGCGCCCGGCGCAGGCCGTGTTGTTCGCGGCTTTTTTCAACGTGGTGGCGATTTTCATATTCCACCTCAGCGTGGCCACCACGGTGGGCAAGGGCATTGCCGATCCGGGCGTGGTCGATGTGCATGTGGTCTTCGGGGCCCTGTCAGGCGCCATCACCTGGAACTTGATCACCTGGTATTACGGCATTCCAAGCAGTTCGTCACATGCGCTGATCGGCGGCATCGTGGGGGCCGTCATCGCCAAGGCCGGCGCCGGCGCGCTGGTGGCCAGCGGCATCTGGCGCACGGTCACTTTCATCTTCGTTTCACCCTTGCTGGGCTATGTGTTCGGCTCGCTGATGATGGTGCTGGTGGCCTGGATCTGCCGGCGCGTGGCACCCTCGCGCATCGACCGCTGGTTCCGCCGGCTCCAGCTGATTTCCGCCGGGGCCTACAGCCTGGGCCATGGCGGCAATGACGCGCAAAAGACCATCGGCATCATCTGGATGCTGCTGATCTCGACCGGCTATGCCTCGGCGGCCGACAAGGCGCCGCCCATGTGGACCATCGTCTGCTGCTACACGGCCATTGGTGCGGGCACCATGTTCGGCGGCTGGCGCATCGTGCGCACCATGGGTCAGAAGATCACCAAGCTCAAGCCAGTGGGCGGCTTCTGTGCCGAGGCGGGTGGGGCCCTGACGCTGTTCATCGCCACGGCGATGGGCGTGCCGGTCTCGACCACCCACACCATCACCGGCGCCATCGTGGGCGTGGGCTCGGTGCAGCGGGCCAGTGCAGTGCGCTGGGGCGTGGCGGGCAACATCGTGTGGGCCTGGATCCTGACGATCCCTGCGTCGGCCTTCGTGGCGGGCATCGCTTATTGGGTCAGCCTGCAGCTATTTCGTTGAGGCCTCATCAGGGTATCCCACCACGCGACTGCCCGCTCACGCCCAAGTGAGCCGGTTTCAGTCCTGAGGCACCTGCGTGGCTTCGGAGGTGGCTGGCTCGGTCAGCAACCAGGCCCGCAGCACCTCCGCCACGCTCCAGGCTTGGGCGATGCAGCCGCGCGGGACGAAGGGCTCTTCCGCATCGAAGATCTCGCTGATGCTGCCCACGCCTGCATCGTGCAGGTGGCCGGGCAGGTCCTTGAGCATCTGACGGGCTTGGGCCGGATCGGGCCGCACCCGCAGCCAGGCCCCGATGAAATGCCCGATCAACCAGGGCCAGACGGTGCCCTGGTGGTAGGCGGCATCCCGTGTACGGAGGTCGCCTTCGTAGGTCGGCTTGTAGTCCCAGTGGCCGGGTGCCAAGGTGCGCAGACCGTAAGGTGTGAGCAATTCTCGGCGGACCGTGTCCAGCACGGTTTCCCATTTGTCTTCATCGAGCACCGAGTGCCGCAGTGACAGGGCGAAGATCTGGTTGGGGCGGCAGGCGGTGTCCTTGAAATCATTCAAGCCGCCTTCGCTTTCGCCGTCGATCACATCGTAGAGCTGGCCCAGCTCATCGTTCCAATAACGCCGATTGAACGAGGTGCGGGCCTGGTTGGCCAGGCTCTGGTAGGTCTCCGAAGGCTCGTCGAGGTCGCGCGACCAGGCCGCCATCAGGCTCAGGGCGTTGTACCAGAGCGCCTGGATCTCCACCGGCTTGCCGCGTCTGGGCGTCACCACCCAGCCGTCCACCTTCGCGTCCATCCAGGTCAGCTGATAGCCAGGTGCGCCAGCCTTGATCAGGCCATCCTTGGGGTCCAGGCCGATGTTGTAGTGCGTGCCGCTCACATGGTGCTCAATGATGCCCTTGAGCACGGGGAATAGCTCGCGCAGCAACGCCGTGTCGCCGCTGACCGTGGTGTAGCGGTCGATGGCGTGGAAGTACCAGAGCGTGGCATCGACCGTGTGGTACAGGGCCTCGCGCTCGCCTTCGGGGAAGAGGTTGGGCAACAGACCATCGCGCACATAGCGCGAGAAGGTGTGCAAGATGGAGCGGGCCTCGTTGTGACGGCCGGTGCACAAGGTCAGGCCTTCAAGGCTGATCATGGTGTCGCGGCCCCAGTCGCCAAACCAGTGGTAGCCGGCGATCACGGTGCGGATGCGGTCGCCGCTGGCACCACCGTGCAGCGTCTCTTCCAGGCGGCTGCCGGGCACGATGATGAACTGGTCGGCGGCGGCCACGAGCTGCGCGGCGAAGCCTTCCTGGGCCGCTGGCGGGGCCAGGCTGATCAGTCGCTCGACGCGCCGGCGCTCGTTGTCAATGGCGGTGGCGCCTTCGATCTCCAGGGCCTCCCAACCTTGGCTGGTCGCCACAAAGGTCAGTGGCTGGCCGGCACGCAATTCGGCTTTGAGGTAGCCGGGGCTGTAGAGGTGCTCGCTGTGGTCGTAGCCGCGGACTTGCTCGACGCGGTAGAGGGCGTTCTCGCCCAGGATGTCGTCGCAGGTGAAGACACCACTGCGGGGCGTGAGCCCGAAGCGCAGGGCCAGGTCGCTGTGGCTGCGGCGTATCTCATAACGACGGCGCGAGAAGGACAGCGTGAAGGGCCACTCTTGCTCATGCACCAGCACGGCATCTTGCCGCCTGAAGGCCACAAAGGGGCGCAGACGGATCTCGGCCAACTCACCCTTGATCAGCTCGTAGTGCACGCACACGGTGTTCTGGTTGTGCGGCATGACGATGGTCTTGTCGATGACCATGCCATCGATCTCGAAGCGCCAGGTGGGCATCAAGCAGTCCCAGCGGAAGTGCACCAGGCAGCGGTGCACATCGGTGTCCAGGCTGCCATCCATGTACTCGGCACCGCCGATCTTGATCTGCCGGCCATCGGCCGTGGCGATTTCTTCGTCGAAGCGCGAGATCAGGATGTGCCGGCCTTTGGGCGCGGCCAGGTTGGGCACGAACAGGCCGTGAAAGCGGCGCGTGCCAATGCCCAGCAGGCTGCCCGAGGCAAAGCCGCCCAGGCCATTGGTGACCAGCCATTCCCGTTCGCGCAGCAGGGCGGGGTCATCGCCCTTGTTCCAATTCATGACGATGGGGGGTGGCGTCATGGCTTTTCTCCTTGTGTGGTGTCTGTGTCAATGTGGGTGGCCTGAGGGGCCGGGGCAGGGCAGGCCACGAGCAATGCGGCGCATTCGCTCGAGAGCCGCCAGCCTTTGTCCTGAACCGGGCTGATTGCACCGGGGCCGCCGTAAGCAGGCTCATCGCTGCACCAGCGCATCTGCCAGGCCTGACCGCGTGGCGGCGCCAGCAGCGGCTCGGGCGCCGGGCGAAAGTCGAGTTCTTCACCCAGGTTGATCACCAGCAGGCGATCACCTTGCGAGCCGCCAAACCAGCGCAGTACAAAGGCACGCTCGGACAGCACGGCGCCGTCGATGAGTTCGCGCCGCTGGGCGGCGATCACCGGGTCTTCGCGACGCAGCCGCAGCAGGTCTTGGTGCAAGGCATAGATGGGCGCGTTTTTCTGGCGCTCGGTGAAGTCCAGCTTGCAGCGCGTGAAGGTGTCTTCATCGGCCGGATCCAGGATGGCCTGCTGGGCCAAGTGGGTGGCATAGGACTTGAACTGCGAGATGAACTCGCGCCGGCCCGCCAGCACCTTGGCGGCCAACTCGGGTTCATGATCCGCGAAGAAGGTGAAGGGCGCCGAGGCATTGAACTCCTGGCCCATGAAGAGCATGGGGGTCTGCGGCCCCAGCAAGGTCAGCGCGGTGATGGCGCGCAGGCGGCCTGGGCTGGTCAGCTCATGTAGCCGCTGGCCATAGAAGGTGTTGGCCACCTGGTCATGGTTCTGCGTGAAGTGCACGAAGCTGGCCGCGCGCTGGTGCAACACGGGCGTGCCGCGCGGTTGGTCCTGCCAGGCGTAGTGCTGACCTTGAAACAAAAAGCCGTGGCGAATGGCGGAGACGAACTCCTGCGCTGTGCCGCGGTGATCGTGAAAGTAGCCATCGGGCCTGCCCGTGAGCGCAACGCGGGCCGAGTGGTGATAGTCGTCATTCCACATGGCGTCCAAGCCGCAGCCACCTTCTGACAGCGGGGCCATGAGCTGGCCGTCCTGCGGCTCGTTCTCGGCCACCAGGATGATGGGCCGTGAGCCGGCAGTGGCCCGCACACGCGCCGTCATCTCGGCCAGCAAATGCGGGGTGGAGTCATCGTGGATGCATTGCGTGGCATCAAGCCGCAAGCCGTCCAGGTGGAATTCGTCGATCCAGTAACAGGCGTTCTGGATGAAAAACTCTCGCACGTGCTGGCTCTGAGGGCCATCATCAAAGTTGATGCCATCGCCCCAGTCATTGGCGTGGCGATCAGTGAAGTAGTGCGGGCTATAGCAGCGCAGGTAGTTGCCGTCGGGCCCCAGGTGGTTGTAGACCACATCCAGGATGACGGCCAGGCCCAACGCATGCGCGGCGTCAACGAATCGCCTGAAGGCATCGTGATCGCCATAGACGTGATATGGCGCGAACAGACAGACCCCGTCATAGCCCCAGTTCCATTGGCCTGGGCACTCTGCGACCGGCATGACCTCCAGCACGGTCGCGCCAAGCTTTTTGAGCTCGGCCAACTGGGTGATGGCCGCATCGAAGGTGCCCTCGCTGGTGAAGGTGCCTATGTGGAGTTCGTAGATGACTTGGCCAGCCAGTTCAATGCCGGGCCAATGGCGGTCTTGCCAAAGGTGGGCCTGAGCATCGACGACTTGAGACGGGCCATGAGGGCCCTGAGGCTGATAGCGCGAACACGGGTCTGGGTAGGCCTTGTTGCCATCGAGCCGAAACCGATAGAGGTCACCGGCCTTCACGCCCGCGATGAATGCTCCGAAATGCCCGTCTTCCTGCGCGTCCAGTACATGGGCCTGAAGCAGCTTGCCCTTCGCGTCTTCCAGGACCACGGCCACAGCACGGGCCGCAGGGGCCCACACCCGAAAGCGGGTGCCCTCCTGATCGGGCTGCGCGCCCAGGCGGGGCGATTGATGTGGTGGCAAGGCGGTGAGCGGCTGGGGCATCTTGTTCCTGTGTGCTTGGCCTGGATCAGCAACGCACGTGCCCAAATTCAGCGGTCCTACGTGAGCTGACACCACTGCAAGTACTGCAAGATTTACTGAGGCCTTGAATGCTTTGCTGGATGCTGAATGAGTCTTTGCCGCTTTGTCTCGGGGCCAGCAAGCGGGAACGCCGTTTGCCGTCAGTGGCCATCACAACCCTTGTAGAGGACCGACCATGACACAACAACCCAAGAAAAAGCAGGCCAGTGCCCTGATGCTGGCTTTGATGATGGCCACCATGGCTCATGCACAAAGCAGCGCGCCTTCATCGGCTTCGGTCAGCGCCGGCATCTCGGTCGACAAGAGCCACAAGCTGCCTCATGCCGACACGGCCTTCCTGAAGCAGGCTGCTCAAAACGGCCACACGGAAGTCGAAGGCAGCAAGCTGGCGCTGACCAAGGGCGTGAATCCTCAGGTCAAAACCTTTGCGCAGCAAATGGTCGATGACCACACCAAGGCGGGCGATGAGCTCATCGCGCTGGCCGCATCCAAGGGCGTCGAGGTGCCTAAATCTCCTTCGGTGGCGCAGAAGGCCAAGCTGAAGATCCTGTCCATGCGCGATGGCGCCAGCTTCGATGAGCACTACGCTGAATCGATCGGCGTCAAGGCCCACGAAGACACGGTCAAGTTGTTCAAAAAGGCCGCCGGCGATGTCAAGGACGCGGACGTCAAAGCCTTCATCACCAAAACCTTGCCCACGCTGGAGCATCACTTGCAAATGGCGCGTGACCTGCACGCGGCCGTCGCCAAGAAATAACCCGGCCGGACGACTGCACTGGCCTTGCGCTTTCAGCTCAGGCCAGTGCCAGGCGGCGAGCCATCTCGGGCTCGCCCACTGAGATGACTCAGCGGTCCGTGCGGGCGGTGCCGGGTGCGGAAGCGCCGGTGCCGTTGTCAGGTCGATAGCGGCCCGTGGGCTCGTTGGTGTCGCGTGGCGTCTTGTCCATGGGCATGGGCGTAGTCATTGGCGCGGTGGTGCCGGCAGCCGTGGGCTGGGAGTCGTCCAAGTTGCCAGACATGGCATGGTCTGACGACATCTTGTGCTTCTTGGCCTTGTGCTTTTTGGCCTTGTGCATGGGCTTGGTGGTTTCAGACACTGGGTTGGCAGCGGCGCCGCCATCGCTGTTGTTGGCGTTGCTCATCGCGCCGTTGCTTTCGGCGTGAGACAGGCCCATGGCCGCGCTCAGAAGGGCGGCCAGCGTCACGTGTGCCAGAGTGGATTTTTTCATCTTGGATCTCCTCGTTCACCGAAGTGAACACATTTGAAGGGGTGAGAACGATGATCGCAGCACCACGCAATCAAGTGCGGCCTGGACCTGGTTGTATGTGGGCAAGCGACGTGCCTTGTGCCATGCGGCAGACTTGGTTCGCCTTGAACTGCAAGAGCGTCGGCGTTTTCTACGAATCGAACGGGAGGCTGTGTCGCGTGCCCAACCGTCGACATTTCGACCAGACCATGGCGTCAGGCTGGACCGCGCTTGGGCAGGTCAATGAACCATTGGCGTTGCTGCTCATAGACGTCGATCACTTCAAGGCTTGCAACGACCGTCATGGTCACCCCACGGGTGACCAGTGCCTGCGCCATGTGGCTCAACTTCCCTGATGAACTCGTGGCTCGGGCAGACATGGCCCTGTACCGCGCCAAGCATGAGGGGCGCAACCGCTGTGTGCTGGCCGGCCCCTCCGCACCAGCGGCTTAGAAGTAGACGGACTCGCCCTTGTAGTCCTGCCAAGTGCGGCCAAAATAAGCGGCGTCGTCGGCGTTGCGCGGACGCACCGCCATCAGGATGCCGCCTTCCTTGATGCCCGATTCGTAGTGCTTGAGACGCTCTTCCGGGATGCCCCAGCCGATCAGTGCACCCACGATGCCGCCCGTGGCCGCACCTGCGCCTGCACCGGCCACCGCTGCCGCAACGGGCCCTGCGATGATCAGGCCCAGACCCGGAATGGCCAGGGTGGTGCCAATGGCAGCGACGGCCGCAGCGATGGCGCCCAGCGTGCCTCCGATGGCCCCGCCGATGCCGGCGCCCTGGCCTGCCTTGGAGCCCAGTTCGCTGGTCAGCGTGCCATCGGCGAAGTGGCGCTGGTGGGTCTCATCGGACATCACCAGATTGACATCGTCACGGACATAGCCGCGGTCGGTCACAGCCTGGTAAGCACGTTCTGCACTGTCGCGGTCCCGAAACAAGCCGGTGACGATTTTCTGTTCTGCCATGTTGATCTCCTCGGTCAAAAGTGGGGATGACATCTGTTGTCAACCTGGAGGAGGCAAGCGGCGCGCCTGCGCCAGGCAGGCCATGTGACGGCTGTTGGTCAGCGCGGCGAAGACGGTGCCTGGCGGCCTCGTCGAAGGAGGTCACGCACCAGAGTGCCGGTCAACATCAGCGCCGCAGACGCGCCCAGCGCCAGCGGCCAGAGGGCGTGGGCCCAGCTAGACATGCCCGCGCCAAGGATGATGGCGCCTTGTCCAGCGAGGTAACCCCGCATGGCGGGGGTGAGGGCAGGACGCGGAAATTGACGCATGGCGTGACTCGCTGCAAAACTGAACACAAAGGAAAGCGCTTCTGACGCTCACAGTTTAGGGAATTGGCCCAGGTGGCAAGGTGCGGACAGAGCCAGGCAATCCGGCCTTATTTGCCGTTCCTTGGCCCTTCTTTGCCGACGGACTTGCCGAAAACGCCGAGAGCGGGCAGGCATGCGGAATGCCCACGAGCGGTATCCGCCTCTCCCCAAGGAGTTCATCATGTCGATCAGGAATGCGCTGGCCAGTGTGGCCGTCAAAGACGTCGATGCCGCCATCCGCTGGTATGAAAAACTCCTGGGTCGCCCTGCAGATTCCCGGCCTATGTCGGAGGTCGCGGAGTGGAAGTTCGAGCGCGGTGGCTGGCTTCAGGTCTACCAAAGCACCGAGCGCATCGGCCTGTGTTCCGTCACCTTGGCTGTCGATCAGATCGATGAGGAGCGCTCCGGCTTGGCACGGCGAGGCATCCACGCGGGCGAGCCCGTGAGGGCTGCCAAAGTGAATCTGCTGATGATCAAGGACCCGGATGGCAACAGCATCGCCTTGGCGGAGGCCTTGGACCCCAGTCTGGCGCAGTGAGCCGGCAGGCTCTCGCAGGCATGCCACTTGCGCCAGAGGTCCTCATGGACGTCTCATCACTATCACTTGATTTGCTTCAGTGGCCCGCCATGGCGGTCACCATCCTGGCGTCATGGCTCGTGGCCTCGGCCAGCTGCCGCAAGCGTCACGCTGGCTTCTGGGCTTTCCTGCTCAGCAATGTGCTTTGGGTGGCGTGGGGCTGGCATGCGCATGCACCCGCCCTCATCGCCATGCAGGTGTGCCTGGCCGCCATGAATGTGCGCGGCACCTGGAAGACCGACTCGTCGGAGGCGGCAGAGCTCAGAACTTGAAGATGGCCAAGCCTGCGCCCAGGCTGGTTTGCTTGAAGTTGTAATCCAGCAGCGTCTCGCCGTAACCCTGGAAGCCCTGGACATACCAGCGCAAGCCATCGGGGCGGTCATTGAACACGGGGTAAGTCCAGTCCAGCTCGACGGAGCCGCGGCCCGACTTGGAGGGGCGCCACACCAAAGAGGCGATGGAACGACCGGGCGACCACGTCAGCGCCAATTCAGTGCGGCCCATGAAATGCGTGATGTCTGGGTTGTCATCGCTCTGGTTTTCGCTCTTGGCCAGTTCGTTCTCGACCCGCACGGTGGCGATCAGGTTTTCCTTCTCCAGGCCCACCGTGCCATAGACGCGGTTCCAGCTGCGTGAGAGCTGAGCCGTCTGTCCATTGGACTGATGGACCAGCCCCAAACTGGCCATGCGCCACTTCCAGCCAAACGGCAGTCCTTGCCAGTTCTTGGGCGTCGGGACCACGTACAAGAGTTCAGGCTGGTAATCGGTGTTGCGAAAGGGCGCCGATTCCGCATGGTTCCACAGCTGCCAAGTCGATTGCTGGGTGTAGCCCACCCAGAGGTCGGCTTCGGGCAGGAACACATCCTCCAGCACCTTGGTGCGCATGGACACCTGCAGTTTGGTCTCGGAGTTTTGATAGCGCGGCAGGTTGGAGGCCACCCCACGCGTTGGGCTACTCGGGTGGCGGTTGACCGACTTCATGATGCGCGCAGGCAGGAAGAAGTTCGGGCGGTAGGCCGTGTAGTTGAAGGTGCCGCGCTTGTCGCCCTTGTCGAGCTCCCAGTAGCGCGCCAAGAAGCTGTCGCTCTCTTGCGTGGTGGCCGGTGTGGCGGCGGGCTGCTCGGGCGTGGCAGCTGGCGAGCCTGGTTCCACCACGGGCGAGGCGGGCATGGCTGACATGGCAGAACGCCCGGCCATCTTGTCATAGCAGGCCAGGCGGGCGCTGTCGCTGGGCAGGCCCAGGCATTCCTTGACATCAATGGGCGTCTGGGCCAAAGCCGACAGCGGCAAGCCCAATGAGAAGGCAAGGCACAAGCCTGTGGCCGCAACGGTGGGCAGGGGCTTGGCACGTTGCGGCACGCCTGAGGTGGAACAAAACATGTTGGATGGCGAGCGAATGAAGATGCGCCCGACTCTAGCGGTTTTGTCGCGCGCCTGCTTGGCTGGCGGCCAAGTCCGACAAGAGTGCTTCCACCGCGTCGAGGTTGGCGGGCTTGGTCAGGTGCATGTCAAAGCCTGCCGCGTGTGTACGCTCGCGGTCCTGTTCCGTGCCCCAGCCCGTCAAGGCGATCAGCACGACCTGGGACAGCGCAGGTATCTCGCGCAAGGCTCTGGCCACCTCATAGCCATCCATGCCCGGCAGCCCGATGTCGAGGAAAACCACATCAGGCAGAAAGGATGGTGCCAGTGCCAGGGCCTGGTAGCCATCGTGGGCGACGGCGCTGGTGTGGCCGCCCATTTCCAGGACGACAGACAGGCTGTCGGCGGCATCCAGGTTGTCGTCCACCACCATCACCTTGAAGCACGCATGCTGACTGACGGGTGGCACGTAACGCGCACGATCGTCGCTGGCATGGTGTCTGGCGGGCTGTGCCTCGCTCAGCGGCAGCCGGACCGAGAAGGTACTGCCCTGGCCTTGACCCGCGCTGGTGGCGGCCAGTGTGCCGCCGTGCAGCGTCACCAGACGGTGCGCCAGCGACAGGCCGATGCCCAGGCCCCCTTGGGCCCGGTCCAGCGCTTGATGAACCTGCGTGAACATCTCGAACACTGCCGACAGCTGGTCCGGGGGGATGCCTACGCCTGTGTCGGTCACGCTCACCAGAACCTCCTGGCCTTGCCGGCCGGCTGACAGCTCAATGAGACCGCCGGGCGGCGTGTACTTGGCGGCATTGGTCAGCAGGTTGCTGATGACCTGTGCCAGGCGCATGGGATCGACCTCCACCATCAAGGGCTCGGGTGGAAAGCTCACGCGCAACTCATGATGACCGGCTTCGATCTGCGGCAAGCTGGTCTCGATCGCCGTCTCGATGACGGGCTTGAGTTCGAGTCTTGCCTTGTGCAACTCCACCTTGCCATTGCTGATGCGCGCCACGTCCAGCAGGTCATTGACCAAGTGGACCAAGTGGGCCAATTGGCGCTCCATCATCTTCTGCGCCTTGCGCACGGCGTCGATGTTGTCGGGCGCCATGCGCATCACCTGCAATCCATTCTGCAAGGGTGCCAAGGGGTTCCTCAGCTCATGGGCCAATGTGGCCAGGAACTCGTTCTTGCGGCGATCCGTCTGGGCCAGCTCCGATGCCAACACATGCAGCTTTTCCTCGCTGCGTTTGCGGGCCGTGATGTCAGTGCAGGTGATCACGGCGCCCACGTTCTGGCCATCGTGCACCATGGGCGAGACGGAGTAGGACACGGCCACGGGCTTGCCATCCTTGCGCCAGAAGACTTCATCGTCGACCCGCACGGGCAGGCCCTGGCGGCAGGCCAGGCCGATGCGGCAGTCAGCCTCCGGGTAAAGCGAGCCATCGGCATGGTGGTGATGGATCAGCCGGTGCAGGGTGTGGCCCAGCAGCTCATCGGCTGCGAAACCCAACATGGCCACACCTGCCTTGTTGACGAAGGTGCAGCGGCCACCCGGGCCCATGCCGAAGATGCTTTCGCCGGAAGACTCCAGCAGCAATTCGAAACGCGCCTCGCTGGCGCGCAGCAGGGCTGTGGCCGCCAAGGCTTGTTCTTGCTTGACCCGCTCGCGCTCGGCGGCATCACGTTGGGCATCGGCCAGGCGCAACTCTTCCTTGTTGCGAAACAGCTCGACGAAGAAGGCGACCTTGCCCTTGAGGGCTGCTGCCACCAAAGGCTTGGTCAGAAAATCAACCGCGCCGAGTGAGTAGGCCTCTTTGATCACGGCGTCGGTGGCCAGCGTGGCCGTCACGAACAGGATGGGGGTCGTTTTGGCGTGTGGCAGCTGGCGGATCTGCCGGGCCGCTTCGAAGCCGTCCATCTCGGGCATGTGCACATCCAGCAAGATGGCGGCGAAGTCCATGTGCTGCGCTTGGGCCACCGCTTCACGCCCGGACGTCGCACGAACCAGACGAGCCTCGGTGTCGGCCAAGAGCGCTTCGAGGAGCAGCAAATTGGCCGGGTGGTCGTCAACGAGGAGGATGTTGACCTCGCTGTTTGTGGGCACCAGGTGTCCTCCGATCACTGAACGATGTCGACTGTGTCCTTGAGGGGACACGCGCGGTGGCCGAGTGTAAGCCAAGCAGGCGCACGCCTTGCTCATGACGCTGCATAGGAGGGCCGCGCATGAACTCGCCCCATACCGGAGACATACAAGACGATTTGATGAGGGTGCTGGTCGTGGACGACAACCGCGACGCGGCCGAATCGCTGTGCCAGTTGCTGGAGTTCATGGCCTGCCAGACGGTGGTGGCCTTCGACGGCGCCAGTGGTGTGGCCGCGTGTGATCGTTTCAATCCGCAACTCGCCTTCATTGACCTGGACATGCCCGGCATGGACGGGTGTGAAGTGGTGCGGCAGTTGAGACTGCACGAAACCACGCCACCGCGCCAGCTCATCTGCTTGACTGGGCGACACGAGGCCCAGGCAGAGATCCGCTGCCTGGGCGCTGGCTTTGATCAATTCATCACCAAACCCATCGACACGGACCGGCTGATGAAAGCCCTGGAAAAAGCCAAACGGCATTGACCGTAAAACCATCCTTGCAACATCCAAGTGGATGGTGTTAGGATGGTCTCATGCCAGCCAAACCATCCTCCGCACCCGTGAGCCTCAAGCTCGTCGACTCTGAAAAGATCACCATCAACCTCGGTTTTGTCGACCTGGGTCAGATTGATTTGCTGGTGGCCGAGAGCTTTTACGGCAACCGCACGGACTTCATCCGCACGGCCATCCGCAATCAGTTGAGCACCCATGCCGACGCGCTCAGGCAGGTGGTCGATCGCAAGATGCTGGTGCTGGGCTTGCAGCATTTCAGCGCCGATGACCTGCGCAAGGTCCAGGCCGCCAACGAGAAGCTGCACCTGCGCGTGCTGGGCCTGGCCTCGATCGCGCCGGATGTGAGTCCCGAACTGGCCCTGGCCACCATCGAATCCATCCATGTCCTGGGTGCCTTGCATGCCAGCCCCGATGTCAAAGCCGCACTCGCCCATCGGCAACGCGGTTAAACCTGCCGGAAAGTTTTCAATGAATGCCACTTTGCAAGGTTTGCTGCGCCAAGCCACCAATTTGACCCTGGACGGCCAATTGCGCGAGGCGACAGAGGCCATCGGGCGCGCCCTGCGTGGCGCTCCGGCGTTCGATCCCATGGTCATCGACATGCCCGTCAACGCTCCGGTGCCGCCAAGGCCTTCGCCAAACAGTCGAACGGATGGGGGTGATCAGTTCATCGGTGGCGCCCACACGCACGCTTCCAGAACCTTGCGCTACAAGCTGTATGTGCCGCCCAACCATGAAGGGCGCGACTTGCCGCTGGTGGTGATGCTGCATGGCTGCACCCAGGACCCAGACGATTTCGCAAGGGGCACCGGCATGAATGATCAGGCCCGACAGCAAGGCTTCTACGTGCTCTATCCGGCCCAGGCGCAAGACGCCAATCCCCAGCGTTGCTGGAACTGGTTCAAGCACACCCATCAGGCGCGTGGTCGGGGTGAGCCGGCGGTGATCGCCTCGATGACCGAGGCCGTGATCGAGGCGCACGGGGTCGATCCCCGGCGCGTGTACATCGCCGGCCTGTCCGCAGGTGGGGCCATGGCCGCGATCGTGGCGGCCGCTTACCCGGAGATTTATGCGGCAGCTGGTGTGCATTCGGGCTTGCCGATTGGCGCGGCGACCAGCATGCCCGAAGCCTTTGCGGCCATGAAGGGCGGCGGCCAACAGGCTGTCCATGCCTTGGAGGCCGCCCATGTGCCCACCATCGTCTTCCATGGCGATCAGGACCAGACCGTGCATCCACGCAATGGCGAACAGGTGATCGCGGCAGCGACACGCAGCGCCGGCGGGGCCAAGTCGCCACGGATTGAGCAGGGCGCCATGGCGCGTGGGCGGCGCTACACCCGCGCCATTCACGACGGGGCGCAAGGGGAGGTGCTGGCAGAGCACTGGGTGGTCCATGGCGGCGGGCATGCCTGGTCGGGCGGCCGGCCACAGGGCACTTACACCGACGCGGCAGGGCCGGACGCCACGGTGGAGATGCTGCGGTTTTTCCTGGCGCATCCAAGGCCCTTGTCACGGTGACCTCGATGTATTTTCACAGGCCCGAGGCAGCCTTCACATCCATTACGATGGGGGCCTATGGATGGAACAGGCCTTGCTATCAATTGAACCCATGGCTTGCCGGTCAAGGCAAATCATGCGTGAGGCCTGCCTCTCGTCACCGCAATAAACCGGGCGTGTCTGGAGCAAGCCCTGGGGGAACTGAATGAAGCCACAAAACAACCTGATCGAACAAATTATTCAACAAGACGAACAGCAATTCATACAGGTATGGCTTGCCGAATTTTTTGCCGGTAATGCGTCGTCCGGTGCACATCTCAGTCAGCAGGAAGAAGCACGGACTTTGCTGCAGGCCTTTCGCCAGGGCGTCAAGGCCGGTGGCGATCCTGCACAGTTCGAGGCTTCGGCCTGGAATGGCCTGCGCGATGCGCTCGAGAACCTTTCCGCCTCGCGTGCGGCCCAAGGTGCGCCGGCTGGCGAAACCAGCCACTTCGTGCTGACCATGAAAAAACCGCTGTTCAGCGGCATCCAGCAGCTGTCCAATGAGCCTCAGGGCTTGATCGACGCGATCTGGTGGGCGTCCACGCTGCTGGACAAGATGGCACAGTTCACAGTCACCAACTACCAGCGCTCGCGTGAGGAAATCATCCGCCGTCAGCAAATGGAGTTGCTGGAGTTGTCGACCCCGGTGATCAAGCTCTGGGATGGCGTCTTGGGCGTGCCCATGATCGGCACCCTGGACAGCAGCCGCACCCAGCTTGTGATGGAAGCGCTATTGCAGCGCATCGTCGAGACCGGCTCCGAGCTGGCCATCATCGATATCACAGGCGTGCCCACGGTCGATACGCTGGTCGCTCAGCACTTGCTCAAGACCGTCACGGCCATTCGCCTGATGGGGGCCGACTGCATCATCAGCGGGATCCGTCCGCAGATCGCGCAGACCATCGTGCACCTGGGCATCGACCTGCAAGGCATCGTCACCAAGGCATCGCTGGCCGATGCACTGGCACTGGCCTTGAAGAAGACTGGCTACAGCATCACGCGTACCAAATCTGCCTGAAGGCGGGGAAGCATCATCCATGGAACGCATTCCCATTCTGCAAATGGGCCGCTGCCTGCTGGTCACCATCCAGCTGGACATGCAGGACCAGACGGCACTCGCTTTACAAGACGATCTGGCGACCAAGATTGAGACAACAGGCGCCAACGGCGTGCTCATCGACATCTCCGCGCTGGAGATCGTGGACTCCTTCGTGGGCCGCATGTTGGCTGGCATCTCGGGCATCGCCAAGATCCTCTCGGCCACCACGGTGGTGGTTGGCATGCAGCCGGCGGTGGCGATCACCCTGGTCGAGCTCGGGCTCTCGCTTGATGGCGTGCGCACGGCCCTCAACGTGGAGCGCGGCATGAAGCTGCTCCTGGCCAACGCAGAGGAGCATGATCTTGACGACGAGTCTTGAAGGTGCCATGCCCTTGCGTACGGAGCAGGACATCGTCCTGAGCCGCCAGACTGTCCGCAAGCTCACGCAGGAGTTGAAATTCTCCTTGGTCGATCAGACCAAGCTGATCACGGCCGCCAGCGAACTGGCCCGCAACACCGTGGTCTATGGCGGTGGCGGCGAGATGCGCTGGCAGATCGTGAACGAGAACCTGCGCACGGGCGTGAGGCTGCATTTCGAGGACAAAGGCCCTGGCATTCCCGATGTGGCCCTGGCCTTGAGTGATGGCTACACCTCCGGCAAAGGCATGGGCGTGGGCCTGGGTGGTAGCAAGCGCCTGGTCAACGAGTTCGAGATTCGCACGGCGGTGGGTGAAGGCACCTGCGTGTCCGTGACAAGGTGGAAGTGATGCGGGCCATCCGTCACCTTGCTTTCGATGTGACCGAAGTCAGCCAGGTGGGCCAGGTTCGCCGGGCCGCTGCCGTGATCGCCGATGAACTGGGTCTGGACGCCGTGGCGGCTGGTCGTGTGGCATTGGTGGCCACCGAGTTGGGTAGCAACCTGGTCAAGCATGCCAAGAAGGGACGCCTGATGGTCGCGCCCGTCAAAGGTGACAACGGTCAGGACATGGTCGAATTGCTGTCCGTGGACCATGGGCCCGGCATCGCTGATCTGTCAGCCTGCATGGTGGACGGTTTTTCCACGGGCGGCACGCCGGGTACGGGCCTGGGGGCCATTCGCCGTTTGTCTGATGAGTTCGAGGCCTTCTCGCTCGCGCCTCATGGCACGGTGATGATGGCCCGCGTGGGGGCCCGGACAGGCTCGGGCATGGAGCCGGCGCCCTATGTGGCCAAGGCCAGTGGCTTCAGCGTCGGCGCCGTGAACTTGGCCTTGGAAGGCGAGTCCATCAGCGGCGATGCCTGGGCCATTGAGATCGACGGTGCACGCGCTGCCCTCATGGTGGCCGATGGCTTGGGGCACGGGCCGTCGGCCGCAGAGGCCTCACAGGCCGCTGTGGGGCTGTTCCAAAAGGTGCCTTTCGAAGGCCCGAGCAAGGTGCTTGAGCAAGTGCACCAGGCCTTGCGCAGCACGCGTGGCGCGGCGGTGGCCATGGCCGATGTGGACATGAACCGTCAGGCCGTGAGTTTCTGTGGCGTGGGCAACATCGCCGGGCGCCTCATCTCCGGCGTGCAGGACCGCTCGCTGGCGTCTCAACACGGCACGGCCGGCGTGCAGATCAGGCGCCTGCAGGATGTGCCCTACGACTGGCCCGCACATGGTCTGCTGATCATGCATTCCGATGGATTGACAGCACGCTGGCATCTGGAGGACAACCCCGCGCTGCTGCGCCAGCATCCCACCGTGGTGGCGGCCTGGCTGCTGCGCGACCACAGCCGCGGGCGTGACGACGCCACCATCGTGGTCCTCAAATGGCGGAGTGCCGCATGACATCCCCTGAATCAGACCACGCTGTCCAGGCCTTGCAGGCCGAACTGAACACCAAGACCGCCGCGCTTGAGGCCCTGCAGGAGGAAATGGAGGAGACCAACCGCGGCGTGGTCGCGCTGTATGCCGAACTCGATGCCCAGGCCGAGGAGTTGCGCGGCGCCACCGAGCTCAAAAGCCGCTTCCTGGCTTACATGAGCCACGAGTTCCGCACGCCCATCGGTGCCATCCAGAGCATTGCCCGGCTGCTGATTGACCGCATCGATGGCCCGCTGACGCAAGAGCAGGAGCGACAGGTCATGTTCATCCAGTCTACCGCTGACGAGTTCTCCGACATGGTCGATGACCTGTTGGACCTGGCCAAGGTGGAGGCCGGTCGCATCGACGTCTCGCCCGCCTGGTTTGACATGGTGGATCTGTACTCGGCGCTCAGGGGCATGTTCAAACCGGTGCTCACCAATCCGGATGTGGTGCTATCGTTCGAAGAGCCTCAGGACGTGCCGCCGCTGTACAACGATGACCGAAAGCTGGCCCAGATCCTGCGCAATTTCATCTCCAACGCCTTGAAATTCACGATTCATGGCGAGGTCAAGGTCTCGGTCATGCGCAATGCCGACGACACAGCCACCTTCTCCGTGGCAGACACGGGCATCGGCATTGCGCCTGAGTTTCACCATGCTGTCTTTCAGGATTTCGTCCAGGTCGACTCGCCCGTGCAAAAGCGCCTGCGCGGCACTGGGCTGGGCCTGTCGCTCAGCAAGCGGTTGGCTGAAGTGCTCGGCGGTAGTGTGGCCGTGACCAGCGAGTTGGGCCAGGGCTCCGTTTTCTCGGTGACCTTGCCGATCAGGCTTGCCGAGGAAGTGCCTGCGCAGGCCCAAAGCGAGGTGCCATGACCGCTCAATCCTCATCGTCCGCCGACACCTTGGAAAGCCCTGAGGTGCTGGTGGTGGACGACAACCCGGCCACGCGCTACACCACGGCGCGCGTGCTGCGGGCGGCGGGGTTTCGCACCCGCGAAGCCGGAACGGGTCGCGAGGCGCTAGATCGGGCCGACGGCAGCCTGGCCGCCGTGATCCTGGACGTGCACTTGCCCGACATGGACGGTTTCGAGGTCTGCAGCATGTTGCGCAGTCGCGGTGACACCCAGCGCCTGCCGGTGATCCACTTGTCTGCGGCCTACGTGCGTGACCAAGACAAGCTGCGCGGGTTGCATTCGGGCGCTGACTCCTACATGACGCACCCGGCCGAGCCTGCTTTGCTGGTGGCCACCATCCATGTGCTGATGCGGGCCCGCAGGGCAGAAGACGCGCTGCGGCGCAGCGAAGCCCGCTTCAAGGCCATTTACGAGCAAGCGCCCAGCGGCATCTGCCTGATCGACAGTTCGGGGCGCTTCGTTGAGGTCAACCCGTCTATGCTGAGCCTGCTGGGGCAGACGCAAGAAGCGGTGGTCGGGCAGCCGGTGGTGGATTTCGCGCCGCCAGAATGGGCCCAGCGCATCGCGCAGTACTTGGCCCACAGCCAGCAGGATGTTTGGCGCGGTGAGTTCCCCCTGGTCGATGTGCAGGGGCGGCAGGTGCACCTGGAGTGGAGCTTGTCCAGCCACATCGAGCCCGACCTCAGCCTGGCCATTGCCACGAACATTTCCGACCGGGTGCTGCTGTCTCAGCAGCGTGAACAACTGCTCGACCGTGAGCAAGCCGCACGGGCCGCCGCCGAACGCGTGAGTCGCTCCAAGGACGAGTTCATCGCCGTGCTTTCCCATGAGTTGCGCACACCCCTCAACGCCATCCTCAACTGGGCGCATGTGCTCAAGCGCTCTGATGGCGGGGCGAACCTGGGGCGCGGGCTGGATGCCATCGAACGCAATGCCAAGATCCAGACCCGCCTGATCTCGGACATCCTGGATGTCTCGCGCATGGACCTGGGCAAGCTGCGCCTGGAGATCGAGACGGTCGATGTCAGTGAACTGGTCCATTCGGCCATCACGGCCCTGGGCTCGGCTTTTCAGGAAAAAAGCCTTCAGGTTTCGGTCATCCACGATGGGGCCCTCCAGCCCGTGAAGGCCGACCCAGCGCGCTTGCAGCAGATCGTGTGGAACCTCTTGACCAATGCGGTCAAATTCTCCAAACCGGGCGGTGCAGTGACCATCGAGCTGACCCAGGACGATCGGGCCTTGACACTGAGCGTGCAGGACAAAGGACTGGGCATCAAGCCGGAGTTCCTGCCTTACCTGTTCGATCGGTTCACCCAGAGCGATTCGGCCACCAACCGCTACCAGGGCGGGCTGGGGCTGGGGCTGTCCATCGTCAAGCACCTGGTCGAGCTCCATGGCGGGCACATCGTGGCCACCAGCGCGGGGCTGGGTCATGGCGCCACCTTCCTGGCCACCATTGCGCTGGATTCCTCGGCCAGTCAGTCGGCATCATCGGCGGGCCAGCAGGAAGACAGCGGTAAAGGCGACAGTCACAGTGCGGCCAGCCTGAGCGGTCTGACGGTCTTGGCCATAGAGGACGATCCGGAAGCGCGCGAGGTGCTCAACATCATCCTCAGCGACCGGGGCGCCACGGTGATGATGGCCGGTGACTATGCCAGTGCCCTGCGGGGTTTGGCGCAAGCCATGCCCGATGTCATGGTCAGCGACATCGGCATGCCCGGCCATGATGGCTACGAGCTGATTCGCGAAGTGAGGCGGCGCGAGGCTGGCGGAAGCCGTCTGCCAGCGATTGCGCTGACGGCCTTTGCCCGTGCACAGGACCGGGATCAGGCCTTGTCGGCCGGCTTTGATGCCTATTGCGCCAAACCCTTGCGCCCCAACGACCTCATCGCCCGCATCCTGGAGTTGACCGCCAAGACTGCCCCCAAGAGCGGCAACTGAGGCTGGCCGTTCATCCTCAATCGGCCAGGAATTTCAACAAAGCCTGGTTGAACTCGTCGGCATGGCTGGCATTGAGGCCGTGCGGGCCGCCCTTGATCAACACCAGTTGGCTGCCGGGGATGGCCTGGTGCGACCGCGCGCCGCTGACCTCGAAGGGCACGATGGCATCGGCATCGCCATGGATGATCAGGGTGGGCACCGTGACCTTGGCCAGATCGCCGCGGAAATCAGTGCGGCCGAAGGCGGCGATGCAGTCCAGCGTGCCTTTGGGTGATGCGAATGAGGCGATCTGATGAGCGTAGGCGCGTTGCGGCTCGCTGACCAGGAGCTTGTCGCCGACCGAGAAAAAACCGTGCGTGAAGCCTTCCAGGAAGGCCAGGCGGTCGCCTTTGACACCCCCTTCGAACTGCGCGATGGTGGCGTCGTCCAGTCCGCCTTGCGGGTTGTCGGCCGCCTTGTAAAGGAAAGGCGGCACGGCGGCGGCCAGCACGGCCTTGGTGATGCGCTGGGTGCCGTAGGTGGCGATGTAGCGCACCACCTCACCACCACCCATCGAGAAGCCCACCAGCGTGACGTCCTGGAGGTTGAGGTGGCTCAGGAGGGCGTGCAGGTCGGCGGCGAAGGTGTCGTAGTCGTAACCCGACCAGGGTTGGGACGATTGGCCGAAGCCGCGCCGGTCGTAGGTGATGACGCGGTGGCCGGCCTCGATCAAGGCGGGCACCTGCTTTTCCCACGATCGGCCGCTCAAGGGCCAGCCATGGATCAGCACGACGGGGCGGCCGCTGCCTTGGTCTTCGTAGTAAAGCTCGATGGGGGCGCTGTTTTCGGCGCCGACTTTGAGTATGGCCATGCGGGGCTCCTTGTTGATCAATGGACGAAGGCTCAGTATGTCCGCCCCGCGTTTGAACGCATGAACAGCACCCTTCAATGGCCTGCACTCTGGTCGGGACTTTCACGCGTAGGGTTCACAATGGAGGCCACGATGATGCCCATTCAAACCTCCCTCTTCGACCTGGCCATGGCCGAATACCTGCCACCCGGGGTGGAGCGCATCGTCTTCGTCGACCTGGAAACCACGGGCGGCTCGGCGGCGGCGGACCGCACCACCGAGATCGGCGTGATCGAGGTCGACGCCCAAGGGGTGCGCGAGTGGAGCACCCTGGTGAACCCGTTGATGCCGATACCGCGATTCATCCAGAAGCTCACGGGCATCACCGATGCCATGGTCAAGGACGCGCCGACCTTCGAGTCCCTGGCGCCGGCCCTGGCCGAGCGGCTGTCAGGCGCGCTCTTCGTGGCGCACAACGCGCCTTTTGACCATGGTTTTCTGCGCCACGAGTTCATCCGCGTGGACATGGATTTCGAGCCGCGTGTGGTTTGCACGGTGAAGCTGTCGCGCCGGCTGTTTCCCGACCAGACGCGCCACAACCTCGACTCGGTGGTGGAGCGCCACGGCATCACCTTGCTGGAGGCAGAGCGCCACCGCGCCCTGGGCGATGCCCGCGCCGTGTGGGCCTTCTGGCAGCACCTGTGCTGCACCTTGACGCCGCAGACTGTGCATGCGGCGGTGCAGTGCCAGGGCGCCAGGCGCCGGGTGGTTCAGGATCAAGGCATCAGCAGCATTTCCTCGAAAGCGACCTGACGCAGGCGCTCTTTGATGTGCTTGTCTTGGAGGTAGTCGTTGATGCCCTCTTCGATGGCATCGCCCAGCCGCCGGATGCCTTTGGTGCCACGCAGATCGCGGTGCGACATGCTCTGGGCCGCGTCGATCACCACGGCCTGGAAGGCATCGACGTGCGGCGTGAGTTCTTTGACGGCATCCTGGCTGTCGAATTCCAGGCCCACTTGTACAGCCAGCGTGCGGCCATCGGCCAGTTGAGGCGTGGCGCGGGCAATTTCCAGCCAGGCGGGCTGGGGACGTTCCATCTTGGGAGAAAACGCGTTGTTGGCGTAGGCCCAGACCCCTGCCACCGTCAGCACCGTCGCCATGGCGATGCCCGTGGCGAGCATCCATTCGGGGCTTTTCGATGAAGTGGTCTTGGCAGGCATGTCCGGCTCCGCATTGAGGTGACCAAACCATACTATGCGCCCCCCCCGGAATGGGTGTCCAGGACAGGGTCTGCCGTGACAAACGCACGCTATCGGGTGCTGCAAAAACTTAAGGGTAAGCGGCTGATTCTGTGTCCCGCGCCATCCATTGGAGCTGCTCGCGCAACTGGTCGCTCTGCTGCTGCCAGTACATCGCCGTGCCAAACCAGGAGAAGGCGCTGGGGAAGGCCGGATCTGCCCAGCGGCGCGCCAGCCAGACGCTGTGGTGGATCAGGCGCAAGGTGCGCAGCGGCTCGACCAAGGTCCATTCGCGCCAGTCGAATTCGGCGATGCTCTCGTAGCCGTCCATGATGGCGTGCAGCGCGGGTTGGCGCTCCTGGCGTTGGCCGCCCAGCAGCATCCACAGGTCTTGCACGGCCGGGCCATTGCAAGCGTCGTCCAGGTCAACGAAATGGGGGCCGTCCGGCGTCCACAGCACATTGCCGAGGTGGCAGTCGCCATGGACACGGCCCAGGCGCAGGTCGGGCACGCGGTCGAAGGCGGCCTGGGCGGCGTCCAGGGCCTCGTCTGCCACGGCCAGCCACTGGCTGCGCTGCGGCTCGGGCAGATCGCCATGGTCGGCGATCCACTGACGGGCCTCGCGGCCTACCCTGGCCACGCTCAGGGTGTGGCGGTGAGCAAAAAGCTCGCGGCGCCCCACGATGTGCAGGCGGGCCATGAGTCGGCCCAGCCAGGCCAGCACCTCGGGATCGTCCAGCTCTGGTGCACGGCCGCCGTGGCGGGGGCTGACGCTGAAGCGGTGCAGGGTCTCGCCTTGCTGCCACAGCGCCAGGGTGTTGGCCTGGCCCAAGGTGCGGGCGGTCGAGTCGGGCGGGAGGCTCAGCGACATCGGCGCAACCAGGGGGATGTCATCAGCAGCCAGGGCGAGGGCGAAATCGTGTTCTTCGACGATCTGCTCGTCCGTCCAGCGGCCCGGGCGGTAGAACTTGGCCACCGCCATGGGTTGGTCGTTCAGCCCGATCTGGAAGACGCGGTTCTCGTAGGAGTTCAGGGCCAGCAGGCGGCCATCGGGGTCGAGCCCGGCGGCGACCAGGGCGTCAATGACGGTGTCGGGCGTGAGGTCGGCGTAAGGGGTGGGGGCGTCATCGAGCATGCCCGATGGTATCGCCTCGCTGCGGTGGCCGTGGGCGCTCAGGCCGTGCGGCCCGGCATGCCCCAGGTCACGATGGCGTCGTTGAGCACGTGCATGACCAGCCCGCACAGCGACATCTGCAAGGCCATCTCCAGTGGAGATGGCTGGATGTTGCCGGCCACGTCGGTGGGCATGAGCGTCAAGGCCATCAGGGCGCCCGCCAAGGGCAGACAGGCGGCGATGCAGCCCGCGATGATCACGCGCCAGTTGAGGCGGGCCCGGCGGCCAAAAGCGCGCAGGATGCCCAGCCGCCAAGCCGTGCGGAAGTAGTTGACGGTGAGGACACCTGAGAGGATCAGGACGCCGATCAGGGGGGCGAGGGGATGCATGGCGTGCCGGGCGGTTCGTGACAAACTGCCTAAAGCATACCGAGGGGATCCGTGAAATGTAAGGGTTATCCCTTCATTCGAGGGGCCCTGTCCTGGGGGGATTTCTGGCGGAAACGTCAGTCGAGTTCGGCCGCGTTTCGCAAGGCGGTGAACAGGGCGGTGTTGATGTCGCCCATGGACAGGAACAGCGCGTCACAAGCTTCGCGGATGCCCTCCAGGTCGTGGTTCTCCATGGCGGTGACCAGCGTGAAATAAGGCTCGTAGGGGCCGGTGCCATCGACCAGCGCCTGGAAGACGTGTTCGGGCACGGGGATGGTCTTGAGCAGTTCCGAGAAGGGTTGCTTGAACATGCGGTCCAGCAGGGAGAACACCCCGCAGATGAACAACTCGTTGCGCATCTCGTCGTTGTTGGCATGGCGGCCGAGCTCCTCCATGAGCAGGCCGCGGCGAACGGCCGCGAACATCACCGGGCGCATGTTGGGGTCCTTGCTGGCGGTGGCCAGCAGCAGGGCCAGCCAGCGCTTGAGGCGCTGGTAGCCCAGCACCATGATGGCGTGGCGGAAGGAGCCGATCTCGATCGACAGGCCAAAGCCCGGCGAGTTGATGTAGCGCAGCAGCTTGTAGGCCAGGGGTGGATCACGCTTGAGCGTGTTCTCCAGCACCTCGATGTCGGCTTCCTTGTGCACCTGGTCGATCAGTTGCACGATGGCTTGCAGTGTGGGCTGGTCGGCATTGCGCGTGCCCGCCCCGCCCTGGGTGACATCGTCGATGGGCCAGCCCAGCACGGCTTGCGAGCCCCGGCGAAAGCTCTCTTCCATGTCGGCCACTTGCCGCACGCCCGATTGCACCAGGGCGATGCCGCGGGGCAAGGCGTCGGCTGGCATCTCCGTGGCGCCACCCATGCGCGCGGCACGGCGCTCGTCGTCCATGTCGATCAGGGAGAACTGAAAGCAAGGCAGGACTTCGCGTGGCAGGGGGTGGTGCGGTCGGCCCTTGAGCACCAGCAGGCTGCCGTTGCCGTGCACGGTGCAGATGGCCACGGCGTTCTCCGGGTCCGTCGCCATGAAGGCGGGGATCTCGATCAGCAGGTGGGTGGGTGGCTGCGCCAGCATGAGGTCTTGCAGCAGGCGCTCGCTCATGATGTCCAGCCAGACCTGTTTGGCACCCACGGGCCAGACTTCGGCCAGGGCGGCCAGCAGTGAGGGGGCGTCGAGCTGGGTGCCTTGCTGGAGCGGGAAAATGCTCAGCCGCGTGGCCGTGACGGCGCGATTGCGGTCGATGACAGGGCTGTAGGCAAATGCCACCTGGTTCAGGATGGGGTGCTCGCTGCTCATGAGGGGGCCTAACCGTTGATGTACTGGAACAGGGAGAGCTTCTGAACCATGGAGTAACTCTTGAGGGCTGCGTCGTAACCGGTTTGCTTGGTCTGGAAATCGGCGATGGCGGAAGTCATGTCCAGGTCTTCGGCATTTGAGCGCTCGGTTTGAGCGGCCAATTTGAGCGCGCTGATGCGGTTGTCGATGCCGTCCATGCGGTTGAGCGTCTCGCCGATGGCTGAGCGGGCGCTGCTCATGTTGCCCAAGATGCTGTCCAACTCAATCATGCCGGTGTTGACCGCCTGCATGGTGATGGAGGTGGGCGAATTCAAGGCGCCGATGGCCTTGTCCAGGCTGGAAAAGATGTTCAGGCCGTTGTCCGATTGGGCGATGGCGAAGTTGTCGCCATCGGCCGGGCTGCCCATGACCGTGACGGCCATGCCGCGCCCGGCGATCGAGATGGTCTGGCCCGCGACGTAACTGGTGCCGGTCGACAAGGGGTTGCCGTTCTCCAGTACGTCATAGGTCGTGACCCCGGCATTGACGTGGAATTGGACGCTGTAGCCCGGGGCGGGCGACGAAGGCGCGGGATAGGGCAACTGCGAGGGCATGCTCACGGCGCCTGAGTTGACCCATGCCGTGCCTGTGTTGGGCTGGCCGGTGTTGATGTTGTTGGCCGGGGTGGTGGTGAAGACGCCATTGCCAGTCATGGCGCGCAGCCAGACCTCTTCGCCGTCCACGGTGAGGTTGATCTTCTCGCTGGAGGAGGCCAGCGTTTCGCCGCCCTGGCCCACGAAGGTGACGCCGTTGGGGGTGTCCACGAAGGGGGGTGAGGAGGAGCCTTGTCCGCCAAAGACGAAGCCGCCGCCGCCGTCCGACCGGTTGGCGATGGACAGCAACTGGCTGCGGATTTCACGCAGCTTGATGGCCAGGCTCTGGCGTTCGTTGACCGTGTAGCTGCCGTTGCCGGCGGCCACCAGGGCTTCGCGGGCGGTCTGGATCAGGTCGATCGAATCGCCGACGGCCGCTTCGGTGATGCTCATCACATTGCGGCTGGCGTCGACCGAGCGCTTGTTGGCTTCGCCGCGCGCCATGGCGGCCAGGGCGCGTTCGGCGCGGGCCGCCGCTGTGGGGTCGTCGCTGGCATTGTTGACACGTTTGCCCGATGTGAGCTGAACCTCGCTGTTGGCCAGTTTCTGCTGGCGGTCCTGGAGGTTGGAGATGGAGGCGTCGTAGCGGTGGGCCGTGTTGATGCGCATGCTGGAACTCCTTAACGCATGATGCTGAGCAGGCTGTCGAAGATCGATTGCGCGATCTGGATCACCTTGGCGGCTGCCTGGTAGCTCTGCTGGTATTGGATGAGGCGCGCAGCCTCTTCGTCAAGGTTGACCCCTGTCGCATTGGCCATGGCTTGGGTGGAGTCGCTGGCCAGGGTCTTGGAAATGTTGGCCGAGGTCTGCCCGCCTTGCACCAGCACACCGAGGCTGCCGATCATCTGCGAGTAGGCGTCCGTGACGGTGGCGCTGCTGGAGCCGTCCAGCGAGACCATGGCCTTGTCTCGCAATGCCAGCATCGCCAGGGCATTGCTGTTGTTGCTGCCGGGGTATTGGGTGGTGCCGATCTTGATGGAGTCACCCGCCTTGGGCACGCCGTTGATCTGCATGGAGAACAGGGCGCCGGTGGGCGTGCTGGCCGGATCGCCATCGCTCAAGGCGGTGCCGGCCGCCCAGCGGCGGGAGGGCGAGACATCCTGGTAAGGCGTGCCGCTGTTGTCGAAGAAGCGGTAGATCAGGCCGGTTGGGTTGGTCGGGTCGCTGTCGGCCTCGAACACCAGCTTGAGGTCCTGGCCGGTGACGGGCTGGCTCAGGCCGTAGTCGGGCGCATTGGGGCCGGGCAGGGCGCGCAGCATGCTGATGGACGACATCGACAAGGTGCCGGTGTTGGTCGTGGAGGCGGTGGCCACCAACGGTGAGGCGGCGGCCAGGCCTTTGGGCGTGGTCAGGTTCAGCGAGATGCCGGCCGCCGTGCCGGTGTTGACGAACAGCGGCTTGATCACGGGGTTGCCGGACGCGTCGAAGGTGGTCTGGGCGTTGCCTTCGGCATCCAGGCCGAGGCCTTGCTGCTGGTTGAGCGCATCGGCGAAGTTGGCGCTGAAATTGTTCAACATCGACTTGACGCTGGTGATGTCGCTGTCTTGCACCTTGAGCAGGCCGGAGAGCTCCCCGCCAGTGAACTGTCCGCCGTCCAGGATGCGTTCGGTGTTGTTGAGCTTGAGCGTGACGCGGATCTGGGTGGAGTCGACCGGATCGCGCGTGGTGCCCAGGGTCTGTGCCGTGTTGCCCAGCACCAGCAACTGGCCGCCGCCCATGAAGACGCTCAAGGTGCCGTCGTCGGCGGGGATGGTGGTCACCTGGATGCGCTCACCCAGTTGGGACACCAGCAGGTCGCGTTGGTCCAACAGGTCGTTGGGCTGATGGCCCGAGCCGTTGTACTTGGCAATCGCCGTGTTGATGTCGGCGATCTGGCTGGTGATCGAGTTGATCTTGCCGACGGTGCTTTGCACATCGAGCAGCACGCCCGATTGCAGGTCGGCCAGTTGCTGGCCAGCCGTGTTCATGCGCGTGACCCATTCCTGGGCACGGGCCAGCACCACCTGGCGTGCCGACATGTCCTGCGGTTGGTTGGCCACGTCTACGAAAGCGTTGAGGACTTGGCTGGCGGCATAGCCCATGCCATTTTCTGCCGTGGGCAGCACTTTTTCGAGCAGCTGGAGTTTGCCCAGGCGCGCCTGGTCGGCCGCAGAGTTGGAACTGTTGATGTTGGCTTCCTTGGCCAGGAAGTCGTTGGTGCTGCGCGCCACGGTGTCCACCCGCACGCCGCGCCCGAAGAAGCCGGCGCCTGTGTAGCGTCCGCCCTCGGTCGAGATCTGCACCTCCTGGCGCGAGTAGCCAGGCGTGTTGGCATTGGCGATGTTATGGGAGGTCGTGTCCATGCTGGCCGTGCTGGCCAGCATGGCCCGGGTGCCCAGTGCGAGGATGCCGTTACCCATGGTGTGCTGCCCTCATTGATGTCATCAGGTGACGGTCTTTTGCAGTCGCAAAGCCGTGTTGATGACCTTGGTCAACTTGTCCGCGTAAGACGGGTCCGTCGCGTAGCCAGCTTTTTGCAAACCGGTGGCAAATTCCTTGGCGGTGTCGGCCTGGGCCAGGTTGCGTGTGTAGCGGGCATTGCTGGTGAGCATGCGGGCGTGGTCCTTGAACGCGTCCGTGTAGGAGTCGTAGGCGCGGAACTTGGCGGTCACCTTGTGCGCCACGCCGCCGAAGTATTCGGTTGTGGTCACCTCGGCGACCTTGCCTTTCCAGTCGGGCGTGGCCTTGATGCCGAAGAGGTTGTGGCTGCCGCTGCCGTCCGGCATGCGGATCTCGTGCTTGCCCCAGCCCGATTCAAGTGCAGCCTGGCCCAGGATGTGTGAGGCGTCCAGACCGGAGGACAAGGCGGCTTCCTTGGCGGCGGCCTGGTGCTTGCGGATGAAGCGCTCCGACGGGGTGAGGCTTTTGTCGTCCACGGTCGAGGAGGACGAGGCGGGGGCGCCCGCGGCACTGGCCGCAGGCGTGGCGCCCAGGGCCTTGGTCGCGCTCATGGCGGTCGAGCGGCCGGCGGCCTGGTAGCTCACACCGCCACTGCCCATGCCGGAGATCAAGGTCTTGGGGTCGGCGCTGTCCTTGCCGACACCCATCTGGCGCTCAAGCTGCTTGACGATCATGTCGCTCAGGCCACCGGGCATGCCCGTCATCTGACCTGCCAGTTGGGTGTCCAGCATGCTGTTGCCCATCTCGGTGCCAGAATTGTCCAGCATGCCGGTGTTCATGGTCGTGGCACGCATGCTCTTGAGCAACTCTTGCATGAACAGGCTCTCAAGTTGTTTGGCCGTGTCCTTGATCGCGGAGCTGGGCGTCTTGCCGGCCGTCGTCTTGAGTTTGTCGAGCGAGCGCAGGTCAAGGCTCATGCCCTGATTGCTGTTGCTCTGCGATGTGATGGCCATCAGATCACCTCCAATTCAGCCTGGAGTGCGCCGGCAGCCTTCATCGCTTGCAAGATGGCCAGCAGGTCTTGCGGATTGGCCCCGAGGGCATTGAGTGCCTTGACGACATCGGTCAGCTTGGTGCCGGCGGGCATCTGGATCAGCGAGCCAGGCTCCTGATTGATGCGGATGTCGGATTTCTGCGAGGTGACGGTCTGGCCTTGAGACAGGGGTGAGGGCTGGCTGATCACCGGGGTGGTGCTGATGGTGACCGACAGGTTGCCGTGGGCCACGGCGCAGGGGCCGATGGCGACGGCCTGGTTCATCACGATCGAGCCCGTGCGGGCGTTGACCACGATGCGGGCGGCCGGTGTGGCCTGGGCAATGTCGAGGTTTTCGATGTCGCCCATGAAGGCCACGCGCTCGCCGGAAGGCTGGGGCAGCTTGATGTTCACGGTGCGGCCATCCTGGGCCTCTGCGGTGCCTGGGCCCTTGAGCTTGTTGATGGCATCAGCCACGGCGCGCGCGGTGTTGAAATCTTCGCTTTGCAGGTCGAGCTGGGCGGTGCTGCCTTGCTGCCAGGGGCTGGGCACGGCGCGCTCGACCGTCGCGCCGTTGGGGATGCGGCCGGCGCTGAGGTGGTTGACCGTGACCTTGGAGCCGCCAGCCGAAGCACCTGCGCCCGAAATCACCAGGTTGCCCTGGGCCAAGGCATAGATCTGGCCATCGGCGCCTTTGAGGGGGGTGGCGATCAGGGTGCCGCCGCGCAGGGATTTGGCATTGCCCAGCGAGGACACGTTCACGTCGATGGCCTGGCCTGGCTGCGCGAAGGGCGGCAGGCTGGTGGTGACCAGCACGGCTGCGACGTTCTTGAGCTGCATGGCCGCACCGGCAGGCACCGTGATGCCCAGCTGTTGCAGCATGGCGTTCAAGCTCTGCGTGGTGAAGGGGGTCTGGGTGGTTTGGTCACCCGTGCCGTCGAGGCCGACGACCAGGCCGTAGCCCATCAACTGGTTGGACCGCACGCCTTGCAGCGAAGCGATTTCCTTGAGCCTGACGGCGCTGGCATCGACCGGCCACCACAGGGCTGCCGAGGCTGCCAAAAAGGCCAGCGCAATCAGCGGTTTGAGGAAGCGTTCGATGGTCATGATGGGCCGAGCGTGGTGGGGGTCTCGGCTCCATTGTGCGAACCTTTAGAGCGGTGAAAGGCTCAAAAAGAATCGCCCCAACCAGCCTATTCCCTGCGATGCTGCCTGGGCGCCGCGACCACGCTGATCCACCCGAACATTGGCGATGGCGCTGGAGGCCACCAGGTTGCCTGGCTGGATGGTCACAGGGTCCACCTGGCCTGAGAAACGCAACACATCGACGTTCTGGTTCACGCCGATCTGCTTCTCGCCGGAGATGATCAGGTGTCCGTTGGGCAGGACTTCGATCACCGTGGCAGTGATGGTGCCGGTGAAGGTGTTGGTGCTCTGCGTGCTGCCTTTGCCGTCGAACTTGTTCTCGGCGGCGCCAGCGGCCGTCAGCTTGGCCAGGGTGGCGGCGGGAACGAAGGGGATGGCCGTGGCGCCGCCGGTGATGGAGCCGGTTTTCTCGATGGCGCTGGTCGATTCCTGTTTGGCCGCCAGGCTCTCGACGATGGCGACCGTGATGATGTCGCCCACCATGCGCGCGCGCGGGCTTTCGTACAGCGGCCGGTAGCTGGCCGCCTGGAAGATTGAGCCATTGGCCACAGGCGCAGTCGCGACGATTTGCGGACGCGACTGCGTGGGCATGGCCACTTCGACGGTGGGCGCGGTGGCCAGGCAGCCGCCCAGGCCGAAGCTGCCCAGGAGGGCGGGCACCAGCCAGAGGCGCCCCATCAACCAACGAGACCCACGCATCACAGTTGTCCCAGCTTTTGCAGCATCTGATCCGAGGTCTGGATGGCCTTGGAGTTGAGTTCGTAGGCACGCTGGGTCTGGATCATGCCGACCAGCTCTTCCACCACGTTGACGTTGGAGGCTTCCGTGAAGCCTTGTGCCAGGGTGCCCATGCTGTTGGTGCCGGGCGTGGCCGTTTGCGGTGTGCCCGAGGAGGCCGATTCCGTGAAGAGGTTCTCGCCGCGCGGCTCCAGGCCGGGCGGGTTGATGAAATTGGCGATGGTGATCTGTCCCAGCGTGGTGATGGCGGTCGTGCCAGGCGTGGTGGCGGTGACCGTGCCGTCGTTGGCCACGGTCACCGTCAGGGCATTGGTGGGCACGGTGATGGGTGGCTGCACCGCATAGCCATTGTTGGTCACCAGTTGGCCGTTCGAGTCGAGCTGGAACGAGCCGTCGCGTGTGTAGCCCGTCGTGCCGTCTGGCATGGCGATCTGGAAGAAGCCATTGCCTTTGATGGCGATGTCCAGGTAGTTGGTCGTCTGCTGCAGTGTGCCTTGCGAAAAATTGCGCGAGGTGGCCACCGGACGCACGCCCAGGCCGACTTGCAGGCCCGTGGGCAATTGCGTCTGCTCCGAGCTGTTGGAGCCCGTCTGGCGCAGGTTCTGGTACATCAGGTCCTCGAACACGGCGTGGGAACGCTTGTAGCCGTTGGTCGAGCTGTTGGCCAGATTGTGAGAGATGTGGTCCAGCTGCATTTGCTGGGCCTCCATGCCGGACTTGGCAGTCCACAGTGAGCGCATCATGGTGAGTGACTCCTTCTACATCAATGTCGTGGGGGGCTGCAGACCGTCAGCCACCCGCGGCCAACAATTGAACGGCCGATTTTTCGTCGGCCTCGGCGGTCTGCATCATCTTCATCTGGGCTTCGAACTGGCGGGACGCCGAAATCATCGCCACCATGGTCTCGATCGGGTTGACGTTCGAGCCTTCCAGCGCGCCGTCCTGCACCCGGGCGTTCGCATCGGCCGGCAGGTCGGCACCGTCACCGGCGCGGAACAGGCCGTCCTCGCTGCGTACCAGCTTGTTGTCTTCCGTGGGCGTGACCAGTTTGAGCTTGCCCAGCGCGGTGATCTTGCCGTTGGGCTGCTTGGCGCTGACCGTGCCATCAGGCGAAATGCTGGGCTCGGTGTTGGCCGGCACCGAGATCGGCCCGCCGTCGCCCAGCACCGTGGCACCGCCCTGAGTGACCAGGGTGCCTTCGCTGTTGACCGTCAATGCGCCAAAGCGCGTGTACGCCTCCGTGCCATCCAAGCCTTGCACGGCCATCCAGGATTTGCCCTGCATGGCCACGTCCAGGCCTCGCCCCGTGAAGCTGATGGGACCGGACGCATCGTCGTAGCCGACGGTCGTCTCCAGCGAGTAGACCCGCGTGCTGGCACCATCGCCGCGCACAGGCACGGCACGCGTGGCCTGCAGCTCGGCCCGAAAGCCGGTGGTGCTGACGTTGGCCAGGTTGTGGGACAGCACATCCTGGCGCTGCATGTTCATCTTCGCGCCAGTCATGGCGACGTAAATCATGCGGTCCATGTGGAACTCCTGAGGCTAGAGGCGGCGGCGATCAACGCAGGTTGACCAGGGTCTGGAGGATCTGATCCTCCGTCTTGATGGTCTG
>CANBUA010000011.1 GCA_947372535.1 Burkholderiales bacterium
GGCACCATGCTCAAGGGCTCGACCCATCTGGCGGGCCAAGACACGCCACCGCCCACGCCAAGCCAACGACCCGGCCAGGAAAAGCGCAACCTGCTGGCCTGGCGAATGCCCTTGGCCGATCCTGACCATTGGCTGAATCGGCACACCACCTGGGCTCACCGGCTGTTTTCAAGCGTGGGCCTGTTGGTGTGGTCGTGCCTGATGGTCGCGCTGGTCGTCGGCCTGGCCCTGCACTTGAAGGCACTGAACAACCACGCCAGCCAGTGGATGCACACGCCGCGCTACCTGCTGTTGTCCCTGCTGGTCTACCCCTGCATCAAGGCGCTGCACGAGATGGGGCACGCCTTGGCCGTCAAACGTTGGGGGGGTGCCGTGCACGAGGTCGGGCTGACCTGGATGATGTTGATGCCCGTGCCTTATGTCAACGCTTCGGCCTCGCACGCATTTCCGCAAGCGTGGCAGCGCGCCGTGGTCAGCGCGGCGGGCATCCAGTGCGAGCTAGCATTGGCCGCGGTGGGGTTGTGGGTCTGGCAGGGGAGCGAGCCGGGGCTGGTCAAGGACCTGGGCTTCATCGTCTGGTTCATTGGCTGCGCCTCCACCTTGCTGTTCAACGCCAACCCGCTGCAAAGGCTGGACGGGTATCACCTGATGACCGAGGCCTTGCACCTGCCCAACCTGGCCATGCGCAGCCGCCAGGCCTGGCAGACCCGCTTGCATGGCTGGCTCAAGGGCGAAGCCGATCACACGAAGCGTCAGGACATGGCGCCCGAGGCCTCCGGTGAGCGGCCCTGGCTGCTGTGCTACGCGCCACTGGCCTGGGCCTACCAATTGGCTTTATGGACGGGGCTGTGTTGGTGGGCCGGCAGCATCTCCAGTGTGCTGGGTGGGGGCTTGGCGGCCATCAGCGTCTGGACCTTGCTGCTCAAGCCTTTGGTCGATTTGCTCAAATGGGCCTGGCAGACCACGGTGAACGAATCGGGCGGGCCAGCAGGCACTGCCGGCCTGACCGCCCTCAAACGCACTGCCCTGGCCGTGGCCGTGATCCTGATCGCCCTGCTGCTGCCCTGGCCGGACCGCACGGTGGTACAAGGCGTCATCTGGGCGCCCGAGGAAGCCTTGATCCGCAGCGAAGTCGAGGGGTTGGTGGCCACGGTTCATGTGGCAGACGGACAATCCGTTCAGGCCGGTGATCTGCTTTTGAGCTTGCACAACCCGCAACTGTCGGCCCAACGCGAACATTTGGCCGCGCAGCTGAGCCAGGCCGAACAGGGGCAATACGGCCACCTGGGTGTGGACAGCGCCAAGGCTGGCCAGGCCAGCGAAGAAGCCGGGCGGCTGACGGCCCAACTGGCGCGTGTCGACGAACAGATCGGCCAATTGCAGATCAAGGCGCGGCGCGCTGGCCGCTTGGTCTGGCCCGAGGGCGATGACTTGCAAGGGCGCTACGCGCGGCGGGGGCAGCTGCTGGGTCAGATCCTCGACAGCGCGCCACCCATGGTGAAACTGGCCGTGGCACAAAGTGATGTGTCGGCCTTGCGTGAACAAACTCGCGCGGTCTCGGTGCGGCTGCGTGCGCCTGACCTCCACCCTGTCGATGCGGCCTTGCTGCGCGATGCCGTGGGCGCCACGCAGCAGTTGCCCAGCCCGGCGCTGAGCCAGGCCCTGGGCGGCGACATCCTCACCGACCCGCAGGATGAGCAACACCTCAAGGCCTTGCGCCCGGTCGTGCTGATGGAGGTGCAACTCGGCAAAAGCTGGTCGAGCGAGCATGCGGCGCGGCTGGGCGAACGGGCCTGGGTGCGCTTGGACCACGGTTGGTCGCCGCCCATCTGGCAGTTTTTACGCTGGGTGCGGCATCGCGCTTTGCTCGATTTCAACCCCGCGCGTTGACATGAGCCGGCCAACGAATGCCCTGCCCCGCCCTGGCCCGCGCTGGGGCGCCTATCCGCAGCAAACGGCCAGCCAAGGCACGGGTGAGGCCGCGCCTCGGCCCAGCCTCGTCTGGTCGCAACATCCCAGTTGGCGCCTGCGCACCGTGGGACGCTTGGCTCCGAACATGAGCGCGTCATGGGTGATGCGTGCCAGCCAAACATGGCTGGACCATCTGCACCATGCCATCAATGATCTGAAAAACGTCCCTCCTGAGCAATGGCTCGAGCGCTTGACCCATGCCCGCCAGATGCTGCGCCGTCACGGTTGGGCTGCTCAGGCACTGGCCCCTGCCCTGGCCTGCGTGAGCCAAGCCATCGAGCACACCACAGGGCGCCGCCTGAGCGATCAGCAACTGCTGGCGGCCACGATGCTGCTCGATCAACGATTGGTCGAGCTGCCAACGGGAGAGGGCAAATCCCTGGCCATGGCCGCTGCTGCCTCGGTCGCCGCCATGGCGGGCGTGCCGGTGCACGTGATCACCGCCAACGACTACTTGGCCGAGCGCGATTGCGCCGGCTTGAATCCGCTCTGGCAGCACTTGGGCCTGAGCGTGGGCCATGTGCAGACCAGCACTGAACCGGACGCCAGGCGGCAGGTCTACGCCCAGGACATCGTCTACACCACCGCCAAGGAGGTGGCCTTCGACCACCTGCGCGATCACCTGGGTGGCCTTCAAGCCCAGGCGCCTGTGCTGCGCGGTCTGTGCCTGGCTTTGGTCGACGAGGCCGACAGCATCCTCCTGGACGAAGCGGTCGTGCCCCTGATCATTTCCAGCACGGAGCCGCTGACGCCGGCCGCACAAGGGCAGCGCCGCGCGCTGTGGTGGCAGGCCCTGAAACTGGCGCAAGCCCTGCACTGGGGCGAAGATGCGAATGCCGCTGGCGGGCTGCGCGTACGCCTGAGCGCGGCTGGCTTGTCGCGGCTTCAAGCGCTGACCGCTCATCTGGGGGGCCCTTGGCGCCGCCAGCGCCTCAAGCAAGACCTGGTAGAGCAGGCTTTGACGGCTTTGCACCTGCTGAATCTCGATCAGCACTATGTGGTGCGCGACAAAGGCATCGAACTGCTCGACACCCTGACCGGCCGCCTGGCCGAGGGCCGTGTGTGGTCGCAAGGCCTTCAGACCCTGATCGAACTCAAGGAAGGCTGCCACGCCTCGGCGCCCACCCAGACTTTGGCGCAAACCACCTTCCAGCGGTTTTTTCGGCGCTACTGGCATCTGGCCGGGCTCAGCGGCACGCTGGTGGAATCGCGCGATGAGTTCAAAGCCGTCTATGGGCTGTCCATCGTGACGCTGCCGCCGCGCCAGCCATCGCGCCGCCTGGATTTTGGCCTGCGTGTGTTCGACACGCCGGAACAACGATGGCAGGCAGCCGTCCAGGCCGTGACCATCCGGCACCATCTGGGCCAGCCCATCCTCATCGGCACGGACACGGTGGCCGATTCCGAGGCCCTGTCGGCCTGCCTGCACGCTGCCTGTCTGCCCCATCAGGTGCTCAACGCCCGGCACGACCAGCGCGAGGCCGACATCGTCGCCCAAGCGGGCCGCCAGGGCGCCATCACGGTGTCCACGCGCATGGCGGGACGCGGTACCGACATCGAACTCGACGAGCAGGCGATCCGGGTCGGCGGCCTGCACGTGATCTGCTGCCAAAACAACGAATCGGGCCGCATGGACCGTCAGCTGCTGGGCCGCGCGGCCAGGCAGGGGCAACCAGGGAGCACAGAAACGTGGATTTGTCACGGCATTTCCACCCGTCACACAGGCCCTGACGCGCCTATCCTGCTCCGATGCAATGCAATTGTCACTGGGTCATTCATGTGGCGCCAGCGGTTCTGTCAGGCACAGCTCAAACGCCTGACGCAAGGGCTGGCGACACGCCGACAGGCACTGGCCCGACGACATCTATTGGAAAGAGACCGGCAATGGGAACAACAGCATCACAGCGCGCAGCAACAGGGCTCCGGCATGCCCTGAGCGTGGCGCTGGTGGCCTGCTGGCCATTCACCGCTTCGAGTGCCGCGCCCAACAAGCCCGCCGGCTGCCTGATCGAGCCCGAACAGGTGGCCGATGTGGGCTCACCCGTGACCGGCGTGATCGAATCGTTGCCGGTGGCTTTGGGCGATGCCGTCGTGGTCGGCCAACCCGTGGTCACCCTGCGCGCCGATGTGGAGCGGGCCAACGCCCAGGTCGCCCAATTGCGCTCACAGGTGGATGCCGATGCCAAGGCGGCCAAGGCCAATCTGGTGCTGGCTCAGCAGAAGGTCGCGCGAGCGCGCCAGTTGCTGGCTCAAAATTTTGTCTCCACCCAGGCGGTGGACCAGGCCGTGGCCGAGGCCGAAGTGGCCGACCAAAAATACAAACTGGCCCGCAGCCAGCAGCAAATCTACGTGCAGGAGCAAAACGTGGCCAAGGCCCAGCTCGGCCTGCGGACATTGCGCAGCCCCATCAGCGGCATCGTGGTCGAGCGCTACAACAACTTGGGCGAGCGCGTGGAAGATCGCCCGGTGATCCGCGTGGCCTCCATCAACCCGTTGCGGGTGTCGTTGATGATCCCGATCACGCAATATGGCCAGATCAAGGTCGGCGATGCCATGACCATCCGGCCCGAGTTGCCAGGCATGCCACCCCTCAATGCCACGGTTCGCTATGTCGATCAGGTGGTCGATGCGGCCAGCAACACCTTCCGGGTGCGCCTGAGCCTGCCTAATCCAGACCACCGGCTGCCTGGCGGGCTGCGGTGCAAGGCCGACATCCAGACAGCCAGCGGACAAGCGCCAGCTGCGGTGAAGCCGGCCATGGCACCCATGGCGGCACCCGTGAAATCCGTGCCAGTAACCACGACATGGCTCACGCCGGCCATGCAGCTCGCCAATCCTGTGCCCGTGCCCGTGGGCATGGCGACTCGTCATGCCAACACGGCACCGCCCATGGGCCTGGCGCTCAAGACCTCGTTCCAGCTCCAGACCTTGCCTGCACGCAAGACCAGCCACAGGCGGTCATCTCCGCGTACCAGATCGCATCAAGGCAGACAGTCGCCGAGTCTCTACACGATGTCATCGAGCTTGCGCGTCTCCTCAGCCGACCAAGCGAGGTCGGCCGCCACGCCCCTTGCCCAGGCCGCCAGCACGCCCATCTGGTTGACCGCCAGCATCTCGCTGAACGCCAGCCGCTGAGAGCCGCCGGCCCAAGCCGCTCATGATCCCGCCCAGCAACCTCCAGGCACAACGCCCCGTCATCGAGGCGCTAGAGCCCAAGTTGCTGTACTCGGCTGACATCGCCCCGGCCGCCTTTCTGCCCGACGCTGGGGCACAGGTGCGCCACCTTGATCAAATCGCCACCAGCACGCCGGTTCAACAGACCGCGTCGCACACCGAAATTGTGTTCATCGACGCCTCGGTGCCTGACCTCCAGGTGCTGCTCGATGACATCGCCCGGCAACACGAACAGGGCCGCGACATCGTCGCGCAGGTGATCAAGCAGGACGAGGACGGCATCGCGCGCATCACGCAAGTGCTGGCACAACAACATGAGGTCACGGCCATCCACCTCATCGGGCATGGTGAATCGGGGCACATGCAGATGGGCGCGTCCCAGTTGGATGAGTCGGCGCTCTTGCAACACGCCCGCGAGATCGCCAGTTGGGGCCAAGCCTTGACCGCGCAAGGCGACATCCTGCTCTACGGCTGCGACCTCGCCGCCGATGCCACAGGCCGAACTTTCGTGCACGACCTGGCCACGCTGACCGGCGCCGACATCGCCGCCAGCAACGACCTCACCGGCAGCCTGCGCCTGGGGGCCGACTGGACACTGGAAGTCACCGACGGCGCCATCACCACGCAAGTCGCCCTGTCCGCTCAAGCTCAAGCACAGTGGGATCACACCCTGGTGACGGCCACTACCAGCGGCAAAGGCACGGCCATCTTTGCCGACAGCAACCTCACCGCTGTCCAGCAGGCCGCCTGGGATGGCCAGGTGCTGGGCACGCACAGTAATACCGCCATCAACGCCAACTGGACCATCATCAGCTCGGCTGAGTCACCGTTCCGCGACGAGGCCGTCGTGATCGGCATCAGTGCCAGCGGCGATGTGCGGGCCGAGCGTTGGGACGGCACCCAATGGACGGCGGCCACCGCGAGCCCATTGGCCACCGGCCTCGCGCCTAACATCCAGGGCATCGCCGTCGGCTACGAGCACATCAGCGGCGATGCCATGATCGTCTGGAACAGCGGCAGCGCCTTGAAATACATGGTGTTCAACGGCACCACCTGGAGCGCCGTGCAGTCCATTCCCACTTCAGCCTATGGTGGCACCGCCAAGCCCGTGCGCATGCAGATGGCCGCTCAGCCTGGCGGCGACAGCATGGCTTTGGTGGTCACCGACGAAAACTACGTGGACCGCGCCCTGATCTGGAACGGCAGCAGTTGGGGCAATCCCGTGACCCTCGACACGGTGGGCTACACGGCCTTTGACCAGTTCACCACGGCGGTGACCTACGAGGCCTTGAGTGGCCGCGCCATGGTGGCCTACGGCAAGACTGGCGATGCCAATGTGCACTATCGACTGTTCGACGGCAGCAGCTGGACGCTTGACGCCTCCACCGCCAGCTACAACGACGGGGGCTCGGCCTACTACATCACCCTGGCATCGGATCCGCACTCCAACCGCATCGCCATGGGCCTCAACAGCTACAACTCGGCCAACAACAACGAGGTCACCACCGTCTCCTTTGCGGTATGGAGCGGGTCGAGTTGGGGCACACGGACCATGAGCCAGTTCGCCACGCCCAATTACGGCACGTCCTTGTCGGTAGGCTTTGAATCCAGGAGTGGTGACGTGCTGGCGACCTTCGGCAACGGCACGAATGCCATACGCTACCAAACCTGGAACTCGTCCACGGGCTGGGCGGCGGCGCAGGCCGGGCCGAATGTGGGCGGCGCCCAAGGCAGCATTCGCGCCTATGCCGACCCAACGACCAACCACGTGATGGTCGCCGCCATGAGCAGCAACGGCAACCTGGTCTTCAGCGACTGGACCGGCACCGGCTGGGGCACCACGACCAACGCGGTCACCAACACCGGCAGCACCGCCACACCGGCCTACACCTGGTTCTGGCAACACCCTGACACCAATGCCAACGACCTCTGGCTGGGCAATAGTCAGGACACCACCACGTGGCCAGGTGTGGCCAACGTCAGCAACACCGAAGTACTGGCGCTCGGCGGCAACAACCTGCAACTGGGCGGCACCAGCCAGGGATCGTTCTCGCACCTGTTCGACCTGGGCGCTTTCGGCACCGCCACGCTGGACGACATCGCCTGGATCTCGAAATCCGTGTCCCTGGGGCCTGGCATGACGCTGCAACGTGGCGACGTGTTGTTCACCGTCGGGGCCACCAGCACGCTCAGCAGCAACAACAGCGTAACGGTTGAGAAAAGTGACCTTGTATTGTTCAGACCCGATGTCGAAGGCCAGTACGACAAAGGCAACTTCACCGTGCTCATCCAGGGCCTAGGTGCGCCGATTCTGGGCACCGCAGCGGACGTGCGTGGCCTGGCCGTCGTCGAAGAAAATGGCATGGTCGGCGACGCCGCTGTTCAGGCAGGCGACATCCTTTACACCGCAGGCGCGGGGGCCGCCGGCCGGACCGTCTACCTGTACTCGACCGCCAGCGCGAGCCTGCTGGGCGGCTTGCTCGTCGGCGGCACCACCACGGCGTTGATCGACGGCTCGACCATCAACATCAACCAGGTGATCACCGGCCTGGAAGTGATGACCAAGTCCCTCACCGTCAAGAACATGACCTTGCCTGCCGGCAGCTTGTTGATGAGTTTCGAGCAGAACACCTCGGTGGCCGGACTGACGGGCGTGAACGGTCAAGACGTCGTCCTGCTTGACAACATCGTCACCGGCACGGCCAACTCGGCCACCGCCACCTTGCTGCTCGATGGCAGTGACCTCGGCATGAACGGCGGCGCCATCGACACCCTGGCGCTGCACCGGGCGTCCCCACCCACCATCAGCAGCCCGGCGAACATCGCCATCACTGAAAATGCCACCGGGGTGACCACCGTGGTGGCCACGGACGCCAGTCCAGCCGCCATCATCACCTACCGGATCGCCGGTGGGGCGGATGCCAGTCTGTTCTCGATCAACGCACAAACCGGCGAACTGCGCTTCAACACCGCGCCCAACTTCGAGGCGCCACAGCACACACCCGCCAGCAGCAGCAATGCCTATGAGGTCATCGTGGCGGCCAGCAATGACGATCTGGAATCCACCAAGACGATGACGGTGACGGTACAGGACGTCAACGAGGCCCCGGTCATCAACTCCAACGGCGGCCCGGCCGCGGCCAACGTCAACGTGATCGAAGAACAAACGGCCGTCACCATCGTGCATGCCGTCGATCCGGAACTCAACAGCATCATCTATTCGCTGGTCAGTGGCGCAGGCGGCGCCGACAATGCCTTGTTCGCCATCAATGCCAGCACGGGCGCACTCAGTTTCGTGACGGCGCCCCAGTATGCCAATCGGCTGGATGCCGATTCGAACAATGTCTACCAGGTGCTGGTGCAAGCAAGCGATGGCACGCTGAGCAGCACTCAGGCCGTGAACGTCACGGTGCTGGCGCTGAACATTGCGCCAACCAACAGCGGGCTGAGCAACAAGACATTGTCTGAAGACTCCACCATCCTGATGACCGGCATTGCGGTCTCTGACCCCGATGCTGGCACGCAGAACATTCGTGTGACCTTCTCGGCCGGTCACGGCAGCCTCACGGTGATCAACAATGCTGCAGGCGGCTTGAACGCCTCACAAATCACGTACAGCAATGGTGGCCACCAGGTCGTCTTGCTGGGCACGCTCGCTGCCATCAACACCACGCTCAACACCAGTGGCGCGTTGGGCTATCGCCCCGATACCGACTACAACGGTCTCGACACGCTGACCATGGTCAGCGACGACCTTGGCAATAGCGGGGCGCCTCGCAACCCCACGCAGACCACGGACACGGACAGCGTGACCTTCACCATCACGGGTGAGAACGATGCGCCGAGTTGGGTCGGCAACACCTTGAATGCCATCCAGGGCGGCAGCGCAAGGCCCAATCTGGTGATCACTGATCCCGACAGCCCTTCGAGCAGCTGGACCATCAGCGCGAGCAGCATCACCGCCGGCCATTTTGTCGATACCACCACGGGTTCGACCATCACCCAGTTTGCCTACACCGATGTGCAGGCCGGCACCATTGTCTTCGTGCAGGACGGCAGCTTGAACGTCCCGGGCTACACCCTGGTCGTCTCCGATGGCCTGACGCCCTCCAACCCCTCGACGGTCACCGCCACGCTCAATGCCACGCCGGTGATCAGCAGCCTGGGCGGTGGTACGAGTGCGACCGTCCAAGTCAACGAACTGGAGCCGCAAGTCACGCGCGTGCAGGCCAGCGATCCGGAAAACGGCGCCATCACCTACGGCATCGCGGGCGGGGCCGATGCCGGGCTGTTCACCATCGACAGCACCACCGGGCAATTGCGCTTTGCCGCCACGCCCGACATGGACAACGCGCCCTTTCAGGGCCACGGCCTCGACTACCTGGTCACCGTGAGCGCCTCCGATGGCCGCAGCCAGGACACCCAGGCCCTCACCGTTCACCTCAATCCCTACAACCGCGCGCCCGTCAATTCGATGCCGGCCAGCCTGAGCACACCGGAAGACTCCAACCTGTTCATCACCGGTTTGAACGTCTCCGACATCGACGCCAACTCAAGCGACGCCATCACCGTGACCTTGAGCGTCAACCACGGCACCTTGCAGATCGCGCCGAACATCGCCAGCGGCTTGGGCAGCAGTGGCATTGCCTACACCAACGGCGACCGCCAAGTCACCCTCAGCGGCACGATGGCAGCCATCAACGCCACCCTCGCTGGCAGCAGCGCAGTGCGCTACACGCCCGATGCCGATTACAACGGCAGCGACACCTTGACGATGACCAGCGATGACCTCGGCCACAACGGCCTGGCGCACAACCCGGCCACCACCACGGACACCGACACCCGAAGCATCACGATCACCGCTGTCAATGACGCGCCGACCTGGTCCGGCAACACCTTGAACGCCATTCAGGGTGGCGGCGCACGGCCCAACCTCGCGATCATCGATGCCGACAGCCCCTCGACCAGCTGGACGATCACCGCCAGCAACGTCTCCGCGGGCCGCTTCGTGGACACCACGACGGGTTCAACCGTCACCCAGTTCGCGTACACGGATGTCCAGGCAGGCCACATCGTCTTCGTGCAGGATGGCAGCTTGAGCACGCCAAGCTACGCCTTGGTGGTCTCCGATGGCGTGGACACCTCGGTGGCATCGACCGTCACGACCACGCTCAATGCCACGCCGGTCATCAGCAGCTTGGGTGGCGCCTCAACCGCCACAGTCCAGGTCAACGAGCTTGAGACCACGGTCACGACGGTGCAGGCCAGCGATGCAGAAGGCGCCCAAATCAGCTACGCCATTGCAGGCGGGGCCGATGCGTCGCTGTTCACCATCGACAGCCTCACCGGCCAACTGCGCTTTGTATCCACACCGAACCTCGACAACGTCCCTTTCCTGGGGCACAGCCTCGATTACGTGGTCGCCGTGAGCGCCTCCGATGGCAGCAGCCAGGACACACAAACCCTCACCGTCCACCTCAATCCCTACAACCGCGCTCCGGTCAACGCCATGCCGACCAGCTTGAGCACGTTGGAAGACACGCCGCTGTTCATCACCGGATTGAACGTGACAGACATGGACGCCAACTCAAGCGATGTCATCACCGTGACCTTCAGCGTGAACCACGGTACTTTGCAGATCGCGCCAAACATCGCCAGCGGCTTGGGCAGCAGTGGCATCACCCATGGCCTTGGCGATCGCGAAGTCACCCTCAGCGGCACGGTGGCCGCCATCAACGCCACCTTGGCCGACAGCAACGCCGTGCGCTACAACCCCGATGCAGACTACAACGGCAGCGACACCTTGACGATGACCAGCGATGACCTGGGCCACAACGGCCTGGCGCACAACCCAGCGATCACCGCAGACACGGATACTCGCAGCATCACAATCACCGCCGTCAACGACGCGCCAACCTGGTCGGGCAGCAACTTGCTCATCGCCCAAGGCGGCAGCGCTCAGCCAGTCATCCACCTCGGTGACATCGACAGCCCCACCAGTTCATGGACGGTCACTGCCAGCAGCATCACCGCCGGCCACTTTGTGGACACGACATCGGGCGCGACCATCACCCAGTTTGCCTACGACGATGTCCAGGCCGGCACCATCGTCTTCGTGCAAGACGACAGCCTCACCGTTCCCAGCTACACCTTGACCGCCTCCGATGGCATCGATTCGTCGGCCCCTTTGGTGGTCACCGCCAGCCTCAACCTCACGCCCGTCATCAGCAGCCAGGGCGGTGGCGCCACGGCCAACCTGAGCGCCAATGAGCTCGACCCAGCCGTCACCACCGTGCAAGCCAGCGATGCAGAAGGCGCCCAAGTCAGCTACGCCATCGCCGGAGGGGCCGATGCCTCGCTGTTCACCATCGACAGCCTCACCGGCCAACTGCGCTTTGCGAGCACACCGGATGCCGACAGGGCGCCCTTCCTCAACCACAGCCCCGACTATGTGGTCACGGTGAGCGCCTCCGATGGGGCCAGCCAAGATACGCAGACCCTCAGCATCCACCTCAACACCTACAACCGGCCGCCCGTCAATGTGCTGCCAGGCTCGGCCACCACCCAGGAAGACACGCCCCTGTTCCTCACCGGCCTGCGCGTGACGGACATCGACGCGGCTTCTGGAGACATCATCAACCTCACCCTGAGCGTTAGCCACGGCACATTGAGCATTGATGAAGGCATCGGTGGCGGTTTGACAAGCGCTGGCATCAGCTACGGCAGCGATGGCCGCCAAGTCACCCTCAGCGGCACCATGAGCGCCATCAATGCCACCTTGGCCGGCAGCAACGCCCTGCGATACAACCCCGATGACGACTACAACGGTCAGGACACGCTCACCATGGTCAGCGACGACCTGGGCCACAACGGCCTGGTCCGCAGCCCGACTGACACACGTGACACCGATGCCCTCGCCATCGACATCACCGCCGTCAACGATGCGCCTACCTGGTCCGCCAACAGCCTGCACCTGATCCAAGGCGGCTCGGCGCGGCCTGTCATTGGCATCGCCGACATCGACAGCCCATCAAGCACCTGGGTGATCACCGCCAGTGGCGTCACCGCCGGCCACTTCACAGACACCACTTCGGGCCTGAGCGTCACGCAGTTCACCTTCGAGCAGGTCCAAGCCGGCCAAATCGTCTTCGAGCACGATGGCAGCGTCAACACGCCTGGCTACACCCTCACCGTGTCCGACGGCATCGACTCGGCTTCTTCGACCGCCACCATCAGCCTGGTGCTCTACAACCGCCCACCGGTCAACACGCTGCCCGGCAGCCCGACCACCCTGGAAGACACGCCCCTGGTCATCAGCAGCCTGGGCGTCTCTGACATCGATGCCAGCACCAGCGATGTCATCACGGTCACTTTGAGCGTCAACCACGGCACCTTGAGCGTCGATGGCACGGTGCCGGGCGGCGTGCTCGGCACAGACATCAGCTATGGCAACGGTTCGCGTCAAGTCACCCTCAGCGGCACCATGAGCGCCATCAATGCCACTTTGGCCGGCAACAACGCCCTGCTCTACCGCCCCGATGGCGACTACAACGGCCAGGACACCCTCACCATGGTCAGCGATGACCTGGGCCACAACGGCCTGGCCCACAACCCGCAGCAAACCACCGACACCGACAGCCTGGTCTTGAACATCACGCCCGTGGACGATGCCCCGGTGGTGAGCCGCAATACCTTGTTCATCGGTCAAGGCGGCCGGGCCGCACCGCAAATCGGCATGGTCGATGTGGACAGCTTGCCCAGTCAGTTGACCATCTCGGCGCAGCAGATCCGTGGCGGGCATTTCGTGCAGACTCAAACCCAGACCGAGGTCACCCAGTTCAGTGCAGCCGATCTGAACGCAGGCTACATCTTCTTCGTCCAAGACGGCAGCCAGGCCAAACCCAGCTATGTGCTGTCCGTGAGCGATGGCGTCAACACCGTCACCGCGCCCTCGCTGAGCGCCACCCTGATCTTGGCAGAGACCAATGCCACGGCACCGACCGAGCCCAAGCCGGAGGTTCGCCCGGGAGAGCCTGTGGTCGCGCCCGTGGTCACGGCGGAGAAGCCCGCAGCCCAGGCGCCCACGGAACCGATGGCCACCCCCACATCAGCCGCCGAACCCATGGCCGCCGAACCGGACAACGCCCCCCCGCCCTCCCTGATCGGCAACGGTTTCGTGCTGGACACCTCGCTGCCCACCTCCATGGTCAAGATCAGTTTCGAGCCCACGCCACAGCGTGAATGGGAGGCTGCGCCCACCGATTTCACCTTCACCCCCGCCACCAGTTGGAACGGCTTCCTGCAAAGCAAGGATGCGCCAGAAGAACTGCGCCGCAACCTGGAGCAGCTTCGTGATCAACTCGTCGGCCAGGAACAAGGCCGCCATCAACTGGTGGCGAGCTCCATCGCCCTGACCACCGGCATGTCGGTAGGTTATGTGATCTGGTTGGTGCGCGGCGGCGCCCTGATCGGCTCCATGTTGTCGGCCATGCCCATGTGGCAGATGATCGATCCCTTGCCGGTACTCACCCGCACGGCCGGCAAGCGCCAGGCCCTGGATAGCGCCGATGGCGATGCCTCCGTCGAGCAGATCTTCGATGGCGACCATGTCGATCACGAGGAGCCCATGCCTGAACCCGTCAGCCCAGTCGCCAGCACTGCGCCCACCATGCCTCACCACCAATCGCCGGAGAATCCCGCATGAAGCGCCTCGCCACCCGCTTCTACTTGGCCATGGGCCTGTCGTCGCTGCTGCTCACCATCGCTCTGGTCGCCTCCTACCTGGGCCTGATCCCAGATGGCGAAGCCCTCCAGCGCGAGCAACGCACGGCCGTCTCGGAGACCATGGCCGTCATCGCTTCGACCCTGCTGAGCGAAGAAGAGCCCCAAGCGCTGGAGCAAGGCCTCAAGATCGCCGCCGCCCATCAGAGCAGCTTGCTCTCCGTGGCCGTGCGCCATGGCAACGACCGCGAGCGCCTGGTCACCATTGGCGACCACACCACCTGGTCCCTCAAGCCGGACGACCCGTCCAGCGATGCCCAGGTGCAAGTGCCGCTGTGGCACGACGATCAGCGCTGGGGCCAGTTGGAGCTGCGTTTCCAACCATTGCGCCGCCCGGGCTTGCTGAGCTACCTGGACGACCCCATGGTGCGCCTGAGCGCCTTTCTCTTCGTCACCAGCTTCATCGCCTTCACGCTCTACCTGGGCCGGATGCTGCGCCACCTTGACCCATCACAGGCCATTCCCTCGCGCGTGCGCTCTGCCCTGGACACCCTCACCGAGGGCCTGATGGTGCTCGACGCCAAAGGCTTCACCGTGCTGGCCAACCAGTCTCTGGCCCAGCTCATGGGCGTCAAGGCCGATGAACTCGTGGGGCAGCCCGCCGCGCGCCTGCCCTGGGCCGATCGAGAAGGCGTGCCGCTGGACAAAGCCAGCCTGCCTTGGGTCCAGGCCATTGCCGAAAAACAAACCCGCCGCAACCTGCTCATGTACCTCAAGGTCAAGAGCGGCCAGCAATTCACCTTCCGCGTCAATTGCTCGCCCATCCTGGCGGCCGACAAGGCCCAGGGGGTGCTCATCAGCTTGCAGGACGTGACCGAGCTGGAAGAAAAAGAACTGGCCTTGCAGATGGCCAAGGAAGAGGCTGATGCCGCCAACCAGGCCAAGAGCGATTTCCTGGCCAACATGAGCCATGAAATTCGCACACCCATGAACGCCATCCTGGGCTTCACGGAATTGCTGCGCCGACGCGGCCATGCACCCCAGAGCCCGGAAGAACAAAAGCGCCACCTGGACACCATCCACTCCAGCGGCCGGCACCTGCTCGAGCTGATCAACGACATCCTCGATCTGTCCAAGGTCGAATCCGGCCGGCTCGACCTGGAAAGCGTGCGCTTTGCCCCTCACAGCGTGGCGCAGGACGTGGTCCGCGTGCTGGAGGTCAAGGCGCAGGAAAAAGGCATCACCCTCAAGACCGAATGGCGCGATGCCCTGCCCGCGAGCATCGAAGGCGACCCTTCGCGTCTGCGCCAGATCATCACCAACCTGGTCGGCAACGCCATCAAGTTCACCACCCAAGGCAGCGTCACGGTGCGCATGCACGTTGACCCGCTGGCCGTGCCGTCCCGCTTGTGTATCGACATCAGTGACACCGGCGTGGGCATCGCCCCGGACAAGCTCTACGCCGTGTTTGAGCCCTTCGTGCAAGCCGAGTCCTCGACCAATCGACGTTTTGGCGGCACTGGCCTGGGCCTGACCATCAGCCGGCGCTTTGCCCGCGCCATGGGTGGCGACATCAACGTCACCAGCGAACTGGGCCAAGGCAGTACCTTCCACCTGTGGATCGCCACCGGCCCCTTGAACGGTGTGCCATTCATCGCCGCAGCCGACATCGTCGAACAGGCCAGCGAGCCCCTGCTGGACAGCGTGCACTGGCGCTTCCCGCCCAAAGAAATCCTGGTGGTCGATGACGGCGCCGAAAACCGTGAACTGGTTCGCATCGTGCTGGAAGAGGCCGGCTTGCGGGTCACCGAGGCCGACAACGGCCAGAAGGCGGTCGAGCAAGTGCGCAACAAAGCTTTCGACCTGGTGCTGATGGACATGCAGATGCCCGTGATGGACGGCGCCACCGCCACCCGCCTGATCCGCCAGGAGGGCTTCACCCTGCCCATCCTGGCCCTGACCGCCAACGCCATGAAAGGCTTCGAGACCGACGTCGAGAACGCCGGCTTCACGGGCTTTCACACCAAGCCACTCAACATTGGCGCCCTGCTGAGCGACATGGCCAAACGCCTAGGCGGTGAACATGTGCCGCTGGCGGCCACACCTGTTCAGGCGCCAGTGGCCGCCGCGCTCAAGCCCGAACCTCAAACAGCCGACAACCTAACAAGGCTTTCCACCGCGGGCGGGCACACCCCCATGGTGTCCCGCCTGGCTCAGCATCCGAAATTGCGCCAGGTGGTGCGCAAGTTCATTGACCAGTTCCCCGCCAAATTGCAAGCCATGGAAAAAGCCTTTGCCCAAGACGACCTGAACGAGCTGGCCCTCCTGGCCCACTGGCTCAAAGGCGCTGGCGGCAGCGTGGGATTCGACGAATTCTTCGAGCCGGCCCGTGAACTGGAAAACGCCTGCAAGGCACCTGATCACGAACAAGCTGGCCAATGGCTGCGCATCATCTGCCAACTGGCGGGCCGCATGGTGCTCGACGCTGGCGATGCCCAAGCCCCCTCACCAGCCATGGGGAGCGTGGCCTGAACATGGACCACTCCAAAGATCCCAGCCACTGGGATGAAGCCCTGGTGATGATGGTGGACGATGAGTCCCTGCTCACCGACGTCATCGAAAGCCACCTGGAAGACGCCGGCTACACGCGTTTTGTGGCCTGCAACGAACCGACCCAGGCCATCTCGCTGATCCGCAGTCACCGTCCGGACATACTGCTGCTCGACCTGATGATGCCGGAGGTCTCGGGCTTCGACATCCTCAAGGCCATGCGCAGCGAGGTGGCCCTGCAATACATCCCCGTGATCGTGTTGACCGCGGCCAGCGACGCGGGCACCAAACTCCAGGCCCTGGAAATCGGCGCGACCGAATTCCTGGCCAAGCCAGTGGACGCCAGCGAGCTGGTTCTGCGCGTTCGCAACACCCTGGCGTTCAAGCGCTACCAAGATCGCCTGGCCTTCGTGGACCCCGTCACCGACTTGGCCAACCGGGCGCGCTTCACCCAGCGTCTCGAAGAAGTCATGCACCGCACCGTGGCCCGTGGCACCACCCTGGGCCTGATGCACATCTCTTGCGACCAGTTCCGCCAGACCCGCGAAACCTTGGGCTCACGCGCCGGCGATACGCTGCTGCGCCAGGCCGCTCAACGGCTGATCGACCTGGTCAGTCCCAAGGCCGACACCAGCCTGATGAGTCTGAACACCGAGGTGTCCGACCTGGCCCGGGTGGGCGATCAGGATTTCGCGCTCATGCTGCGTGACCTGCCCAATGCCGAGACCGCCGCTGACATGGCCAAGCAGGTCCTGCAGATGCTGAACCCGCCCATCGAGGTGGAGGGCCACCCCATCTTCATGAGCCCCAGCATCGGCATCACCATCGCCCCGGCGGATGGCCAGCACGCCGAAGGCCTGCTCAAAAGCGCCAACCTGGCCTGCACCAAGGCCCACCGCTCGGGCCTGAAGAACCACTACGAATACTTCTCCGAAGAGCTCACCGCGCGTTCCATGGAGCGCCTGACGCTCACGCACGAGCTGCGCCGCGCGATCGAACACAATGAGTTGCGCCTGTACTACCAGCCCAAGGTCTCGCTGCGCACCGGTCGCATCACCGGCGCTGAAGCCCTGGTGCGCTGGCAGCACCCGGAGCAAGGCCTGCTGCTGCCCGGCAAATTCATCACCGTGGCCGAAGAAGTCGGCCTGATCGGCGCCATCAGCGAATGGGTCATGCAGGAGGCCTGTATCCAGGCAGCACGCTGGCGCGCCGATGGCCTGGAAGACTTGAAGATTTCGATCAACGTGGCCAAACCGCATTTCGAGGACGGCCTGCTCTGCCCGCGCCTGCGCCAGTTGCTGCGCGACACCAACCTGCCCGCCGAATGGCTGATGGTCGAGCTGACCGAAAGCATGCTGGTGCAGGATGCCGCCAAAGCCTTGCAACAGATGAACGACTTGCGCAGCCTGGGCGTGGGCTTGTCCATCGATGACTTCGGCACCGGCTACTCATCGCTGAGCTACCTCAAGCGCTTCCCGGCCAACGAACTCAAGATCGACCGCTCCTTCATCATCGACTTGCCGACCGACAACAAGGACCGAGCCATCGTGCAGACGGTGGTCACGCTGGGCCAATCGCTGGGCATGGATGTGGTGGCCGAAGGCATCGAGACCGTCGAGCAGCACCGCATCCTCCAGCACATCGGCTGCGATGTGTTCCAGGGCTTCCTGTTCAGCAAAGCCGTGCCAGCCGAAGCTTTCGAGTCCCTGGTCAAGCGCAACCTGGCCAGCGCCTACTGAGCCTGCGCCAGGGCGGCAATCAGCCCTCGTCGGCCACGCAATCCACGTAGTACAGCGTGGAGCCATCAGGGCGCAACTCAGCCACCAGGCCGTGCACGTCCGTGGCAAAACCCGGGAAGGCGCTGTTGAACTCCCGCGTGAACTTCAGGAAGTCGCAGATCTTCTTGTTGAAGCGCTCGCCCGGGATCAAGAGCGGGATGCCCGGTGGGTAAGGCGTCAGCAGGGCGGTCGTGACACGGCCTTCCAGCTCGTCGATGCCCACGCGCTCGGTCTGGCGGCGCGCGATGTAGGCATAGGCATCGCTGGGCTTCATGGCCGGCTGCAAGTCAGACAGGTACATCTCTGTCGTCAAGCGAGCGATGTCCCCCTTGGCATACATCTCGTGGATGCTCTGGCACAGGTCCTTCAGACCCATGCGCTCGTAGCGCGGGTATTTCTTGGAGAACTCTGGCAACACGCGCCACATGGGCTGGTTCTTGTCGTAGTCATCCTTGAACTGCTGCAAGGCGGTCAACATCGTGTTCCAGCGGCCCTTGGTGATGCCGATGGTGAACATGATGAAGAAGGAGTACAGGCCAGTCTTCTCGACCACCACGCCGTGCTCGGCCAGGTACTTGGTGACGATGCTGGCCGGGATGCCTGTCTTGGCGAACTTGCCCGAGACGTCCAGCCCCGGGTTGATGATGGTGGACTTGATCGGGTCCAGCATGTTGAAGCCATCGGCCAGGTTGCCAAAGCCATGCCACTTGTCATTGGCCTTGAGCACCCAGTCAGAGGGCTTGCCGATGTCGTCGGCCGCGATCTTGTCCGGGCCCCAGACCTTGAACCACCAGTCCTTGCCGTACTCCTTGTCCACTTTGCGCATGGCCCGGCGGAAGTCCAGCGCTTCCTTGATGCTTTCTTCGACCAGCGCGGTGCCGCCGGGTGGCTCCATCATCGCCGCGGCCACATCGCACGAGGCGATGATGGCGTACTGCGGCGAAGTCGAGGTGTGCATCAAGTAGGCCTCATTGAAGAGGTTGCGGTCCAGCTTGGTGTTCTGCGATTCCTGCACCAGCACCTGCGAGGCCTGGCTGATGCCGGCCAGCAGCTTGTGCGTCGATTGCGTGGCGTAGACCATGGCGTCCTTGGGGCGCACCCGGTCCTTGCCCATGGCGTGGTACATGCCGTAGAACTTGTGGAAGGCGGCGTGCGGCAGCCAGGCCTCGTCGAAGTGCAGCGTGTCGATCCAGCCATCGAGCATGTCCTTGATGGTCTCGGTGTTGTAGAGCACACCGTCATAGGTGCTCTGCGTGATCGTCAGGATGCGTGGCTTGGCCTTCTTGGCGTCCACGCCCTTGAGCAGCGGGTTGCTGGCGATCTTCTTGCGGATGGCCGCCGGCTCGAACTCGCTCTTGGGGATGGGGCCGATCAGCCCGAAGTGGTTGCGCGTGGGCGTCAGGAACACCGGCACCGCGCCCGTCATGATGATGGCGTGCAGGATGGACTTGTGGCAGTTGCGGTCCACCACCACGATGTCACCAGGCGCCACGGTGTGGTGCCATACCATCTTGTTGGACGTGGAGGTGCCGTTGGTCACGAAGAAGCAGTGGTCGGCATTGAAAATCCGCGCGGCGTTCTTCTCGCTCTCGTAGATCGGGCCGGTGTGGTCCAGCAACTGGCCGAGTTCTTCCACCGCGTTGCAGACGTCGGCGCGCAACATGTTCTCGCCGAAGAACTGGTGAAACATCTGGCCGACCGGGCTCTTGAGGAAGGCCACGCCGCCCGAGTGCCCGGGGCAGTGCCATGAGTAAGAGCCGTCCTGTGCGTAATCCATCAGCGCCTTGAAGAACGGTGGCGCCAGCGAATCGAGGTAGCTGCGCGCCTCGCGGATGATGTGGCGGGCCACGAACTCCGGCGTGTCCTCGAACATGTGGATGAAGCCGTGCAGTTCACGCAGGATGTCGTTGGGGATGTGCTCGGAGGTGCGCGTCTCGCCATACAGGTAGATCGGGATCTCGGCATTCTTGAAGCGGATCTCGCTCACGAAGGCGCGCAGGGCCTTCAGGGCAGTGTCCACCTCGGCCTTGGAGCCGGCGCCGAATTCCTCGTCGTCAATCGAGAGGATGAAGGCGCTGGCGCGGCTTTGCTGCTGCGCGAACTGCGACAAGTCGCCATAACTGGTCACCCCCAGGACTTCGAAGCCCTCCTTCTGGATGGCGTCAGCCAGGGCACGGATGCCCAGGCCCGAGGTGTTCTCGGAGCGAAAATCTTCGTCGATGATGACGACAGGAAAGTGGAAGCGCAGCATGGTCACATCCTCGAAGATTGAGGTCGGAAAATCACAAGACCGCGCAGTGTAGGACCTTCCTCGGGTCTGCGGTATGACAGAGGCCTCAAAAGCGGGCCGATCGCCGTACACTTCGGCCAAGCAGGAGCCCTGCCACCCCACATCGAGGAGACATCAAGCCCATGAGCCCCGCAAGCTATTGGTGGATTGCAGCCGGCGTCATCGTCGGCCTGGAACTGATCAGCGGCACCTTCTATCTGTTGATGCTGTCCATCGGTGCGGTGGCGGGCGGGCTGATCGCCTTCCTGGGCGGTGACCTGGATGCGCAGATGGTGGTGGCTGCCATCGTCGGGCTGCTGGCCGTGGGCGCCTGGCACTACTGGCGCATCAACCACCCCAACCTCGGCAACACGGCCGACAGCGCCAACCCCGATCTGCACCTGGACGTCGGCCAGACCCTGACCGTGATCGCCTGGGGCCCGGACGCCCGCGCCCGCGTGCAATACCGGGGAACGCAATGGGATGCAGAACTGCACAGCCCGGCCCATCACCAACCAGGCGCCCTGCCCCTGGCCGGCCTGCACCGCATCCGCGCCGTGCAAGGCAATGTCCTCGTCCTCGAAAAAATCTGAAAACGGAGCCCACCGGCCATGACATCCATCATCCCCCTCGTCCTGCTTTTCCTGGTCGTGCTGTTCATCAGCAAGGCGGTGCGCGTCGTGCCCCAGCAAAACGCCTGGGTGGTCGAGCGCCTGGGCAAGTACCACAACACCCTCACACCAGGCCTGAATTACCTGCTGCCTTTTGTCGATGTGGTGGCCTACAAGCACTCGCTCAAGGAAATCACGCTGGACGTGCCCAGCCAGGTCTGCATCACGCGGGACAACACACAGCTTCAGGTCGACGGCATCCTCTACTTCCAGGTGACCGATGCCATGCGGGCCAGTTACGGCTCGTCCAACTACGTGATCGCCATCACCCAACTGGCGCAGACCACCTTGCGCTCGGTCGTCGGGCGCATGGAGCTGGACAAGACCTTCGAGGAGCGCGCCGTCATCAACACCGCCGTGGTCAATGCCCTGGACGAAGCTGCCTTGAACTGGGGCGTCAAGGTGCTGCGCTATGAGATCAAGGACCTGACGCCACCGGCCGAGATCCTGCGCAGCATGCAGGCCCAGATCACCGCAGAGCGCGAAAAGCGTGCCCTGATCGCCGCCTCCGAAGGCCGCCGCCAGGAGCAGATCAACATCGCCACCGGTGAGCGTGAGGCGTCCATCGCACGCTCGGAAGGCGAGAAGCAGGCCGACATCAACAAGGCCCAAGGCGAAGCCGCCGCCATCACCGCCGTGGCCGAGGCCAGCGCGCAAGCCATCCGCATGATCGCTGCGGCCATCCAGCAGCCCGGCGGGCAAGAGGCCGTCAACCTCAAGGTGGCTGAAAAAGCCGTCGAGGCTTACGCGCAACTGGCCCAGAAGAACAACACCATGATCGTGCCCGGCAACATGAGCGAGGTCTCGGCCCTCATTGGCACGGCCATGACCCTGGCCAAGTCTGCATCCTTGCGCGCCTGAAGCCCTTCACAGCCCTCAAGGCCGCAATAGCATCGCGTACAAGTCCTTGGGATCGTCCAGCTCGGGGATGAGCGCCAGCGTCTGGTCGATGCCCAGGGCGCGGGCGCTGTCACGCATGTAGCGCAAGGCCGAAAAATCCTCCAGCGCGAAACCCACGGAATCGAACACCGTGATTTGGTCCTCGCTGTTGCGGCCCGGTGCCTCGCCCTTGAGCACCCGCCACAGCTCGGTCACCGCGAAATCCGCGGGCATCTGCTGCAAGTCACCTTCGATGCGGGTCTGAGGTTCGTACTCCACGAACACGGCGGCCGCGTGCAGCACATCGGCCGCCAGTTCTGTCTTGCCCGGACAATCGCCGCCGAGGGCGTTGATGTGCATGCCCGGTGCCAGCATGTCCGCGCTCAAGATCACGGCATTGGCCTTGTCGGCCGTCGCGGTGGTCACGATGTCGGCGCCTTGCGCGGCATGGCGGGCGCTGCTGCACACCACGGTCCGCAACGCAGTGTGGCTGAGGTTCTGCACCAGCTTGTCGGTGGCACGGCCATCCACGTCAAACAGGCGCAACGACTCGATGCCCAGCAGGTGATGAAAGGCCAGCGCCTGGAACTCGCTCTGGGCGCCATTGCCGATCAAGGCCATGATGCGCGCACCGGGCCGGGCCACCGTTTTGGCGGCGACCACCGACATGGCGGCCGTGCGCAAGGCGGTGGTCAGGGTCAACTCACTGATCAACACCGGCACGCCGGTGTCCACATCGGCCAGCACCCCGAAGGCCATGACCGTGGGCAGGCCATGGGCCGTGTTCTTGGGATGTCCGTTGACGTACTTGAAGCTGTAGCTGTGCGCATCGGCGATTGGCATCAGCTCGATCACGCCATCCTTGGAATGATTAGCCACGCGGGCCGATTTGTCGAAATCCCCCCATCGCCTGAAATCATCTTCGATGTACTGGGCCATGCCGGCCAGACTGTTGGCCAGGCCCTGGCGCTGGATGATCTCGGCCGCATCTCGGGCACAGAGGTATTGGGTGATGATTTGACGGCGGTTCTTGGCGTCCATCTCATGCCCCCCAGAAGTAGCGTTTGATCCCGGCCAGGATCATTTCAACAGCCATGGCGCACAGCACCAGGCCCGTGAGCTTTTCAATGGCTCGGACCACTGAATCGCCCAGCCAGCGGTACAGCGTCTGGCTGCACAAGAGCACCATTGCGCACACGGTCATGGCACCGACCAGCGCGGCGATCCATTGCCAGATCTGCGCCGGCTGCCTTGATGCCAACAGCAGCACCGTGGCCATGGCAGAAGGGCCTGCCAGCAAGGGCACGGCGATCGGAAAGAGGAAAGGTTCGCGGCTGTGGCCGCTGGCATCGGTCGGCCCCGAGGCCGAACCAGCCTGGCCAGCTTCACCGAACAACTGCTGCCCGGACGAGAAAATGATGCGCACAGACACCAGCAGCAGGATGACGCCTCCGGCAACTTCCAGCGAACGCTCGGACAGGCTCATCATCTTGAGGAAAGCATCACCACCCAACATGAAGGCCAGCAACACCCCTAACGCCACGCAAGCCTCACGCAAGGCAACCCACACCCGCCGCTCTGGCGCCACGCTGGCAAGCACCGACAAAAACACCGGCAGCATGCCAAAGGGATCAAGCACCAGCAGAAGCAGGATGAAGGCCGACGTGGTGGTGTGGCTCATGCCCTTCATTGTGCGCGTCTGCCTGCCGCAGTGGCGCGGGGCAACCCTCAGAACAGGCGGACATCCAGGGATTGATTCACATCATCGCGCGGGACGCAGCATCGGGAAAATTGGCGGCGACGAGCCCAACTGAATCCGGCCCCGCACCTCGAAGCCATGGCGCTCGTACAGGCCGATGCTTTGGGGGTTGGTCGATTCCAGGTAAGCCGCCTGTCCGGCCTCATCGCAGACCCTCATGGCGTGTTTCATGAGCGCTGCGCCATGCCCTTGCCCCTGGTGAAACGGATCGACACCAATCAGCGGAAGGTACCAATGCGGCTCTGCGGGGTGATGACTGCCCATCTGAGCCAACACGGCCATCACCTCTCCGTGCATGGCCGGCGACAGGCTCTCTCGCAGGATGTTCTCGATCACCTCGTCATCGGACTCCCCATTTGGCGGCAGCCACAAAGCCGCGCCCTGGTGGCCCGCCACGCTGTAAGCCGTGCCATGAGCAAACGCGTGGCCACCGAAGGCTTTGACAAAGCGCGGAAAATGCGTCATGAAAACGTGAGGGTCGGGCCAAGTCCACCGCACAGCCGGGTCGGTGCTGAAAGCCAATGTCAAGCATTGGATGATGGCCGCTTCATCGGCGGGTGCGGCAATGTGGATGTTCATGGTCATTGAGATGCGGCAGGCACTCATTCAAGGCTCGGGCTTATCGAGGCCCACACAAATCACCGCAGTCTCTCCCGAAGGGATTTTCGCCCTGTCCCGCATGATCAGGAGCGAAAGCGTTTTGATTTGAACTGGCGCTTGGATGTCGATGACCTGGATTTCGCCAGATTCACACCCCTCGCTGCCCGGATTGGCCTGAGGCCCGCAAGTCAGCGCAATGCCTCGGCTTGCGAGGGCCTGGCGAACGAGTTCGACGGGTTCCTCGACAAACACCGCTGGCCCTGGAATGGCGCCAAAACTGACGGAAAACCCCTTGACCTTCAAGCCCAGGGCCATTGCTGGCCGGGTGAACTCGAATTGGCCTATGTCGTTGCCGCCAAAAAAGCGAGCGCGACGGATGCGCCCCTTCGCCAAGGCCTCCGCAACGCCGGGGTTGGGCGACTCGACGAAGCGACGCCACGTGTCTTGGCTGTTGCAGCTCATGATGGAAGCCAGTGCCTGCTGATCGAGTGTCCAGGCATTGGGTAAAACTGGGGCTGCTTGGATGGCACAGGCGATAGACAACCCGGAAAAGATGAGCCAGGTGCGCCGGATGGCTTTCATTGACATGGGTACGTTTGATTCAGATTCGTGATTGGCCGCATTTTTGCCGCCTTCCCCAAGGTTTGTGATGATTTATGATTCATTTAGATCAGGCTGGCAGAATTATGCAACCCCTCGCTTGAGGGGGTGCGAGTGTCGGATAAATGACATTTATGCCTAAAGGCACCCCCTGACGTGACACATATTCGTCCTGTTGACGTTTTGCCATGATCCACGCCTTCATATTCCGTGATAACCCTATCAAAACTCAAGGCACTTCAAATTAAAGTATCTACGTGCAAAGTGATTTTGTGCAAAAACTTTCCCACACATACCTGATTAAAGGAAACATCATGCGTCAACTCAATACTCAAGAAGTCCAATCCGTTGCCGGCGCCGGCCTGCTGACCAGCGCTCTGGTGAGCACGTTCAATACCACCGTCGCTGCTGGCACCGCCGCAGGCGCTGGCCTCCTGGCTGCTGGTGCTGGCCTGGCTTCCGCCGGCGCCATCGTGCTGACCCCCGTGGTCACCGGCACGGTCAAGGCCATCAAGTTCCTGATCTGAATTCACTCTGCGAGTAATTCACCCAGCCTCTAAAAGGGCTTAAGGCCTGGAATGTCTTCCAGGCCTTTTTTGTTTCTATGAAAAGACCATGAAAAAGCGCGCTTGATCAGCGCGCTTTTTACAAGATCATGCAAAATTATTATTTCTTGAGCCTCACCCTGTATTGACTTGGCGAAACGCCAGTCCATTTCTTAAAGGCATTGCTGAAAGCCCGGCGACTTTTATAGCTAAGTCGCGAACTGATCTCGGTGATGTCCAGATGAGTATCTGCCAACCACCGTGTTGCCAGCGTCTGTTGCGCCTGATTGAGGATGTCCGTGAAGCCTTGGCCCTCCTTGTTCAGGCGCCGCTGAAGTGCCCGCCCCTTCATGCCGAAGGCCTCCGCCACGCCTTGCAAGCCACCGCTCATCAGGACGGGCTGGGTGATCAACCGATCAATGACGCCTTGGCTGAAAGTGGTCAACTTCTCAGCGGATGGCAGGTGTGCCATCAGCACGCCGAAAGCCTGTTCGTGCAGCTGCGCCCGGCCACCTGGCAAAGGTTGATCAAGGCAGCGCCGCTTGAAGAAGATGGCATTGCGGGTCTGATTGAACTTGGGCTCCAGGTGGAAATGCTTGACGTATTGCTCGTGATAGGAGGGCATCCCATGTGTGAAATGAACGGCCAGGGGTGTCGAGCCACCATTCAATTGACCAAACGTCAGTCGATGAACAGCCACCATGGCCGCCTCTGTCACATACAGCAAAGGTGCCTCCCCGCCACGAAAGCAAACTTGCTCGAACGTGAGCCAGGCCTCGTCTCCGTGTTCGTGCAAATCGACCCGCATCCAGGGGTCGACCAATTGCAAAGCCCAATTCACCAGGCGCAGCGACGCCCTGATCGTGGGGCTGGTAGCCAGGAAAGTGCCGACAGCCGGCATGTGGTCGAAATTGACCACACTGCCCAAAGTGAGGGGGAAATGAATATACCGGGAAGCCTTGGTACATTCGTTCAAGGCATGAAGTAACTTAAGTGGCGGAACTTTGACCTGATGCCCGGTGCTCAAGTCGATATCCAGCCCAATGGTATCAAACGGATGCAAGGCGTTGATGCCGCATTGACTGCCTGCGTTGATCCAGCTGGTGAGATAGAGGACGGGCAATGCCGTATTTTGAACGTCGAGAGTCGTCGTCATGAAGCAAACCGATCAATGTCTATGGTCTTTTGTGGTGCAAAGCGGCTAGCTTGGCGCGGCAATCATTGATTCGTTTTTGAAGATCGTTTGGCAAGCGCTTGTCATGAAAATGGACCGAAACAAATGGTTGCATCCTTCAGAACGAAACCATTTGTATTTTTTGACAGTATGAATGTTCAGTTGCCCGCCTGAGATTGGTGTTTATATTGATTTCCACTTATTTGCGGGGGGGCCGGCGGCGTAACATTTTGGCGATTCACGCACAAATGCGGGCTTGAGAACCTGAACATGCAAATACAATCTCTTGGACGTTCAACGGCTTGATGGCTCACCTAATTCATTCACGCACAAATGAATGCTTGAATGGATCAAGAATGCAAATACAAGCCTTTGCATTCCTGTGCCACCAAAATTGCCGTCAATCAGCCTATGACTGATCATCAATAATCACATTGAACAACGGGGGCGTGACGCACAATGCCCCCTTGATCGTCCGTCATCACAGGTAAAAAAAGGGATAACCCTTGTTGTAAACCACCCACCGTGAACACCGTCACGAGTTCAAGGCCTTAATGGCGCGTCTTAACCGTCAGAACACCCTGCGCTAGACTGCAACACCATGCGTTCTGGAGGAGCTGGGTGGTCGAGTCTTACGAACAAGAACAGGTACGCGTCGCTGTTCTGGGTGGGTCTGCGGGCAGCACGGAAGCCTTTGCCAAGGTCTTGTCGGGGTTGCCTCTGCAGTGTGGTTTTGCCGTTCTGGTGGTCAGCCACCTCGATCCCACGCATGAAAGCCAACTGAGCGACCTGCTTCAGAAGCACACCGCGTTGCCGGTGGAGCGGCTCACCCGTCTGCGCAAGATCGAGCACGACAAGGTTTACGTCCTCCCGGAGGACGCGAGCGTCACGGCGCTCGACGGGCATTTCCGCCTGTCCAGGCGCGCACCGGGCCTTCACCTGCCCATTGACATCTCGCTGGCCTCGCTGGCGCAAGACCCGGATGTCCAGGCCGCAGCGGTGATTTTGTCTGGCACAGGCAGCGATGGCGCGTCCGGCATCGTGGACCTGAAAGCCTCTGGCGGTCTGGTGATCGCCCAGGCGCCAGCCACGGCTCAATATGACGGCATGCCCACGGCCGCGATCAACACTGGCCTGGTCGATGAGGTGCTGCCGATCGACGAGATCGCTGCCGAACTGGTCCGCCGCTTCGGCAACGCCGCTGCGGTCGAGGCCGCCGCCAACAACATCGACTACACCGAGGCCCTCAATGCCGCCCTGGTGGTGGTGCAGCAAAAAACCGGCGTTAACCTGGGTTACATCAAGGATGTGAACCTCAGGCGGCGTTTCCTGCGGCGGGTGATGCTGCAAAAGGACCGGGACGTCAAAGCCTACCTGCACCAGTTGCGCGCCGACCCGCGCGAGGCCGCGGCCCTGCGAGACGACATACTGATCGGGGTCACCGCCTTTTTCCGCGACACCGAATTCGTCAATGTGCTTCGGCTCACGGTGATCCCAAAGCTCATCGAGAGCGGCCAGAACCCCATCCGCATCTGGGTGCCGGCCTGCTCCACCGGCGAGGAGGTCTACACCATTGCCATGCTGGTCAAAGAGGCCCTGAACGCCGAAGGCATCGAGCGCAAGGTGCAGATTTTCGGGACCGACATCAACGAGGCGTCCATTGAGACGGCCCGCAGTGGCCGCTATGTCAGCGCCTCGGTGGACAATGTGCCCGAGAGCTACCGAGCCCAGGCCTTTGTGCCCACGCCCAGTGGTTACCTGGTCAAGAAGGACATCCGCGAGATGTGCGTGTTCGCGCGGCATAACCTGCTGACGCACGCGCCCTTCTCCGGCATGTCGCTCATCACCTGCCGAAACTTGATGATTTACCTGCGCAAGGAAGCTCAGCAGCATGTGCTTGAGGTGCTTCATTACGCCAGCCGGCCCGATGGGCATGTGATGCTGGGCCGCGCTGAGGCAGCCTCCTCGGCCGATGGTTTTGAGCATGCCGGCGCCCCACACCTTTACCGCAAACTGGCCCAGAACAAGCGCCAGCGCCGGGTCTTGCCGGCCGATGCAACGCTGCCATGGGCCAACCAGAACAGCGACACCGGCAGCCGCGCACGCGTCCTCATCGACCACATTGATCAAGCAGTTAACCGTTGCGCGCTTGAGCGCTATGTGCCGCCAGGCTTCGTCGTCAACGAGACGGGCCACGTCGTGCAATTCCGAGGCGACGTCTCGCCTTTCGTCGCACCGGCCACAGGCGAAGCCACGCTGATGCTCGCCCGCCTGTTGCGCCCCGAACTCAATGTGCCTGCGCGTACTGCGCTGATCGAGGCCAAACAGTCAGGCCTGATCGTGCGCCGCGAACGCGTGCAGCTTGAAGGACGGCGCTATGCCCTTGAGGCCCTGCCATTGACGCCGGAAGGCGATTCGCGTCATTTCCTGGTGACTTTGCAGTTGCTGCCCGAGGACGATGTCAACAGTAAGGCCGCCAACGCCGCCTACGATCACGCCAACAGCGAACTTGTCGAACTTCAACAGACGGTCGCCACCCTGTCCGACGAACTGGAAACTGCCCAGAGCCAGCTCAAGGCGATGGTGGTCGAGTTCGAATCGGCCAATGAAGAACTGCGCACCGCCAATGAGGAAATGCTGAGCGCCAACGAGGAACTGCAAAGCACGAACGAAGAGCTGGAGAGTGCCAAACAAGAGCTCGAATCTGCCAATCAGGAGCTGAACTCCCTGAACGAGGAAATGGGCTCGCGCAATGACCAACTGGCCGTGGCCAACGATGACTTGGGCAACCTGGTCGAAGGCATCCCTCTGCCCGTCGTGCTGCTGGATCGCCAATTGCGCCTGAGGCATTTCTCACCGCAAGCCGCCGCCCTCTTCGGCCTGCTGGCCGAGAGCGTGGGTCAACCCATGCCCACCTTGAACGACCGCTTCGCCATGTCCGACATCGAGCGCCTGGTGCAGGCGGCCGTGCAGGGCCTGAGCTCGGTGGAGCGTGAGTTCCGCGATGCCGATGGACGTTGGTGGCTGGTCAACGTACGCGCCTACCGGACGGCCGACGACCGCATCGACGGCGCCGTGATTGCCTTCCAGGACATCGACGACCTCAAAGCCGCGCTCTCGCAATCGCAGGCGGCCAGCCAGGAGGCCGAGCGTGCCAATGCCGCCAAGGATGACTTCCTGGCCTTGGTTTCGCACGAGTTGCGTGCACCATTGAATGTCATTTCGGGTTGGGCCTCTGTCCTGCAAAAGGCGGTGGATACCGGCCGCATGAGCGACAGCCTGGCCGAAAAGCCCGTGGCCATCATCCTGAAGCAATGCCAAGCCCAGGCGCAACTGATCGACGACCTGCTGGATGTCTCGCGCATCTCCTCGGGCCGTCTCGCGCTGGAGACCCGCCCCGTGGACATCGGCGCCTGCATTGCCACGGTCATCGAAGGCATGCAGCCGCTGGCCAAAGCGCGTGACCTCGCGCTGGTTGGCAGCGGGTTGTCGTCGGGCTACACGGTCAATGGTGATGGCCGCCGCCTGGCGCAGATCGCCGCCAACCTGATCAGCAATGCGCTCAAGTTCACGCAGCCCCAGGGCCGCATCGAAGTCACCATCACGCGCATCACGCAGGCGGTAGAGCTTTCGGTGGCCGACACCGGCATCGGCGTGACGGCCGATCTCCTGCCTCGGCTGTTCGAGCGTTTCACCCAGTCGGACATGCGTCGCACGCGTGAATATGGCGGCTTGGGCCTTGGCCTGTCCATCGTCAAGCATCTGGTGACCGCGCATGGCGGCACAGTCACCGCCATGAGCGACGGCGAAGGACGCGGCACCCGTGTGATCGTGCGCCTGCCCACGGTGGACCTGGCCACCCGCCAGCCGGTGCTGCTGACTGTGCCAGCTCAAATGGAAGCTGAGCTGGACCTGTCCATCTTGCTGGTCGATGATGAGCCCGACGGCCGCGAGGCCTTGAGCGTGCTGCTCAGCTTGAGCGGCGGTCGGGTCACGACAGCTGGATCAGTCGAGGAGGCTTTGAAGATTCTGGCCAATGAGCGATTCGATGCCATCGTCAGCGACATCGCCATGCCCATCAAGGATGGCTATGACCTGATCAAGGCCCTGCGCGCGATGGAGTCTGCATCCGGCCTGCCGCGCACCTTCGCCATGGCGTTGAGCGGCTTGGCCTCTTTGCAGGACAGGGACAAGGCCATGGCTGCCGGCTTCGACGACCACGCGCCAAAACCGGTGGAGGCGCAGTTCCTCATTGAGCGCTTGACCCTGGCCCAAGGCCGCTGAATTGTCTGCGGTGCCTCATGGCTGAGCGGTGCATCACGTGGTGATGCCGGCCGCAGGCAGCCGCGCGCATTACACCATCGGCGTCAACGGCAGCAGCCCTGCATAGTCATCCAGACGATGAGGCTTGCCGATGGTTGCACCACATTGCAGCAGGTAGTAATCCCTGGCGATCTCGCCCTGCTGCTCCGGACCATACGCGTGGAATGGCTGGCCGGGCACCAACTTGTAGCCGTATCGACGATCAAAAATGCCCCGCAGTCTCACGTTCCACTTGAGGTGGTGATGCTGATACAGGTGGGCGCCTTCGTGCACCAGCCAGGCCTGATGCGAGAGCGTCGCCGTCGAGAAATCATCCAGGGCGTGCGCGGGTGGAAAATACAACTCACCGTTGGGTGCCATGGCCGTGTCGTCCGGCTGGAAAAAATAGGCCTTGTGGTGGTGGATTTTGACCAGTGAATAAGGGATGGTCTGACCATAAACCGACGCCAGCAAGGCGATCTCACCGGCCGTCAGTCCCCTGGTGATGCGTGCTGTGGTCGGCCCATGTTTTGCGCGGCGAGCCAACAGCCCCGCGCTCAACATGACCACCACGGCCAGCGACGACAAGGCCGTCATCACCATCATGATCAGGGCAAAGTACACGTGATGAATAGGCGCATGCATGGCGGTCAGCGCGGCCAAGACCGCGATGCCCCCAGCCAGCGTGGTGGTGACCATCAAGCGCATCACGCGCATGCCACCTGTCGCGTTCAGAGCCCAGTTTATGCAGCCCAGTCCTGCGCCGACGAGCAGAATCTCCACCAACACCGCATCCAAAGGGTAGGGCTGGGGCGCCGTGATACCCGGCACGTACCTGAGGTAACCATTCGGCTTGGTGCCCTGCCACGCGATGCAACACGCCAACATCAGCCACAACAGCACAAACAGCCTGCTGATCCGATGCGCGTTTCGGGAAATCACTCGACCCATCTGGCATTACATCCGGATCTACCCTGAGGTCGCGACAGGATGAATAATTTCATTGGAATTTCGGATATTCTTTGAATCGTGTCACGCCTTCACTCGGGCCGCACCCTTGATTCATCGACCAAATTTTCACACAGGACTCACCATGCGCCAATTGGACTCGCAAGAAATCGCCGCCGTATCGGGCGGAGCGTCAAGCAACCCGGTCACCCTTGCGTTGAACAGACTTTGGGTCGTTGTCGTAGGCACGCTGATCGGCATCTTCATACCGGGCTATTTCTGAACACAAGGAGGCGGCAAGCCATTGACCATCGTCGCAATGGTCCTGTCGTATTGAAGCCCAGTCGATGTGGTGGCCCATTGTTTGGCAATGCACAGGTTGGAGGCGGGCGTCACCCCTATGCCCAGAACGCGGGAGAGCGCCATGGCCGACTTAACGGGTGCCCAAAGGATCCGCTCTGGACGTCTGCTGCGACAACTCTTGAGCGAGTCCGATGAGGATGCCCTCAGGCCCCCGGATG
>CANBUA010000012.1 GCA_947372535.1 Burkholderiales bacterium
GGCGGCGTCACCTCGATGAAATCCTCGCCCTCGACCACGGTGGCGCCCAGCTTGCGCAGCTCGGTGGCCATGGCGGCGATGCGGTCGGTCTCCTTGACGCGCCAACTGGCGATGTTGCGCAACCGGGTCGTGCCCTCGGCGTACAAGGCCATCACGGCCAGGGTCATGGCCGCATCGGGGATGTGGTTGCAGTCCATGTCCACGGCTTTGAGCGGCCAGTGGCCCCGGCTGATTTCCAGCCAGTTGGGGCCACCCTTGATGCGGGCGCCCATGGCCTTGGCCGCCTCGATGAAGCGAATGTCGCCCTGGATGGAGTTCTTGCCCACGCCTTCAATGCGCACCGGCTGGTCCTGCCCGGCGATCGCGCCCAGGGCGATGAAGTAAGACGCCGACGACGCATCTGCCTCGATGTGGATCTGGCCGGGCGACTGGTAACGGCTGCCCTGCGGAATGATGAAGCGTTCCCAGCCTTCGCGTTGCACGGTGATGCCAAAGCGGGCCAACAGGTTGAGCGTGATCTCGATGTAAGGCTTGGAGATCAGCTCGCCTTCGACGTCGATGATCAGGGCTTGCTGTTGCGAGACCAGCGGCAGCGCCAGCAGCAAGGCGGTGAGGAACTGGCTGGAGACATCGCCTCGCACCTTGATGGGTTGGTCCAGCTTGAGGTGGCCACCAGCCAGGCGCAGGGGCGGGTAGCCCTCCTGGCCGACACATTCGATGTGGCAGCCCAGCGGGCGCAGTGCATCGATCAAATCTCCGATGGGGCGCTCGTGCATGCGCGGCACGCCGCTGAGTTCGAAGGTGCCGCCATGGGTGGCCGACAGCAGCGCCAGGGCGGCCGTCAGCGGACGCATCGCCGTGCCCGCATTGCCCAAGAACAACTGGGCGTTCTGCACGGTGGGCTGACCCGCCAGGCCGGTGATCTCCAGCACCTCGCCATCGTGCTGAATGGTGCAGCCCAGGGTACGCAGCGCGTCCAGCATCACGCGCGTGTCGTCCGAGGCCAGCAGGTCATGCACGCGGGTGGTGCCGGCGCTCAGGCCGGCCAGCAGCAGCACGCGGTTGGAGATGCTCTTGGAGCCGGGCAGGCGGACCGTGCCCGAGGCGTCAAGCAAAGGGGGCAGGTCGAGGAAGGCTGTCGTGTACATGGCTGAACGCTGAGGCACCGGGTGGCGCGCAAGGAGGCTGGCCCGCGGTCACGGGCCCATCGGGGAAGAGCTTAACGCGAACCTGGGGGTTTGCCCCCGGCGGCCGGCCCCTGCGACTGAAGGGTCCACTGGGTGCGCGCGTCCGAGGCCGAGGTGATCTGCTGCTGCAGGGCTTCGCTGCTCCAGTCGCGCATGCTGCACTCCATGGCATCCAGTGCGGCGCGGAAGGCCTCGGATTGTTTGAGCACCTCTTCGCGGTTGGCCAGCAGGATGTCGCGCCAGACCGTGGGATCGCTGGCAGCGATGCGGCTGAAATCGCGGAAACCGGGGCCAGCCAGTGACAGGAACTCCTTGCCCGCCGGCTGCTGGTTCATGGCGTTGAGGTAGGCAAAGGCAATCAAGTGCGGCAGGTGGCTGACGGCGGCAAAGGCTGCGTCATGGTTCTCTGGCGACATCTTGAGCACCTGGCAGCCGATGGCCGCCCACACGTCCGTGGCCTTTTGCACCAGGATGGGATCGGTTTGCGCCAAGGGTGTCAGGATGACCTTGCGGCCCAGGTAGAGCTGGGCATCGGCATGCTCGATGCCGGCCACTTCCCGCCCTGCGATGGGGTGGGCGGGCACGAAGGAGGGCAGGCGCTCCTTCAGCACGCGCCGTGCCGCATCGACCACGTCACGCTTGGTCGAGCCCACGTCCATGAACAGCACGCCCGGATCGACCAGGTGGCGGATGGCGCGGAAGGTGTTTTCGGTGGCCGAGACTGGCACGGCGATGATGACGATGTCCGATCCGGAGACCGCCAGCAGCGCCGATTCGGCCGCCACGTCGATCACGCCCAGGCGGCGCGCTTTCTCGACCGTGGAGGGCGATTTGCTGTAGCCCACGACGCGGCGTACCAGGCCCGCCTTTTTCAAGGCCAGGGCAAAGGAGCCGCCCATCAGGCCGCATCCGATCAGACCGAGTTGCTTGAACATCACTCAGGCCTTTGAATCAATGCGCATCGAGCGGAAAGGCGCCCAGCAGTTTGAAGAAGCTACTCTGCGCTTTCAAGGCTTGCAGCGCGGCGGCCACATTGGCCTCCTGCGGGTGGCCGGCCAGGTCCACGAAGAACACGTACTCCCATTGGCCCGAACGGGCGGGGCGGGATTCGAAGCGCGTCATGGACACACCGTGCTGCTTCAAGGGCACGAGCATGTCGTGCACGGCGCCGGGACGGTTGTCCACCGAGACGATCAGGCTCGTGCAATCGCGCCCAGTGGGCTGGGAAGGCGGGTGGCGATCGGTCGGTGTCACCACGACAAAACGGGTGCGGTTGTGGGCCTCGTCTTGCACCGCCGCCTGGACGACGTGCAGACCATATTGTGTAGCGGCACGCAGGCTGGCCAGCGCGGCCAATGAGGCATCCTCACCGGCCAGGCGGGCGCCTTCGGCATTGCTGGAGACGGGCCGGCGTTCGGCGTGGGGCAGGTGCTGGCTCAGCCAAGCCTGGCATTGGGCCAAGGCCTGCGGATGAGCCACCACCGCCTGGATGCCTTCGCGCGTGGTCGTCTTGCGCAGCAGGTTGTGCGTGACCAGCAGCGAGGTCTCGCCGATGATGGTCAGGGACGATTGCAGCAGCAGGTCCAGCGAACGCGCCACGACGCCTTCGGTGGAGTTCTCGACCGGGATCACGCCGAAGTCGGCCGAGCCGGCCACCGTGGCGCGGAACACCTCGTCGATGTTGGCGCAGACCACCGGGTCGATGGACGAGCCGAAATAATTCAAGGCCGCCTGCTCGCTGAAGGTGCCGATGGGGCCCAAAAAAGCGACGCGCTGACGGGCTTCCAGCGACCGGCAGGCCGACATGATCTCGCGCCAGATCGGAGCGATGCTCTCGGGCAGCACCGGGCCGGGGTTGTGTTGCTTCAGCCCTTCGATGACCTGAGCCTCGCGGTCCGGGCGAAACACGGGCGAGCCATCGATTTTTTTGACCTCACCCACGGCTTGGGCCAGTTGCGCGCGCTCGTTCAACAGTGTCAGCAACTGCTTGTCCACGCCATCGATGCGCACGCGCAGGTCCGCCAGTTGCTCGTCAACCGGACGTGCATCAATGGGTGCGTGACTGCCAGGGGCGTGTGGCTCAGCCATGGGATTGCGCAAAGTCCTTGAGGTAGTCGATCAGGGCAGCGACACCGGCCACGGGCATGGCGTTGTAGATCGAGGCGCGCATGCCGCCCACGCTCTTGTGTCCCTTCAGTTGAAGCAAGCCCCGGGCCTTGGCGCCATCGAGGAACACCTCGTTCAGGTCGTCAGAAGGCAGGAAGAAGGGCACGTTCATGCGCGAGCGCCCGTGCACTGCCACCTTGTTGGTGTAGAAACCCGAGGCATCCAGGTAGTCGTACAGCATGGACGACTTGGTCACGCTGCGCGCTTCGATGGCGGCCAGACCGCTCAGATCGCCTTCACGCTGACGCAGGATCCACTGGAACACCAACCCGGCCAAATAGATGGCGTAGGTGGGGGGCGTGTTGTACATGGAGTCGTTGTCGGCCACCACCTTGTAGTCAAACGCGGTTGGGGTGATCGGCAAGGCCTGGCCCAGCAGGTCTTCACGGATGATGACCAGGGTCAGGCCGGCCGGGCCGATGTTTTTCTGCGCGCCGCCGTAGGCGACGCCCACGCGCGTCCAGTCGATGGGGCGCGAGGCCACGTTGGAGGAGCAATCGACCACCAGGGGCGCGTTGCTGCCCAGGGCCTTCAGGTCGGGCAATTCGTGCAGCTCGATGCCATCGACGGTTTCGTTGCCGCACACATGCACATAGGCCGCATCCGCGCTCAGCTGCCAACTGCCGTAATCGGGCAGGGCCGTGTAGCGAGAAGCGGCGTTGCTGGAGGCGATGTTCACCTCGCAGTACTTGCGCGCTTCCTTCTGCGATTTTTCGGACCAGGAGCCCGTCACCACATAGTCCGCACGCCCACCACGCGACAGGTTCATCGGCAGGATGGCGTTCTCGGCGATCGCGCCGCCCTGCATGAACAGCACCTTGAAGTGCGCCGGGATCGCCAGGATCTGGCGCAGGTCGGCTTCAGCCTGCTGGGCGATCGAGATGAAGTCCTTGCCGCGGTGGCTCATCTCCATCACGCTCATGCCCGAGCCGCGCCAGTCGAGCATCTCGTTGGCGGCTTGCTGAAGCACCTCTTCGGGCAGGGCGGCCGGGCCGGGCGCAAAGTTGAAAGGACGTGTCATACCGGGTCCGGACCTGCTCGATCAGAGAAAGGAAAAGCTTACTTCTTGCCCTTGGCTGGCGCCGCCGCTGGGGCAGGCTTGTTGCCTTGGCTCAGCTTGCCGCCGGTGGCATCGTCCAGGATCTTGCGGATGGCTTCCTGCGTGGCTTGCAGCTTGGGATCAACCTGAGGGCGTGCGTCTTCAACCACCTTGTCGATCAGTGCCTTGCTCATGTCGGGCAGCAGGGTCTGGTACTTCTTGAGCACGGGCGATTCGAGCATGGTCACCAGTTGACGAAGTTCGTCTTCGGTGAACTTCTCGTCGAACAGGGGGGCGACAACAGTCTGGCTGTCTTTGATGGTCACCATGCGCACCACGGGCAGGGCGGCGTCGAGGTACTTCTTGATTTCAGCATCCAGGGCCTTGGCTGTGGCTTCGCGCTTTTCGGGGGGCACACCCTGGGCCAGGATGGGCTGAGCTGCCGCCACCAGTTGGCGAGCTGGCGTTTCGGCCAGGCCACGCGCCGTGGTTTCCAGGGAAGACTGCTGGATGTTCAGCAGTTTTTGAACCAGTTCCTTCTTGGTGTCGGCGGCCTGGGCGGCGGTGGCGGCCAGGGCCAGGGTCGAGGCCAACAGGGTGGTCCACAGGGATTGCTTGAATGTCGTCATCATCGTCTTGTCCTGGTTAGGGGCCTGCGTGGTGCGGGCCAGTGGATCTTGGTTGCTCTCAGCGGGCATTAGGTTCCGCTGTCGGGGTTGCCGTCAGCGGTGTCTTCAGGGGCGGCGTTGTCGTCGACGCCTGCTTCATCGTGGCCGGCGGCATCTGGGTTGGCATCGTTTTCGACAATGCGTTGCAGGCCGATCATTTTGGCGCCTTCATCCAAGGCCATCAGCGTCACGCCTTGTGTGGCGCGACCCAGCTCACGGATCTCAGACACCCGGGTGCGCACCAGCACGCCCTTGTCGGTGATCAGCATGATCTCGTCTTCCGGACGCACCAGGGTGGCCGCGACCACCTTGCCATTGCGCTCGGTTTGCTGGATGGCGATCATGCCCTTGGTGCCGCGGCCGTGGCGGGTGTACTCGACGATGCTGGTGCGTTTGCCGTAGCCATTCTCGGTGGCGGTCAGCACGCTTTGCGTTTCGTCCTCGGCCACGAGCATGGCGATCACGCTCTGGCCTTCGTCCAGGGCCATGCCGCGCACGCCCCGGGCGCTGCGGCCCACGGCGCGCACGTCGTCTTCATCGAAGCGCACGGCCTTGCCGCCGTCAGAGAACAGCATCACGTCGTGCTTGCCGTCGGTCAGGGCGGCGCCCACGAGGATGTCCCCATCGTCCAGGCCCACGGCGATGATGCCGGCCTTGCGCGGGTTGCTGAAATCGGTCAGCGGGGTCTTTTTGACGGTGCCCAGGCGCGTGGCCATGAACACATAGTGATCTTCAGGGAAGCTGCGGAACTCGCCGGTCAGCGGCAGCACCACGTTGATCTTCTCGTCTTTTTCAAGGGGGAACATGTTGACCATGGGCTTGCCGCGCGAATTGCGCGAGCCCTGCGGCACTTCCCAGACCTTGATCCAGTAGACGCGGCCCCGGTTGCTGAAGCACAGGATGTAATCGTGCGTGTTGGCGATGAAGAGCTGGTCGATCCAGTCGTCTTCCTTCGTGGCCGTGGCTTGCTTGCCGCGTCCGCCGCGCTTTTGCGCGCGGTATTCGCTCAGGGGCTGGCTCTTGATGTAGCCGGTGTGCGAGAGCGTCACCACCATGTCGGTCGGGGTGATCAGGTCTTCGGTGCCCAGCTCCAGCGCGTTGTGCTCGATCTGGCTGCGGCGTGCGCCCAGCTTGGTCTGACCGAACTCCTGGCGGATGGCCAGCAGTTCTTCCGAGATGATGAAAGACACGCGCTCGGGCTTGGCCAGGATGTCCAGCAAATCAGCGATCTGCGCCATCACGTCGCGGTATTCGCCCAGGATCTTGTCCTGCTCCAGTCCGGTCAGGCGTTGCAGACGCATCTGCAGGATCTCGCCAGCCTGGTCGTCGGACAGGCGGTAGAGGCCATCGGGCTGCATGCCGTACTGCAGCTCCAGGCCTTCGGGGCGGTAGTCCTTGGGGTCACCCTGGGTACGGGCGAGCATCTCGCGCACCATGGATGAATCCCAGCTTTTGCTCATCAGCGCGGCCTTGGCCACGGGCGGCGTCGGCGAGCTCTTGATGGTCTCGATGAACTCGTCGATGTTGGCCAGCGCCACGGCCAGGCCTTCAAGCACATGGCCGCGCTCACGCGCCTTGCGCAGCTCGAACACCGTGCGGCGCGTCACGACTTCGCGGCGGTGCTCCAGGAAGACCTGGATCAGCGTCTTGAGGTTGCACAGCTTGGGTTGCCCGTCGATCAGGGCCACCATGTTGATGCCGAAGGTGTCCTGCAGCTGCGTCTGCTTGTACAGGTTGTTGAGCACCACCTCGGGCACTTCACCGCGCTTGAGGTCGATCACCACGCGCATGCCGGACTTGTCGGACTCGTCCTGGATGTGGCTGATGCCCTCGATCTTTTTCTCGTTGACCAGTTCGGCGATGCGCTCGAGCAGGGTCTTCTTGTTGACCTGGTAAGGGATCTCATCGACGATGATCGACTGGCGGCTGCCCTTGTCGATGTCCTCGAAGTGGACCTTGGCGCGCATGACCACGCGGCCGCGGCCAGTGCGATAGCCCTCGCGCACGCCCGACAGGCCATAGATGATGCCGGCGGTCGGGAAATCGGGCGCCGGGATGATTTCCATCAGCTCGTCAATGGAGCAATCTGGGTTCTTGAGCGAGTGCAGGCAGGCGTCCACGACCTCGTTGAGGTTGTGCGGCGGGATGTTCGTGGCCATGCCCACGGCGATGCCCGACGAGCCATTGATCAGCAGGTTGGGCACGCGGGCCGGCAGCACCAGCGGCTCTTTCTCGGAGCCGTCGTAGTTCGGGCCGAAGTTGACCGTTTCCTTGTCGATGTCGGCCAGCATCTCGTGGGCGATCTTGGACAGGCGGATTTCGGTGTACCGCATGGCGGCGGCGTTGTCGCCGTCCACCGAGCCGAAATTGCCCTGGCCGTCGACCAGCATGTGGCGCAGCGAGAAATCCTGGGCCATCCGCACGATGGTGTCGTAAACCGCCGAGTCGCCGTGCGGGTGGTATTTACCGATCACGTCACCGACGATGCGGGCCGACTTCTTGTAGGCGCGGTTCCAGTCGTTGTTGAGCTCGTGCATGGCGAACAGCACGCGCCGATGAACCGGCTTGAGGCCGTCACGGGCATCGGGCAGGGCACGGCCCACGATCACGCTCATGGCGTAATCGAGGTACGAACGCCGCATCTCCTCTTCGAGGCTAATGGGCAGGGTTTCCTTGGCGAATGGCGTCATGCGGTTTTCTGGGGTGCGCGGGGCAACTGAGGATTGTAATTGGTGCTGGTCTGTCGCACTGCAGCAACAAGGTGTATCTCAAACGAGGCTTTAGGAGCGCCGTGCCGCATGTTCGCTGGACGCTCTCACCCCGTGTGGCAGAATGTTTCGTGTGTCTGGCCCCAGGGGTTTTCCCTTAATTTTTTGGGGCTCGTTGCAGCTGTTGCTGCGTACTTCACGTGAGGATCTCATGAATAAACTGAATAAAGTTGCCGCCCTGTTCGCTGTTGCTGCCTTGACGGCCGGTGTTGCCCAGGCTCAAAACATCGACAACTGGCGCGCAACTGACGGCACCGCCGTCAAGAACGGGACCAACGAGCTGTGCTGGCGCGACAACTTCTGGACGCCCGCCACCGGCATCCAGGGCTGCGATGGCGTGCCCGCTCCCAAGGCTGCCGTGCTGCCTGCTCCCGCACCAGCACCTGCTCCTATGGCTGCTCCCGCACCGGCCCCAGCCGTGATCGCTGCGCCTCAGGTCGAGAAGGTCAGCTTCGCCGCCGATGCATTCTTCGACTTCGACAAAGCTACCCTCAAGCCTGAAGGCAAGGCCAAGCTGGACGACCTGGCCGACAAGGTCAAGGGCCTGAACCTGGAAGTCATCATCGCCACGGGTCACACTGACTCCAAGGGCTCCGATGCCTACAACCAGAAGCTGTCCGTGCGCCGCGCCGATGCTGTCAAGTCCTACCTGACCGGCAAGGGCGTCGAAGCCACCAAGGTCTACACCGAAGGCAAGGGCGAAGCCCAACCTGTGGCCGACAACAAGACGGACGAAGGTCGCGCCAAGAACCGCCGCGTCGAAATCGAAGTGGTCGGCACTCGCAACAAGTGATGCCCTCGGCATTCGAGCCTGGTTAACAGGCTTGGATCGTCCGATCAAAACCCCGCAAGAGTTTGGCTCGGCGGGGTTTTTTCATGCCTGCGGGCTTTGTAAGCATCCTTGTGATTGTCAATCTAGGGGGGTAGCATTGTTTTGCCCGCCTATGGTCGTGGACCATGGCTGGGTTGTCCCTTGGCTCACCCACGCCCCAGATGACTCCTCCGGCTGATTCTGCTGCTGCTTCATTGATGGCCTTGTCGCCGGTGCTGTCGCGTCGGGCGACCATGGCCTTGATGTTCGCGATTGCCCTGGCCGGGGCGGCAGGCCTGGTCGCCTGGGGGCCGGTGGGGCTGGTGCCGCACATGCATCAGTTTGCCGACACCCGGCGCTTGCTGGACACGCCAAACGGCGCCAACGTCTGGAGCCACTTGCCGCTGCTGCCGATCGGTGTCTGGGGGTTGTGGCGCGTCTCGCGCTTGCCTGGCGAGGAATCCCTGCGCGGGGTCTGGGCGGCCTTTTTTTGCTGCCAGATGCTCGCCACCTTGGGGGGCATGGCTTACCACTGGCGCCCGGAGGCGCTCAGCTTGGTGTGGGATCAAGTGCCCCGCTCGGCTGCTTGTGCGCTATTTGCCTCGGCCTTTCTGGCAGAGCGCATCGACCCGCGTTTCGGCGGGCCGCCTGTCATCGCCGTGGCGCTGGGGGCTGCATGCTTGGGTGGGGTGTGGTGGCTCTGGAGCCTGCAGGCCTGGGGGCTCGGCGATCTCAGGCCGCTGTTGTGGCTGGAACTGTGTCCCATGGCCATCGTCGCCACGGGCGCCTGGAACCTGCACGGCCACTTGCTCACGCGCAACGACTGGATGCGCTCGCAACTGAGCTTTGTGGTGGCGCAGACGGTGGATTGGTTTGACGCCCCCATCTATGAATGGACGGGGCATTGGCTGAGCGGCCATGCCATCCGGCACTTGGCCCTGGCCGCTTGCGTCGGTTGGGTGGCCTATCGTCTCGGCAACCCGGGTGCACGGGCGTCGTCAACGCCAAAGCAGCAAGAGCCGTCGGGTCAGGCGGTGCCAGCCGAGCGGGTCTTGCTGGATCAGCCCAATGACCTGAACGACCAGGTCACACCAGCGTGACGTCCTTGCCGGTCAGGCGCTTGGCCAGCTGGATGGACAGGCGGGTGCTCGTGCCGTAGATCGACAGCTGCGGGTTGGCGCCGATGCTGGTCGGGAAGATCGAGCCATCGTGCACCGACACATTGCTCAACTGCCAATGCACCCCGTCGGGGCGGACCACGCCCAGGGCTTCGCTGCCGCCCATGCGACAGCCTCCCATCACGTGGGCACTCCCGGCGCCGGTGAGGAAGGGCTTCATGTCGAAGGCATTGATGCCGGCCTTGGCTTCGGCCCAGCTGTTGTAGTAGTGGCCTTGCTGGTGATACGGCAGCACTTTTTTCGCGCCAGCGGCGAACTGAATCTCAGCCATGGTCAGCAAGGAGCGGCGGAAGCCGTCCAGCACATAGGGCGTCAACTCGTAAGTCAGCAGCGGTGAGCCGTCCACGTTGAGCATGACCTTGCCACCCTGGGACTCAGGGTGGAATCCATCGCGCATCAGCGAGAGCAGCAATTGCGCATTCGGGTAGTTCTTGAAGCGCTCGGCCAAGTCGCCCGCCACGCCACCAAAGAGCACGCCCATCAGGCCGGGGTGCATGGGGGTGGCTTCCACCTTGAACCCGATCGGGCCATCGTGGGGCATGGTGTGGATGAAGTGATCCGAGTAAATGCTTTGCGGTGCGCCGGTCCAGCCCTCGATCTTCTCGTCGAACACGCCGGTCGAGAAGGCTACGGGGTGCAGGAAGGTGCGGGTGCCCAGGATGTCATGCGGATCAGGCGCCTTGGATCGCTTGAGCAAGGCTGGTGAGTTGATCGCACCGCCCGAGACCACGACATGCTTGGCCGTGATGCGCATCGACTTGTCGGAGACGCGGTCGCCATTGAGGCGCACACCCGAGCAGATCACGGCCTGGGCCTGGCCGTTCTTGATCTCCAGCGATTCGACGCGTGTCTGGTAGTACAGGCGCGCGCCAGCGGTCAGTGCCGTGGGGATCGTGGTGATCAGCATCGACTGCTTGGCATTGGTCGGGCAGCCCATGCCGCAGGAGCCGAGGTTCCAGCAGCCCTTGACATTGCGCGGGATGACATCGGCCGACAAGTTGATCTTGTGGGCGCCGGTGCGCAGCAGCTCGTTGTTGGCGTTGGGCGCTGCCGCCCAGGGCGCCACACCCAGGCGCTGCTCGGCCTGTGCGAAGTAAGGCGCCAGGCCTGCTTCGGTGATGTCGCCCAGGCCGTAGTTGTCCTGCCAGTACTTGATGGTGCTGGGTGGCGTGCGGAAGGAGCTGGTCCAGTTGATGACCGTGGTGCCGCCGACACAACGCCCTTGAAGGATGGTGATGCTGTTGTCGATGGTCGAGCGCGTGGCGCCTTCCTGGTACAGCTGTGAATAGGCTTCGCTTTCCTTCTGGTTGAAGTCGCTGCTGGTGCGCAGCGGGCCTTCTTCGATCAGGATGACGTCCAGGCCGGCCCGGGTCAGGATCTCAGCCGTGATGCCGGCGCCGGCGCCGGAGCCCACGATGGCCACGTCGCAGCTGACTTGCTCGGGCAGGCCTTGCTCGCCGTTGAAGGTCTTCCAGTTGTGTTCTTTCTGGCCTTCACGGAATACATCAGGTAGTTTGCTCATATGACCATGGGGCCGGGGTAACCCGACAAGGACCAGTTTTCAGGGGTGGAGAAAAACATCAGCGCCGTGATGCCGCGGGTGGCCGCGAAAAGGGTGTGCTGTGCGGCGGAATTGGCCGTGCGCAGGTGATCGAGGGCCGCCAGGACCTGGGCGTCTGTGGCGTCTTCCCAGGAGGTCCACATGCCGCTGGCCAGGTAGCGCGTGGGCGCATTGGCCAGAGCGCCGACCAGCAGGCTCAGTTGCAGGCGCTTGGCCGACGGCATGTCCTGGATGGCCTGACCCAGCCGGGTCAGATACACGTCCAGCGTGGCTTCGCGCTTGGCTGGATCCGTGGGCAGCATGGGGCCGACGATGGCGCTGGCCAAGGCCTTGAACACGGCGCGGCCGTGCGAGGTCATGTGAAGGTTGTCCTGGTCGAAACCACGCTGCCACCAGATGCTGCCACCCAGCGCGCCACCGACGGCGGCGACGGCCAGGGCGGTCTTGAGGAACCAGCGGCGCTTGGGAGAGGAGGGGGAAACAGTGCCTGCGTTCATGCGGAATCATCCATTCACGGGCAACTGCCCGGACCACAAATCATAAATGGAAACGGCTGATGCCAGATGGCCCCTGGCGTGAGGGGCTACCCGCAAGTGGCGTCCCTCCGTCAAAAATGCGCACCGAATTGTTGCAGAATGAATGTAATCGTGCGATGGCCCATGCATGGTGCGTACATGGTGGTGGTCTCGCGCTCATCAATCCCCTCAACGACTTTCAAGGATTCCCGACATGCCGATCGACAAGCCCTGGCTGGCGAACTACCAACCTGGCGTTCCTCACGAGATCGACCCGGCGATCTATTCGTCGTTGGCGGATTTGCTCAATCAGGCCTTCAGGCAGTACGCCTCGCGGGATGCGGCCTCGTTCATGGGCGCGCGGGTAACCTTCGGAGCGCTGGACGAGTTGTCCAACGTCATGGGGGGCTGGTTGCAGTCGCTGGGCCTGCCCCAGGGCTCGCGCGTCGCGCTGATGATGCCCAACGTGCCGCAGTACATGGTGGCGATCGCGGCCGTGTTGCGCGCTGGCTATGTCGTGGTCAATGTGAACCCGCTGTACACGCCACGTGAACTGGAGCACCAGCTCAAGGATTCGGGTGCCCAGGCCATCGTCATTCTGGAGAACTTCGCGCCCACGCTGCAGGCCGTGATCGAACGCACCGGCATCAAGCACGTGGTGCTGGCCTCCATGGGTGACATGCTGCCGTGGCTCAAGGGCAAGCTGGTCAATTTCGTGGTGCGCCATGTCAAGAAGATGGTGCCCGAGTTCTCGCTGCCCAACGGGCCGCAGTGCCAGGTCTTGCGCTTCAACGACATGCTGGCCAAGGGCCGGCAGGCCAAGTTCACGCCGCCCAGCATCAAGCCGGACGACGTCGCCTTCCTGCAATACACCGGCGGCACGACCGGCGTGTCCAAGGGCGCCACGCTGCTGCACCGCAATGTGATCGCCAACATCCTGCAATGCGAAGCCTGGTTCAGCCCGTCGCGCAAGGCTCTGGGCGCCGATCACCAGCAGGTGGTGGTGTGCGCTTTGCCGCTGTACCACATCTTCGCCCTGACGGCCTGCTACCTGGTGGGCGCGCGCCTGGGGAGCCTCAACATCCTGATCGCCAATCCTCGCGACATCCCGGGCTTCATCAAGACCTTGCAGGGCTGGCAGGTCACCGAGTTCCCGGCCGTCAACACGCTCTACAACGGCCTGGTCAACCATCCGGATTTTGCCAAGCTCGATTTCTCCAAGCTGAGTGTGTCCAACGGTGGCGGCATGGCGGTTCAGCAGGCCACGGCCGACAAATGGAAGAAGGTCACGGGCTGCACCATCGTCGAGGGTTATGGCTTGTCGGAGACCTCGCCCGTGGTGACGGTCAACCGCCTGGACAGCACCGAGTTCACCGGTTCGATTGGCCTGCCCGTGCCGTCGACCGAAGTGGCCATCTTGGATGACGCTGGCCAGCCTGTGGCCCAGGGTGAGCCTGGCGAGATCAGTGTGCGCGGCCCGCAGGTGATGGCCGGCTACTGGGGCCGCCCGGACGAGACGGCCAAGGTCATGACGGCCGATGGCTTCTTCCGCACGGGCGATGTCGGCGTGATGAACGCGCAGGGCATGATCAAGATCGTCGACCGCAAGAAGGACATGATCCTGGTGTCGGGCTTCAATGTGTACCCCAACGAGGTGGAACAGGTGGTGAACCTGCACCCCGGCGTGCTGGAGTGCGCGGCCGTGGGTGTGCCGGATGCCAAGTCGGGCGAGGCCGTCAAGCTCTTCGTGGTCAAGAAGGATGCGGCTTTGACGGAGGAGGAGCTGGTGCGCTACTGCAAGGAGCAACTCACCGGCTACAAGTGCCCGCGCTACATCGAGTTCCGCGATGACCTGCCCAAGACCAACGTGGGCAAGATCCTGCGGCGCGAACTGCGGGACGAGAAAAAGGCCGCCTGAACCCAGGGTCAGGCGGCGATGTCTTCGGCCAGGACTCGGTCGATGTTGCGTTCGGCCAGGGCCGTGATCGTCACGAAGGGGTTGACGCCAATGGAGCCCGGGATGAGTGAGCCGTCGGTGACATACAGGCGCTCGTAGCCCTTGACGCGACCATAGGCGTCGGTGGCTTGGCCTAGCACACAGCCGCCCAGCGGGTGGTAGCAAAAATCATCGGCGAAGACCTTGCCAGCGCCGAACAGATCGTCTCGGTAGTGGGTGCCTTGCTGGGTGTTGATGCGGTCCACCAGCGCCTTGACCGAAGCCACGCTGCGGGCGTTTTGGCTGCGTGTCCACTGGAGATTGACGCCATCGCTGGCGCGGTCGTAGGTGAAGCGGCCACGCTCGGGGTTGCGGGTGATGCCCAGGTACATGCTGACCCAGTTCTCGAAGCCGGTGGGCAGGGGCGTGATCTCGGCGAACACCGGGTTGACGGGATCGTCCCAGTGGTTGATCCCCATGGCCGGCATGGTCGATTGCAGCACGCCCGTGGTATCGAAGACCTTGTTGGTGCGGGCCGCCATGATGTTGCCGTTGGGCCCCCAGCCTTCGCCCACAGCGGCGTTGAGTTGCGGCAGCGTGCCGGTTTCGCGAGCACGCACCAGCAACTCGGACGTGCCCGTGCTGCCAGCGCCCAGGAAGAGGTGGCCGCAGGCGATCTGCGCATCGCCCAGCACCTTGCCGTCGGCGTCGATGGCACGCACGCTCAGCAGGTAGTCGCCATTGGGCTGGCTCTCGATGCGGCGCACTTGCTGCAAGGTGTAGATGGTGACCAGGCCGGTGCCCACGGCGTCGGCCAGGTAGGTCTTGTCCAGGCTGAGTTTGCCGTTGTTGTTGCCGTAGATGACCTCTTGCGCCAGGGCCGAACGCGGCACCTTCTGGGCTTCTTCTTGCGCCATGTACTTGAAGTCGTAGACGCTGGGCACGAACACAGTTTTGAAGCCGGCCTTGTTGGCGTGGTCGCGCGAGACGCGGGCGTAGCGGTAGCAGGCGGCTTTCTCGAACCAGGTCGGGTCCACCGTGTTGGCGCCCAGCAGCAAATTGGCCTTGGGGAAGTAGCGGCCAAACATCTCGTCCGCATCGACCATGGGCAGCACTTGCTCGAAATAGCTGCGCTGCGGCGTGACGGCCATGCCACCGTTGACCAGCGAGCCGCCGCCCACGCCACGGCCGGTGTAGATCGACATCTCGGCGTAGTTGATGCGGTCGAGCACGCCGGCGTAACGCGGGATCTTGCGGTTGATGAGGTCAAGGTTGAGGAAGGTCTTGAGGGGCGCTTCGGTCTTGTCCTTGAACCACATGGCGCGGCCATCGGGCTTGAGCGTCTTGGCGAAAATCTGGCCATCGCTTGCGGGCTGGGTCCACAGGCGGCCCATTTCGATCATCACCACCGGGATGCCAGCTTCGGCCAGGCGCAAGGCGGTCACGGCGCTGCCGTAGCCGGTGCCCACCACGATGACTGGCACACGGCCCAGGCCGGACAGCGGCAGGCGGGGCTGGCATTGCTGCGCATACAGGCGCTGGCCCGTGCGCACGGCCGCCTGACTGCTCAACTGGATGCTGCTCAGTCCCCAAGCGGCGGCCCATTGCAGGGCGGTTTGACCAAGGAAGCGGCGGCGGTTGATGTTCTGCATTTGAACATTCTTGATTTTTTGCGGGGCATGCAGCATTGGTGTTTCCATTGCCGCCCCCCTGTTCATGGGGGCGGCAAGGAGCAGCTGGCGGCGCGCGAGGCAGTCTCAGCGAGCGTTGAGGCAAAACTGACGGGGTGTCAGGCCCGTCCAGTGTGGGCACCCAGGCGTGCATTGATGGCGTTGATGTCGGCAACTGACAGGATGCATGGCGCGTGCTATCCGCAGGAGGGCCTGATGGCTCAGTCGTGCAGGAACAGGCCCTGGAGGTCGCTCAGGAAATCGAAGCCCCTGGCGGTGGGCCAGACGTTCTGAAGATCACGCTCGATGAGGCCTTTGGCCTGGGCTTGATCCAGTGCGACCTGGATGCTGGCAGGTGTCAGGCCAGTGCGCTCCTGAAAGCGGGCCAACTCGAAGCCGCCGCGCAGGCGCAGCGCGTTGAGCATGTACTCGAAGGGCCGGGCCTTCAAGGCAATCTCGTGCTCGTTGGAGCAGGCCTGGCCAGCCAATGCCTTGTCCATGTAAGTGACAGGTTCGCGCCAGCGCACCTGCCGGATGATCCGGTCCGGGAAACTGATCTTGCCGTGGGCGCCCGCGCCGATGCCGAGGTAATCGCCGAACTGCCAGTAGTTCAGGTTGTGCTGGCACTGGTGACCTGGGCGGGCATAGGCCGAGACCTCATAGCGCGACAGGCCCGAGCGCTCGGCTGCGTCGATGAGGTGGTCCAGCATGTCGAAGGCCGTGTCCTCGTCGGGCAGGTCACGCGGGGGCTGGTTGGCGAAGACCGTGTTGGGCTCGATGGTCAGGTGGTAGAGCGACAGGTGTGGCGGCTCGAAAGCCAGGGCCTGGCGGACATCGCTGTCCAGGTCGGCCATGGATTGGCCGGGCAAGGCATACATCAGGTCGATGTTGAAGGTGTCGAACGCCTGGCGCGCTTCTTCGATGGCCGCTCTGGCCTGGTCGCTGTTATGCACCCGGCCCAGGGCCTTGAGCTTGGCATCGTCGAAGCTTTGCACGCCGATGGACAGGCGGTTGACGCCCGCATCCCGAAAGCCTTTGAAGCGGTCTTTTTCGAAGGTGCCCGGGTTGGCCTCCAGCGTGATTTCGCAGCCAGCCTCCAGCGGCAAACGCGCTCGGATGTCGGCCAGCAAGCGGTCGATGCTGGCCGGCGAGAACAAGCTGGGCGTGCCTCCGCCGATGAAGATGGTGTGGATGCGACGGCCCCAGATTTGTGGGAGTGCCGATTCGAGGTCGGCCATCAGGGCGTCGAGGTAGCGGGCCTCGGGTAGGGACCCACCGCCTGCTCTCTCCTGGTTTTCGTGGGAATTGAAATCGCAATAGGGGCACTTTTGCAGGCACCAAGGCAGGTGCACGTACAAAGAAAGAGGGGGCAGCGCTGACAGGCTGCCCGGCCGCGACAAAGTGATCAAGCGTGCAGTCCCCAGTGCAAGGCCATGAGCTCGCGCATGCGCCGGCAGGCCAGGGCTCGGTGGCTGATCGCGTTCTTCTGCTCGGGCGACATGCTGGCCGCCGAGCAGCCATGGATGGGCAGCCACAGCAAGGGGTCGTAGCCGAAGCCCTCCTGGCCTTGCGGGGAGTCCAGCAGCAAGCCGGCCCAGTGGCCTTCGGCGATCAAGGGCTCGGGGTCATCGGCGTGGCGCACGGCCACCAGCAGGCAGGTGAAGTGTGCCTGGCGCTCGGTCTGCCCATGCATCGCCTCCAGCAGCAGGGCATTGTTGGCCGCATCTGCTGCCTCACGAGGAACGCCCGCTGGGTGGCGGCCGGCGTCTTCGGCATAGCGCGCAGAACGGACACCTGGCATGCCGCCCAAGGCCCGCACGCACAGGCCGGAGTCGTCGGCAATGGCGTGCCCGCGCCCCAGCTTGGCGGCATGGCGGGCCTTGGCCAGGGCGTTCTCGACGAAAGTGATATGGGGCTCGGGGGCTTCGGGGATGCCGATGGACCCTTGAGTGATCAGGCTCAGGCCGAGCGGGCTCAGCAGGGGCTGCAATTCACGCAGCTTCTTGCTGTTGTTGGACGCCAGGATCAGTCGCACCATGCGGGCCTGCTTTCTGGCGCTCAGGGCTTTTTGCCTGAGGCTTGCGAGGATCGCCGGATGGCCTCGTTGATCTCGCGGATGGATCGTTCGATCTCGGCCTCGTCCAAATCGTCGGACTCGACCAGCTCGCCGGGCCCGCCGCCGCCGACCGTGGCCTGGATGGTGGAGGCAAAGACCTCCTCGCCCAAGGAATCGGTGGTGATGCTGGCCTTGGCCTCGTTGCTGGCCGACTCCCACTCCACCGAAAGCACCGTGACGTTGTCGCACTTGACGCCGCCTTGGCGCAGGGCTTCTTCGACCAGTTCGGGCACGGCGTCCGAGATGGCGCGGGTAGTCAGGTGGCGGGTGATGGTCTCATCCGAGACGGTGCCCCACATGCCGTCCGAGCACAGCATGATGCGGTCGCCCTCTTGCAGCATCAGCGGGCCGGCGGTGTCGACCACCGGCTTGCCCGGGCTGCCCAGGCAGGTGAACAGCACGTTGCGGTTGTAGCGCTCGACCAGCGGCACCACCGTGGAGAGCGACTCCTGCAACTCGGAGTAGGAATGGTCACGCGTGCGGGCGATCAGCTTGTCGCCGCGGACCATGTACAGGCGCGAATCGCCGCAATGGGCCCAGTAGGCGATGTCGCCCTGGAGGATGCAGGCCACGATGGTCGTGCGCGGCGTGTCCATCAGGCCTTTTTCGCTGGCATAGCGCAGCAGTTGATGGTGGCCGGCCATGATCGCATCTTGCAAAAAGCGGATGGGGTCGGGCAGGGAAGGGCGGGCATCGCGCTGGAACAGGGCGGCGATGGTCTGCAGGGCCAGTTGCGAGGCCATTTCGCCCTCGGGGTGGCCGCCCATGCCGTCGGCGAGCGCGAACAGGCCGGACTCCCGCGTGTAGCAGTAGCCCATGCGGTCTTCGTTCTTTTCGCGACCGCCCTTGCGGCTGACCTGGTAGACGGAGAACCTCATGCTTTTGTGCCCGATTTCAGGTTTTCAATCTGCAGTTTGACGCGCTCGGAAAAACTCAGTTTGGTGTAGCGTCTCTCGGTCTCGCGCGCCAGCTCTTTTTGCAGCGCGAAGACGCTCTGCGGCCGTGCCAGGGGGTCCAGGGACATGCACCACTCCGTCACTTCCAGCAGGTTGTCAGAATAAACGTTGCGCAATCGAGAGAGCGACAGGCTCAAACGGTCTTTTTCCAGCCGTTGCGGTGCATCGTTGGGCGGATAGCCCTGCATGCACGCGTAAATGCAGGCCCCGATGGCGTAGATGTCCGTCCAGGGGCCGAGCGAGCCATCGCGCCGGTACATCTCGGGCGCAGCAAAACCGGGCGTGTACATGGGGCGGATGAAGTTGCCTTCCTTGGACAGCACTTCCCGCGCGGCGCCGAAATCGAGCAACACGGCTTTGTTGTCGTTGGTGATGAAGATGTTCGCTGGCTTGATGTCCAGGTGCAGCATTTTGTGCTGGTGCACGATGCGCAGTCCACGCAGGATCTCGTCGAACAGTGACCTAATCGTCGATTCCCGGAAAACTTTGTCGCGCTTGAGGTCGCGCGCCGTGACGATGAAGTCCTGGAGGGTGTCGCCCTGCAGGTAGTTCATCACCATGTAGACGGTTTCGTTCTCGCGGAAGAAGTTGAGCACCGAGACCACGCTGGGATGCGAGATCTGCGCCAGCGAGCGGCCTTCTTCGAAGAAGCTTTTGAGCCCCAAGCGGTAGAGCGGTTGTTTGTCGGCCTTGACGCGTGGAATCAATTCACCGGCCGAGCGTTCGGCCAGGGAAGCGGGCAGGTATTCCTTGAGCGCTACCAGGCGTCGTTCGGGGTCTTCAGCGAGGTAAACGACGCCGAAACCACCGGCCGCCAGCTTCTTGATCACCTGGTAGCCCCCCACGACGGTGCCCGAAGGCAACGGAGCAGGCTTGGGCTTTGACATAATCGCGTTTTGTGTCGGCTGTGAAAGGTGACATGTCAGTTTACAGTATGACCGGCTACGCCAGTGTGGTGGCGTCGGTGGCGGACCACGCCAGTGAAAGCCCTGATGATTCGGACACACCCGTTGTGTCACGCAAAGCGGCCAGCGGCAGCGTGGGGGCCGAGCTTCGTTCGGTCAACAGCCGTTTCCTGGATTTGAGCTTCAAGCTGCCCGATGAGTTCCGGGGGCTGGAGCCAGCCTTTCGCGATTTGCTGGCCGCCCATTTCAAGCGGGGGAAGATCGAGCTTAGGCTGCTGGCCCAGCGTGGCTCGGACACGGCCTGGCCGCAACCGCAGCCCGATCAATTGCACACCTTGGCCCGCTTGGAGGGCATGGTGCAGAACTGGCTGCCCAAAGCTGGCGCCCTGTCAGTCAACGAGATCATGAACTGGTGCCGCAACGCCGCGCCCAATGTCAAGCTCGATGATGCGGCGTTGGATGCTGTCAAAGGTTGCGTTGAGGCGTTGAAAGATGCCCGCAAGGGCGAGGGTGCGCGCATGGTCGCCGTGCTCAAGGACAAACTGAACCAGTTGCGTGAGCTGGCGGCGCAGGCCGAGCCGCTGGTGCCGCAAGCCGTGTCACGTCAGCAGGAGCGATTTCTGCAGCGCTACCAGGAAGCGCTGGCGGCGGTTGGCGGTGTGGTGACGCCCGAGGCGGCGCAGGAGCGCGCGCTGGGCGAGGCCGCTGCGTATGCCTTGCGCATCGACGTGGACGAGGAGTTGCAGCGCCTCAAGGCCCACCTTGACGAGATCGAGCGCCTGATCAAAAAGGGTGGCGAAGTGGGCAAGCGGTTGGATTTCCTGATCCAGGAGCTGCACCGCGAGGCCAACACCCTGGGCTCCAAGGCGGCGGCACTAGAGCTGACGCAGATCTCGGTGGGCATGAAAGTGCTGATCGAGCAGATGCGTGAGCAGGTGCAGAACATTGAGTAAGGTTGCGTGGGGTATGGGTTGACGTGGATTTTGGTCTCATGAGGTAGCAAGCGGTTTCAGTGAAGCGCATGATTTCTGTGGGATAAATCATTTACCCCACAGATTCCTCGTGAATCACTGTGGAGATCGCGCTATGAATCCGCCCTTCCTCATCACCAACTCGCGGCGGCAGCCTTCAACAACTCCACCGCTCGCTGCGCCATGGGCGATTGATACCCCGGGCCATGCAGCAGTCCTACGCGACGGACCAGTTCGGGGTGCTCATGCGCGCGGTATGCCTGTTGCTCAGCGGTGTATTCCTAAGGAACCTCGGTCGCGATGCCTGCGATCGCGACCTGGAACAGTGTCTCCGCTGCTGCGGCATCCGGCGCGTTGTCCAAACCACGGCGGAAGTCACGATCTGAGAAAAGGCGCACGACCAGCGACAACAGGCGTAGATGATCTTCCTTATCACCGTCCAGCGGCACCATGATGCACAGCAGGTCAGAGACTGGTTTGCCATCTGGCGCATGGAAATCGATGCCGCGCTTCGTGCGGACGAACAGTGTCAGCGGACGTGCGATGCCGCCTATCCGCGTGTGGGGAATGGCGAACCCATCGCCGAGCGCTGTCGATGCGGCCTGCTCGCGCCGCAACAGGGCTCTGAACACTGACCCCGGATCGAGTCCATGTGCTTGGCCGACCGATTTCGCGATGAACTGGAGCGCGTCGGCTTGATCGCTCACCGCCACATCGAGCAAGATCTCTTGTGGCTGCAGCCAGGTCATCATCTGCGTCATGTCGTTTGCCATGGAGTCATCCTTGTCTGCTCTGGTTTGCGCTGCAATGTCCTGACTTGCATCACGGGACAAATCTGTATCCAACGCCCGTTTCGGTGATCAGATGGCGAGGGCGGGAAGGATCGGCTTCGATTTTCTTGCGAAGCTGAACCATGTACACGCGAAGGTAGTGCGCGTCTTCCGCGTGGCTGGAGCCCCATACCGCAGTCAAAACCTGGCGATGCGTCAATACACAGTGCGGATGACTCGTGAGGTGCGTCAGCAATCTGTATTCGTTCGGCGTCAGGTGCACAGATTGGCCAGCGCGCTCCACAGTGCGGCGCACCAGGTCGATCTTCACATCGGAGAATTCGATCACCGTGCTGCCGTCGGTCACGCCGCTCGTGCGCCGCCGAAGGTGCGCGCGTACCCGAGCCACCAATTCGACGGCACTGAATGGCTTGACCAGGTAGTCATCCGCCCCTGCATCCAGGGCGCCAACCTTGTCCTGCTCGGCGGTGCGGGCGGAAAGCACCAGGACGGGCACATCCGACCAGGCGCGCAGGTCGCGGATCAGGTCAAGGCCATCACCATCTGGCAGGCCCAGATCAAGCACCACCAAGTCCGGTCTGCGGGTTCCCGCTTCAATCAACCCTCGCTCAACGTTGGCCGCTTCGTGTACCTCAAAGCCTTCTCGCTCCAAGGCCAGGCGCACGAAGCGTCGGATCTTTTCCTCGTCCTCGATCAAGAGAACCTTGGGTGCCGGATCGCTCATGAAGTTTCCCTCTCAGGCTTCATTGAAGTCTTCGATGTCATCGATGGATGGCGGTGTGCCACGTGGGAGCTCAACAGTGAATCGAGCACCTCCTTGAGGTCGGGTTTCGCCACGGATGGAACCGCCGTGGGCTTCGACGATGGCGCGGCAAATGGCCAACCCCAAGCCCACGCCTGGCGTCGCACCCTCCTTGTTGCCGCGCTCGAACATCTCGAAAATGGTGGCTTCGCGCCCTTTCGGCAGACCGGGGCCTTCATCAGACACGCAAAGCCGTACGCTGTCACTTGATGAGGATGCGCTGATCTCGATCGGACTGTCGGTCGGGGTGTACTTGACAGCATTCTCGATCAGATTGCACAGCACGCGTTCAAACAAGACCGCATCGATGTTCAGCAAAGGCAGGTCATTGGGGAGCACCACATGGATGCGCCGAGGCTCCAATGTACCCGTCATCGAACGCAAGGCGCTGCCAACGACTTCCTCCAGGGGCTGCCATTGCAGGTTCAAATGAACCTGGCCGGATTGCAGGCGCGCCATGTCGAGCAGATTGTTGACCTGTGCGTTCATTCGCAGAGCCGACTCCCGGATGGATGCCAGCATCTCGCCTTGCGGATCATCGGATTTGCGGCTCAGCGCCAAGGTGTCCGCCATGCCGACCAGCGCCGCCAGAGGCGTGCGCAGGTCATGCGAGATGGCGGCCAGCAAGGAGTGACGCAAGCGTTCCGATTCCATTTGCACGGTGGTGCTCTGGGCAACATCGACGTAGTGCACCCGCTCCAGTGAAATGGCCAGCAGCGAGGCGCAGGTATCGAGCAGGCGGCGCTGCTCTGGCCCCATGAGGCGTTCAGGATTCCTGGGTTCGAGAACAATGATCCCCCGAATGCGCATCGGCGCCTTCAGCGGAACATAGAGTAACGGGGAGCCGGACAGGGTGTCCGTACCGTAGCCCGCTGTCTCGGCATGGTCAAAAGCCCACTGTGCAATCCCCAGATCGATGCCGACGGGCAGATCTGGCTGCTGCAAAGCAGGCATCACCCGGTCCTGCAGATCGCTGATCATGAGCGCTGACTTGGCTTCGAACTCGGAGCGCAGAAACCTTGCGGCAATTTCAGCGATCTGCTCGGCCATCAAGGCACCGGACAGATCGCGGGACATCTTGTACAAGGCGCCTACCCGCTCTTCACGCAGCGTGGCCACACGCGCCTGAAACTTCAGGCCCGCGGTCAACTGGCCGATCACCAAGGCCACGATCAGCATGACCGCGAAAGTCAACAGGTACTGCGCATCACTGACGCTGAAAGCGTATCGAGGCGCCACGTAGAAGAAGTCGAAGGCCCCCACGCTCATGAATGCGGCCATGACGGCGGGCCCCCGCCCGAATCTGACGGCCACAAAGACGACGGCCAGCAAGAACAACATGACGATGTTGGCCGTGTCCAGCAAAGAGTGGAGGGGGGCCATCAACAGTGTCACGAGCGCGCAGACGGCCGCGCTCCACATGTACGGGCGCCACAGCTTGGGCAGCATGGTCGCATCGTCCTGCTTGCCTTCTGCCAAACCGGGCTTTCGGCTGTCGCGCTCGTTGGCGGGCAAGGCGATCTGAATGATGTCCAGATCATCGCCAAGCGTACCGACCGCGTCGGCCAGAATCGGGCGCCAATGCGGCGTCTTCTGGCTTGTGTCGCGGCCTAAAACGACCCGGGATAAATTGTGTTCATGCGCGTACTTGACGATGGTTTTGGCCAGTACATTGCCAGCCAAGGTGGCTGTCGTTGCACCGGCGTCCTGGGCCAACTTCAATACCCGCAAAATTCTGTGTCGAGCGGCATCGGACAGCCGCTGCAACTTGGGCGTTTCAACATAAATGCAGTGCCAGGGCACGGCCAGTTGAGCGGCCATTCGGGCAGCGCCTCTCACCAGTTTCTCGGATCGCTCGTCGGGGCCAATGCACACCAGCAAGGATTCGCGTGTTTGCCATACCGGGGCGACTGACAGGGTGCTGCGGTATTGCAGCATCTCGTCATCGACTCGGTCGGCCGTACGGCGAAGCGCCAGTTCCCTCAGCGCAATCAGGTTGCCTTTGCGAAAGAAATTGCGCACCGCGCGCTCGGCCTGCTGTGGCAAGTAGACCTTGCCTTCCTTCAATCGCTTGAGCAGTTCATCGGGCGGCAAATCGACGATGACGACTTCGTCTGTTTCATCAAAGATGCGGTCGGGCACCGTTTCCCAAACCCGAATACCCGTGATGCCGGTGACCACATCATTCAGGCTTTCCAGATGCTGCACATTCATGGTCGACCAAACGTCGATACCGGCGTCCAGCAGCTCCTCGACATCCTGCCAGCGCTTGGGATGACGTGATCCGGGGGCATTGGAATGCGCCAGTTCATCAACAAGAATGAGCTGGGGTTTTCGCGTCAAGGCGCCGTCCAGATCGAACTCCTTGAGCGTCCGATCTCTGTGAAGAACCTCTTTGAGAGCAAGCCGATCCAAACCTTCAACCAAGGCCTCGGTCTCTGCGCGGCCATGAGTCTCGATGACACCGATGAGGACGCCCACCCCTTGCTGCTTCAGGCTGCGCGCGGCCGACAACATGGCGTAGGTCTTGCCTACGCCAGCGGAGGCACCAAAGAATATCTTCAGCTTCCCCCTCTTTGCCTGCTCCTGCTCCTGCTTCAAGCGCGCAAGCAACTGGTCTGGATCCGGGCGTGTGTCAGTCATGGGCATTCCCCTTCACAGCCAGCCTGCGCGTTTGAAACGCCAATACAGCAATCCGCAGATCAGCGCGATCAAGCCGATGGCCGAAGGATAGCCATACTGCCACTTCAACTCCGGCATGTGCTCGAAGTTCATGCCCCAAATACCGGCGAAGGCGGTTGCGACCCCGAAGATGCCAGCCCATGCGGCCAGCCGCTTGGTGGTCTCCGACTCCTCGATGGTCACCATGGACAGATTCACCTGGATGGCCGTGCCGATGGTGTCGCGCAGGGTATCGAGCGTGCCGTTGATGCGGATCAGGTGATCGTAGACATCTCGAAAATACTCACGAGAGCCTTCGCAAACAGCGGGAACGCGACCGCTCCATAGTTTGCCGGTCGACTCCATCAAGGGCGTGACGGCATGCTTGACAGTCATGATGCGTTGCTTCAAGCCATAGAGTTGCTCGATGTTCGCGCGGGCTGAGCCTCTCACGAAAATCTGGGCTTCGATGTTTTCCAACTCGCTCTCCAAGGCATCGATGATCGGGAAATACCGGTCCACAACCGCATCCATGAGGGCGTATAGCACGAAGCCCGCGCCGTGGATGAGCAGGTGGGGTTCGCGCTCGGCGCGCTCACGCACGCCGAGCAGGCTTTGTGCGCTGCGGTTCCGAACGGAGACCACGAAGTTGCGGCCCACAAAGACGTTGACTTCACCCACCGACAGTTGATCAATGGGGCCGCGGTCGATGCAATGCATGACCACGAACAAGGTGTCGCCATACTCCTCGGCCTTGGGGCGTTGATGGCCGTGCCGCGCGTCTTCCACCGCGAGGTCGTGCAGGCTGAACTCCTGCTGCATGGTCAATAGCTCTGCGTCGCTCGCATCTCGAAGAGCCACCCAAACGAAGCAGTCATCACGCTCGACGTAGTCGCTGATTTTCTCAACGTCTATGTCGGCAAGCTTTTTGCCCTCCTGATAGACAACGCAGTTGATCAGCATGATGGTGTTCCGATGTGACGCAGCACGCCGATCATCTCCTGTCTGCTATTGAGAAGCTGCGTCCAAGTCGCAACACACCGACGGTGAGGTTAAGCAGCGTGCCGAGCTGGTGCCGACTGTTGCTGGTTGCTCAGTGAGCGGGTGTCTGGTCCAGATCCAGGTTGAGTTCAAGCACGTTCACCCGGGCTTCGCCCAGAAGGCCAAACATACGACCTTCGCTGTGACGGGTGACCGCGGCATGAACCACGTCATCGGAGAGGCCGCGCACGCGTGCCACCCGGGCTGCCTGGTATTGCGCAGCGGCGACGCTGATGTGCGGATCCAGGCCACTGGCCGACGCGGTCACGAGATCAATCGGGATGGGCGATGCATTGCCTGGGTCTGCAGCCTTCAATGCATCGATTCGGCCCTTGACCGCGTCCACCAAGGCCGGATTCAGAGGCCCCTGGTTCGAGCCGCTTGAGCCGCTGGCGTTGTACGGCATCGGGCCCGTGGCCGACGGGCGCCCCCAGAAGTACTTGGGCTCGGTGAAGTTCTGGCCAATCAGCGATGAACCGATGGCCTTGCCGTCTTTCACGATCAAGCTGCCCTCCGCCTGGTGCGGGAAGGCCGCCTTGGCAACGCCGGTCACTGCCAGGGGATAGACGACACCGGTGACCACGGTCAGCACGATGAACAGGCTCACGGCGGGGCGAATCATATTTTTCATGGTGTGCTCCAGGTCATACCAAACCAGTGGCGGTGATGATCAGATCGATCAACTTGATGCCGATGAAGGGAACGATCACCCCTCCAAGGCCGTAGATGAGCAGGTTGCGGCGCAACAGAACAGCCGCACCCAATGCTCGGTAGGGCACGCCATTGAGCGCCAGCGGAATCAGGAAGATGATGATCAGCGCATTGAAAATCACCGCCGACAGGATGGCCGATGAGGGACTGCCAAGTTGCATCACATTGAGCGCACTCAACTGCGGATAGGTGGTGACAAAGGCCGCCGGGATGATGGCGAAGTATTTCGCGATGTCATTGGCAATGCTGAAAGTGGTGAGCGAGCCGCGCGTCATCAGCATCTGCTTGCCGGTTTCCACCACCTCGATCAGCTTGGTGGGGTTGCTGTCCAGGTCGACCATGTTGCCGGCCTCTTTGGCGGCTTGCGTGCCCGAGTTCATGGCCACGGCCACGTCGGCCTGGGCCAGGGCAGGCGCATCGTTGGTGCCGTCGCCCGTCATGGCTACCAGTTTGCCGCCAGCCTGGTATTCACGGATCAAGGCCAGCTTTTGCTCTGGTGTGGCTTCAGCGAGGAAATCGTCCACGCCAGCCTCGGCCGCGATGGCGGCTGCCGTCAGCCGGTTGTCCCCGGTGACCATCACGGTCTTGATGCCCATGCGGCGCAGTTCGGCGAACCGTTCCTTGATGCCGCCCTTGACGATGTCCTTGAGCTCAATGATGCCCAAGACCTTCAGTCCATCAGCGACCACCAGCGGGGTGCTGCCACGACGAGCGACTTCATCGATGGCCGCGTTCAGTGGCGCGGGGAATGTGCCCCCCAAGGCCTCGACATGCTTGCGGATGGCCTCGGCAGCGCCCTTGCGCACCTGCCGCATCTTCGGGGATGCATGCTCGCCACCCACGGCCAGTTGCTCGGACACAAGCACTGGCAGATCGACGCCGCTCATGCGCGTCTGCGCGGAGAAGTGGACAAAGGTGGCGTTCAGTGACTGGATGTCGCGCTCGCGCAGATTGAACTTCTGTTTGGCCAGCACCACGATGCTGCGGCCCTCGGGGGTCTCGTCTGCCAATGAGGCCAGCTGCGCCGCGTCGGCCAAATCGCTGTCCTTCACGCCAGGCGCAGGCAAGAAGGCCGAGGCGTGGCGGTTGCCCAAGGTGATGGTGCCAGTCTTGTCCAACAGCAGCACATCGACGTCCCCGGCGGCCTCCACAGCACGACCGGAGGTGGCAATGACGTTGGCCTGCATCATGCGGCTCATGCCCGCCACGCCGATGGCCGACAGCAAGCCCGCGATGGTGGTGGGAATCAGGCAGACCAGCAATGCGATCAGCACGGTGATGGTGATCGGTGAGCCGCCCCCTGCCACCTGAACGCTGAACAGCGAATAAGGCAGGAGCGTGGCTGTCACGGCCAGGAAGACGATCGTCAGCGCCACCAGCAAGATGGTCAGGGCGATCTCGTTGGGGGTCTTCTGGCGCTTGGCGCTTTCCACCATCGCGATCATGCGATCCACAAAGGTCTCGCCCGGATTGGCGGTGACCCGGACGACGATCCAGTCCGACAGAACGCGCGTTCCGCCCGTGACCGCCGAGAAGTCGCCCCCGGATTCCCGGATGACAGGCGCGGACTCGCCGGTGATGGCGCTTTCATCCACGGAGGCCACGCCTTCGGTGACTTCCCCATCGGCGGGGATGACATCGCCAGCGAGCACGATCAACATGTCGCCCTTGCGAAGATCTTGCGATTCGATTGGATGCCATTTGTGGCCTTGTGGCGGGTTCTCCAGTTTCTTGGCCCAGGTCTCTTTCTTGAGGCTGCGCAATGAGGCGGCTTGGGCTTTGCTGCGTCCCTCGGCCAAAGCCTCGGCGAAATTGGCGAACAGCACGGTGAACCAGAGCCACAGTGCCACCGCCAGGATGAAGCCTGCTGGCGCCTCGCCCTGGCCCCCAAGGGCCTGGACAAAGAGCACCGAGGTGATGATGCTGCCGACATAGACGACGAACATCACGGGATTGCGCCACTGGACGCGGGGGTCCAGCTTCTTGAAGGCGTCCGCGACCGCTGGCTTGATCAGCGCAGGGTCAAAGAGGGTAAATGTTTGGCGAGTCATATGTCACTCACTTCCAGAGCACCAAGTGCTCAATCACAGGACCCAGGGCCAGGGCGGGAACGTAATTCAGCAAGCCGACCAGCAACACCGTGCCAACCAGCAGCACGACGAAGAGCGGGCCATGCGTAGGCATGGTTCCGCTGGTGGCTGCGATGCGCTTTTTGGCGGCCAGCGAACCGGCGATGGCGAGCACGGGAACGATCACACCGAAACGACCGAACCACATCGCCACCGCCAGGAGCACGTTGTAGAACGGCGTGTTGGCAGACAACCCCGCGAAAGCGCTGCCGTTGTTGTTGGCGGCAGAGGTCAGGGCGTACAGGATTTCCGAGAAGCCATGGGCGCCCGGGTTGGCGATGCCCGCACGTCCCGCCTCGGTCATCACAGCCACGGCCGTGCCCAGCAAGACCAGCAATGGCGTCACGAGGATGGCGATTGAACTCATCTTCATCTCGTAGGCTTCGATTTTCTTGCCCAGGTATTCAGGTGTGCGCCCAATCATCAGGCCGGCGATGAAGACGGCCAGGATCGCGAAAATCAGCATGCCGTACAGGCCCGTTCCCACGCCGCCGAAGACCACTTCGCCCAACTGCATGTTCACCAGAGGCACCATGCCGCCAAGCGGCGTGAATGAGTCGTGCATGGCATTGACCGCGCCGCAAGATGCATCGGTCGTGATGGTGGCGAACAGCGCCGAGTCCGCGATGCCAAAGCGTGTTTCCTTGCCCTCCATGTTGCCGCCCGACTGGGTCAAGCTGACACTTTGGTCAACGCCCAAGGCTGCGATGCGCGGATTGCCTTGCTGCTCAAAGCTCATGGCCCCAATGGCGCCCGCCACGAACAACAGGGACATGGAGACCAAAACAGCCCAACCTTGACGCCGGTCCTGAACCATTCGGCCAAAGGTGAAGCACAGGGCCGCGGGGATCAAGAAGATGGACAACATCTGGACAAAGTTCGTCAATGCCGTCGGGTTCTCAAAAGGATGGGCCGAGTTGGCATTGAAGAAGCCGCCCCCGTTGGTGCCCAGCATCTTGATGGCCTCTTGCGAAGCCACAGGGCCCATGGCGAGCGTTTGCTTGTCGGTGCTCTGGTCCTGCATCACCGGTACGCCCTTGGCATCCTTCAACGGTTGACCGTCCGGACCGGCTGCGGGGATCTGGAACTTGACGACCTCCAGGGTCTGCACATCCTTGTACGCATCGAAGTTCTGCACCACGCCTTGCTGCACCAGGAAGACGCCGTAAAGGAACGAGATGGGCAAGAGGATCCACAGCGTGACACGGGTCAGGTCAACCCAGGCATTGCCGATGCTGTTGGCGGAATGGCGTGCAAAGCCACGAATGAGGGCGATGACCACCACGATGCCGGTCGCCGCAGACAAGAAGTTCTGCACGGCCAGGCCCAGCATCTGGGTCAGGTAGCTCATGGTTTGCTCACCGCTGTAGCCCTGCCAGTTGGTGTTGGCCACGAAGCTCACCGCCGTGTTGAACGACGAATCCGGCGACACATTCGCCATGGCTTGAGGGTTCAGGGGCAGCCACACCTGCAGTCGCTGCAAGGCGTAGACGGCGATGACGCCGATCACGTTGAACAACAAGATGGCCAGCGCGTACTGCAACCAGCCCATCTCCGCGTCGCCCTTGATCCCGCATAAGCGGAACAAGCCGCTTTCGAATCGGCCAAGCAAGCCCACTTTGCCTTCCATCACGTTGGCGATGTAACGCCCTGTGGGCAGCGCCAACAGCAAAAGTGACAGGCTGAAGGCGGCCAAGAGTAAGCAGGCATGCGTGTTCATGAAAATTTCTCCGGTTGCAGCAATGCGGCCACCAGGTAGACCAGCAGGCCCACCGACACCACGCTACCCATGACGTAGAGCCAGGTCATTTGGCGGGCCCTCCAAGCTTGGCGCAGCCGACGGCCATGCCGGCGAGCAATAGCCAGAATGTGGCCGTTAGCGCGATGTAAACGATGTCCATGAAAGCTCTCCTTGATGAGATGGACAGATCGTAAAAACAAACGTGTCAAGATGACGGTAAGTTTTGTGGTGCCGGTATCAAGATCGCGTTAAGACGCGTTGATTGAGCCACCATTGGTGCTGCCGCGATTGCGCTGCG
>CANBUA010000013.1 GCA_947372535.1 Burkholderiales bacterium
TGCCTTGGCCAGTGTCAGCGCGAAACGGGTGCCCAGGCCGCCCGAGGCGCCGGTGATCAGGGCCACACGGCCCGACAGATCGATGTTGTAGCTCATGAAAGATGTCCAGTTTTTGTTAGTCGTTGCAGACGTCAAACCCAGCGGGCCTAGGGCAAACCTTAGCATGCAGCCCGGATTGGTGCAGCGCAATTCAAAGCCCTTGCGCCCTGTAAATCCAGCCTTGACGAGTTTTTCGAACGATCGTGCTTTTTTCTGACAAAATCGGGTTTGATCCAGTCTGCATGACACAAATTACAATGCTGGGTTTTGCGTTCGGCAGCCGCTTTTTGCGGCCCAGATCCGCTCCCCATTTCAATCCTTGTTTGAAGGACAAACGATGACGCCCCAGGCAATCCTTGAGCAGTTCGGCCCGCGTGAGTCGATGGAATATGACGTCGTGATCATCGGCGCTGGCCCCGGCGGTCTGGCCACGGCCATCCGCTTGAAGCAACTGGCTGAAAAAGCTGGCAAGGAAATCTCAGTCTGCGTGCTCGAGAAAGGCTCCGAGCCTGGCGCACACATCCTGTCTGGCGCTGTGATGGACCCACGTGCCATCACCGAGCTCATCCCCAACTGGAAGGAGCTGGGCGCGCCCCTGAACCAGCCCGTGACGGCCGATGAAGTCTTGTTCATGACCAGCGAGACCGGCGCTTTCAAGACGCCCGACGCCCTGGTGCCCAACAACTTCCACAATGAAGGCAACTACGTCATCAGCCTGGGCAATGTGGTGCGCTGGCTGGGCCAACAGGCCGAAAGCCTGGGCGTGGAAATCTTCCCCGGCTTCGCGGCCGCCGAGGTGCTCTACAACGACGACGGCTCCGTCAAGGGCGTGGCCACCGGCAACCTGGGCATCAACAAGCAGGGCGAGCCCACCGACAACTTCCAGCTGGGCATGGAACTGCTGGCCAAGTACACCATCTTCGCCGAAGGCGCACGCGGCCACCTGGGCCGCCAGTTGCTGGCCAAGTTCAACCTGGACGAAGGCAAGGCACCGCCCAGCTTCGGCATCGGCATCAAGGAACTGTGGGAGATCGATCCAGCCAAGGCCCAACCCGGCTTGGTGGTCCACACTGCCGGCTGGCCGATGGATTCGGAGACTTTCGGTGGCGGCTTCCTCTACCACCTCGAAGGCAACAAGGTCACCTTGGGCCTGGTGGTCGGCCTGGACTACAAGAACCCTTGGCTGAGCCCCTTCGAAGAAATGCAACGCTGGAAGAAGCACCCTGCCATCCTCAAGCACATCGAAGGCGGCAAGCGCATCAGCTATGGCGCCCGCGCCATCAACAACGGTGGCCTGCCCAGCCTGCCCAAGACCGTGTTCCCTGGCGGCGCCCTGATCGGCTGCGATGCCGGCTACATGAACGCCTCGCGCATCAAAGGCAGCCACGCGGCCATCAAGTCCGGCATGCTGTGCGCCGAAGCTGCGTTTGAAGCCGTGACTGCCGGCCGTCAATACGACGAGCTGAGCGCCTACCCGGCGGCTTTTGAGAAGAGCTGGCTGCATGAGGAACTCAACGGCGCCAAGAACTTCAAGAGCTGGTTCAAGAAGGGCCTGTACGTGGGCTCGATCATGACCGGTGTCGAGCACTGGCTGCTGCCCCGGCTGGGGCTGAAGGCACCGCCCTGGACGCTGCCCAACCCGGCGGCTGACCACACATTCCTCAAGCCTGCGTCCGAATGCGCCAAGATCGACTATCCGAAGCCCGATGGCAAGATCACGTTTGACCGCCTGAGTTCGGTGTTTGTCTCCAACACCAACCACGAAGAGCACCAGCCCGCCCACCTGACGCTCAAGAATGCGTCGGTGCCGGTCAACATCAACCTCGCCAAATACGCCGGCCCCGAGTCGCGCTACTGCCCTGCCGGTGTGTACGAGTTTGTCAAGAACGAGGACAACACCGACCGCTTGCAGATCAACGCCCAGAACTGCGTGCACTGCAAGACCTGCGACATCAAGGATCCCACGCAGAACATCGTCTGGGTCACGCCTGAAGGCGGTGGCGGCCCCAACTATGCGGGTATGTGATCTGGCGGATCATGCAAAGGCAGCATAAGCTGCCTTTTTTTCGGCCGGCGCGTCTTGCTTCTTGCCACTTTGGCCCCCATCCTTTGATTTTCTGAGTCGACATCTGCTGTATGCGTCATGCCGCCATCACCGGCTGGGGCAAGTGCCTGCCCCCCGCCGTCCTGACCAACCAGGACCTTGCCACCTTCATGGACACCACCGACGAGTGGATCGTCCAGCGCACCGGCATGCGCGAACGTCGTATTTCGCATGTCAGCGGCAATGAGATGGCGCACGTGGCCGCCGCTCGGGCCATCGCTTGCGCTGGCCTGCAGGCCAGCGACATCGACCTGATCGTCTATGGCGGCTGCACGGGTGATGAAGGCGTGCCCAATGAAGCTTCGGGCCTGCAGGTGCTGCTCGGTGCGTACAACGCGGCCTGTTTCGACGTCAATACCGCCTGCACCAGCTTCCTGTATGGCTTGACCACGGCCACAGCCATGATCCGCAGCGGCGTCGTGCGCAATGCGGTGGTCGTGGGCGTGGAGCTGATCTCGCGCTTCATGGATTGGGAAAACCGCGGCGTGGCCGTGCTGTTTGGTGATGGTGCTGGCGCCGTGGTGCTGCAAGCCACCGATGCTGAAGAAGGCGTGATCGGCGAATCGCTGGGCTGCTACGGCGATGCCCGCCAGACGCTGCGCCTGCGAGGCATTGGCGGGCTGTACACGAACCAAGGCGCCGTCCTGGGCGACAACTTCTGGGATTTTGAAGGCCAGGACATCTTCAAGCGCGCAGTGCAGGGCATGAGCCAGGCTTCCGGCGCGGTGCTGGAGAAATGCGGCGTCAGCATCAAGGATGTGGATTTGGTTGTGCCACACCAAGCCAACCTGCGCATCATCGAGGCGGTGGCCAAGCGCGCTGGCGCCGACATGAGCAAGGTGTTTTTGACGGTTCACAAGTACGGCAACATGTCTGCCGCGACCGTGGCGGTGGCCTTGGTCGAAGCGGTGGAGACCGGCGCCGTCAAGCCGCGCGATCTGATCCTGTTGCCGGCCTTTGGCGCGGGCCTGACCTGGTGCTCGCATTTGATCCGCTGGGGCGAGCGCACCACGCCGCTGGCCACCACCGGCATCGACTTGCCGGTTTGTGACAAAACCGCCCTGGAGATGGTGCAGGAGATCCGGCGCCGCAAGGGCATCGAAGGACGATCTATCCCGGCTTTACAGCGCCCGGTGTTCGCCGAAGACGTGGCCGAGCGTCACCGCCGTTGAGTTGAGTTGAACAGCCCAGCCTGCGCACCGCAGCAGGCTGTTTGCCAAGGGCGGATTTATTCAGAACCCGCGCAAATCGTCTACAGGCGTCTTCAAGGGCGCCCCGATGATCGACACCAGGGTGCGCGTCAGCAAGGCCAGGTCGTTGTCGAAGGCACCGTGCGCGGCCCGGATCAGGCGGCCCGGCGCGGTCTCAACCTTGTCGTCATCCACCACCTTGAGGCGCTTGTCCAGGCCGGCCTCGATGGCGGCACGGCGCCAATTGCGCAAGGCCTCGCCAGTGCTTGAGGCGCCATCCCAGCCGGTGTAGTCGTCCTTGAACACGTTCTCCATGCCCAGGATGGGCGTGCGCAGATCGGTCTCCAGCGCGTTGGAGACGAAATACAGCAGCGATTTGCGGTAGACGAACATGGTGTTGTCATCGTTCTCGACACGATCCGACAAGAGGCTGATGTCCATCTTTTGCATCAGCTTGGCGTGCGGCGCATAGTGCCGGTTGGCGAACTGCACGGAGCAGGCCGGGGCATACAGGTGCACGCTGCTGACCTTGTCGGCCAGGCCGCGCTGGGCCATCAGCGTGAGCATGTGGCCCAGGATGATGGAGCCGGCCGAGTGGCCCACCAAGTGGATCTCCAGGTTCTCGCCCCAGGTGGAGATCAGCTTTTGCAAAGCGGTCACGAGCAAGTCGCCGCCGCGGCTGCTGGAGAAGGCCAATTCGGCGTTCTCCTTCATCTCGCTCCAGACTGGGCGCACGACCTTGCGACCCAGACCCTTTTCGAGCATCAAGTCGTTCTGCTCGATCACCCAGTCAAGCATGCCGGCGGTGCGGGTAGGCTGGCCGCTATGCCACTCGCCAATGATGTCGCCGATGGACTCCAACAAACCAGTCTTCCAGACCAGGAACAGGGGATAGCAGTCATTGCCCAGGAAGTAGCGGCCCATGGCACGCGCGCGTTCGATGGCCGCGCCTTCGGAGTTCAAGCCGCCGTGCGCATAGATGACCAGGCGCTTGGTCTTGACGGTCGGGTTGCAGCGGAACCATTGGTCGGGCAGCCCGGCCGCCTGATGCAAGAGCGTGCGGCTGAGTTCGTCCTCGGTGAGGTAGCGGCGCACCCGGCCGTCGTTGCCGGTCACGATGCTGTGCTCATAGGCCTGACGCTCGCTCCACCAGCGGCTGGTGTCGGCGCCGCCAGCCAGCGAAGCCGTGCGCGTGGTGGACGCGCCCGAACGCCCGGCAACCACGCCTGGCACGCCCAAGGCCACCACCCAGGCGTCCATGCCATTGGCCAGCCAGTCGGCATAGCTGAGCACGGCGAAACCACCCATGCCCCATGTCTTGCCCCAGGAGTTCTGGATGATGAAGCCATCGGCATTGAAGCCCACCAGCGCGAACGCATGGCCACCATCTTCCGAAGGCCGACCAGCGAAGGGGATGAGGGGCACGTCAGCATGGCAGCTTGGTGCTTTGCCTTTGGTCGCGCAGACGACGTCGTCCCAGCCCACGTGGGTGAAGGCCGACACGTAGACGGCGCCCACTTGGTGGATGGCGGCTTGCAGATCGGTCACGGATTTCAGATCAACACGGTAATAGACCCCGACGGTGTTGGCGGACGCCCGCTCGGCATAACCATATTTGGGCTCGACCGCTTGGACGCTGTCGTAAGGCCAATCGGCTTCGGGGCAAACGCCATGGTTGAACCAGCCTTTGATGGCGCCGCGGCAGCTGGAGCCTTCATAGTTCTCGCCGGAGTATTCGTCGTAACGGCGCGCAAAGTTGTAGAGCATGCGGGCACTGACCGATTCGAGCTTGGCAGGCACGCCCGCTTTGCGCCAGCGCAGGTAATTGATGACGCAGGCCAGGCCGAAGCCGGTGCAGGCGCCTTCTTGACCTTGGTCGAGGATCAGGCCTGCCTTGCTGTAACGAGGCAGGAAAGTCTTGATTTCATCGGCTGAGGGAAATTCGTCCGGCAGGCAGAAGGGCGCTGGGGCGAAGGCACGGTCACGCAGGTCGACGGCATCCTTGCGCGTGGTCAGGGGCCGGGCCAGGCGGCCTCGGGTGGCTGGCTTGGCCGAGGCCAGCGCGGCTTCGGCGCCTGCCACGGCGGCAGCGGCGACTGACTCGAGATCATCGGACAGGTCCTCGGCCATGGTCGCCATGCGCCCTGCCCGCTTGAGTGGCTTGAGCGCCTTGAGGGCGACCCGCTCGGTCAAGGGTGGCTTGGGCCAGACCACATCGGCCAAGGCGAACACTTCGGCGAAGCGGTCCGCGCCATGCTCCCCACCATTGACCAACTGACGCGCGGCTTTGAAATCGCCCTTGGCCACCGCTGCGCGCACGCCGTCGGCCTGCTCGGCGAGGAAGGCCACCAGCAGCAGGGATGCGACCTCTGGCGCATTGGCCAGGTCCGGGAAATTCACCAGATCGACGCCAAAGGCCTGCCCCTGGCGCTGGTAGTGACCACGGCCGGTGAGTTGGACGAAACCGCGGCCCTTGTAGCAGGCGCCATCACCTGGCTTGGTATTGCCCAGGGCTTTGGCCTTCTTGGGCTCCTCGTAGGCGCTGAAGGGCGCCTGGCCGGATGCCGTGTTGAACTGCGATGGAAATTCGGAGATGGGCACGAAGCCTTCGCTCTCGGCGCGGATGATGCCAAGGCAGGCCAGGATCATCGTGCGATCGGTGAGGCCTTGGGCTTGCAGCGCCGCCGCGACATACGGCAGGTAGCGGGCCACGTTGGCCGGCTTCGTCGCCGGGAAGAGCCGCCGCACCCGCTCGAAATCCAGATCCAGCGCCAATGGCTTGAACTTGGCCACGCCCAGCAAGACCAGGCAGCGCGGGCCCACGATGCCGTCGGCGATCAGGCCGGTGCCGCCCTGCCACTGACGAACTGCTGCTTCGACATCGGCATCAAGTACATCGCCCTTGGACAGGCCTTTGTAGAGCTGGGCGTCCGCGCCAAGCTGCTGGGCCAGTGCCGAGCGGATCTTCTTGACATCCGCACCTTGACTGTCTCTGACGAACAAATGACCCATGGCCTGCACCCCTTTAATTTCACGCAAGGTGAAGACTCTACTGGGCTGCGGATCGCCGCGACAGCTCACCCCCGCGTTATGGAGGGGCCTAACGCTAGGGATTGACCAGGCTCAGAGCTCGGAGGGGTCGATCGAAGTTTCGATGGCCAGGCCCACGGGAATGGCTTCGTCATCGGCCCGGCTGGCCTCGCGCTCGGCGCGGATCTGCGCGCGGCGCTCGGCAAAGAACTGCTTGAGCATCTGGCTGCTGGGTTCGGCCAGCAAACCACCCTGCACCTGGGTGTGGTGGTTGAGCTGGGTTTGGGCGAACAGGTCGATCACCGAGCCGGCCACGCCCGTTTTGGGATCGTGCGCCGAGAACACCACGCGCTTGAAACGCGCATGCAGCAAGGCCATCGCGCACATGGCGCAGGGCTCCAGCGTGACGTAGAGCTCGCAATCGGGCAGGCGGTAGTTCTCCAGCAGTTGCGCGGCGTGGCGCAGGGCCACGATCTCAGCATGGGCGGTCGGGTCGTTGGTGGTGATGGGCCGGTTGTAGCCAGTGGCAATCACCTGGCCCTCGCGCATGATGACCGCACCCACGGGCACCTCGCCGGCCAGCCAGGCGTTCTGGGCCTGGTCCAGGGCGATGCGCATGGCGTATTCATCGGCCTGGTTGAACGGGGCAGCATCCATGAGGATTGAATCGGCAAAATAGCGGGAGAAGGATTCTCACACAGTGGCTGCGGCGCGTACACCTTCTGTGCCCCGCCCAACGCGCTGGTTGAAGTCGCCTAGGCAGGCTTCGAGTGGCGGCTCCAGGCGCAAGCCCGCGCTGTTGAGGAAGCCCGCCAGCATCTGGTAATGGCCCACCAGGATGCTGACCTCGATCAGGCCTTTGTCATCAAGGCATTGGGACAAAGCGCGCCAGGTGTTGTCCTGGATGAAGCTGCCTTGGCACAACTCGTCGCAGGCCTGCAGCAGGGCTTGCTCCCGCGGGTCCTTGCTGGCCCTGGGGCCTTGGGCCGCCGTAAGGATGTCTTGATCGCACAGACCGGCCTTGAGGCCAATCTCCACATGTTGCCCCCATTCATAGCGGCTGCGGCAGTTCCAGGCCGTGCGCAGGATGAGTTTTTCGCGGTCGCGCGCCGGTAGACAGCCATTGGGCATCAGGCGGGAGGCAAACAGCAGCCACGTCCAGAACAGCGGCCGATGGATGTGAAACACCGGAAAGAGGTCGGGCATCTGTTGACGGCCAAATCGGCGAGCCGCGCGCGACATCAGAGCAAACAGCCAGCCACGCTGCGCCACGGGAGGGGGGGTTAATCTGGGTGCGGCCGTGCCAAGCCAACCGCCTGGCGGCTGCAGTTCATCGAACATGTGACGGATTTCGCTCGGTGCTTCGTTAACTTGTCACTATCGCCGAGCAGGGGCAAGCTGGCTCTGCGAGCTTTCCCGCAGGCATCCCGATTGCTGGATCTGTATCACCGACACTCACAGGAGCCTTCCATGGACAAGCAAAATCGCCCAAAGGCCTTTGGCGTCTTCAAACCCGTCAACCACGTGGTGATCGCCTTCCACAATGACGAGGACTTGCTCGCGGCGGAAACCGCCTTGGGCGATCAAGGGTTTGGCCAGGAGGCACTGACGGCCTACACCCCACAAGAAATGATCGACCAGACGGAAGAAGACTTTCAGGAAGCCGGGGTGCTGGCCACCATCGGCCAGGAAATGAACTTGATCAAGGCACACCGGGCCTTCGCTGAAGCCGGCTGCAGCTTCCTGGTGGTTCATGCCCCGGATGATGAGCAGGTCCAACGCGTCGCAGAGATTGCGCGCGACACTCACGCCGCCGCGGCTCAGAGTTACGGGCACTTCATCATTGAAGAACTGATTTCTTCGCCTCGCGGTGATCGCCAGGTGTTTGAATCACCAGCCCGCGGCTTGGACTTGAGCGTTCCACCACCGCAAGAGCCAAAGCACTGATGCATCAACGCTTTGCCGCATGCTTTGCGGCAAAGCTTGCCGGCTGGCCTACATCAATTGATGTTTTGCCTGCGCCACTGCAGCGGCGACAAGCCCGATTGCCGCTTGAAGGCTCGCGAAAACGCACTTTGCTCCGAGTACCCCAGCAAGACGCTGACCTTGGCCAAAGGCAGGCTCTCGTCACGCAGGTGCGTCTCGGCCAACTGCAGCAAGGCAGCTTCGCGCAGGTCCCGAAAATGAAGCCCTTGCTCGGCCAGCCGTCGGTACAAGACGCGGGGTGACAAGCGCAGCGCTTGCGCCACTTGGGCCAGCTCCGGCACGCCTTGGGAGACCAGGTGAGTCACCACCCTTCGCGTCATCTCGGCCAGGTCACCCGCCTCAGGCAACTGCGCCATGAGTGCATCGACCTGCGCCTCCATCAAGCGCAGCAAAGCAGGGTCGGGCCGCCTCAAAGGTGCCGCCAGACTGGACAGGGGCAACACCAGTCGCGTGACCGGCTGATCAAAACGCACAGGGCAGGCGAAATACGTGGTGTAAGGCCGAAGATCCGCAGGCACGGGATTGACGAAGTCCACTGCCGCCAAGCGCACGGGCTGGCTGCACAGCCCTCTGCCGAACTGAACGATGCTGGTGATGCCCGCCTCATCGAACAAGGCGCCCGGCTTGCCATGCGAGATGCCCCAACGCAACTCCAGGTGATCGTCGACCAACTGGTGCTCGATCGGGTTGATGTCATGGATGAGCCGGTGGTAACGTCGGATGCGCATCAATGCCGCGCCCAGGTTCTCGCACGCCAGCAACACATACCCGAGTGCGCCAAGGTGGGCGGGCAGGATGGCTTGTCCAAGGTGAAGGCCCAACAGAGGATCCCGCAGGCGCTCAGCCGCCTTGATCAGCCATTGGCAATAGTCCTCTGCCGGGACACGCCCGAGTGGATTGGCCTCCTCCGCCAGCACATCGCGTGGAAGCACCTCCTTCGGATCCACCCCTCGGGCCTGAAGGTAGGTGCCCAAGGTCCTTGCCAGCATCAGCGGGACCATGCCCTGCACCGCATCTCGCTCATGGCAACGTGGGGGCAAATGGAAGCGCTTCTCTGTCATGGTCGAAATTGTCAAATTTCTGGCCGAGCTGGTCAAGACGGGATTGCCCCTGGCTGCTTAAGCTGATGCCATGAGCACCCAGCAGATACTCCGTCCCTCCGCGCGCACCATGTTCATCACCGGTGCCGCCGCAGGCATTGGTCGGGCCACGGCCGAGCGGTTCGCCAGCGCCGGCTGGTTCGTCGGCCTGTACGACGTGGACGAAGCCGCGGTGCATGCGCTCAGAGCGCAATTGGGTCCCGAGCGCTGCCGGGCTGGTCGGCTTGACGTGACCAGCCCCGACGACTGGGCATCAGCCATGGCCGATTTTTGGCAAGCATCCGGACACCAGTTGAACGTCTTGTTCAACAACGCCGGCGTGGCCGTCACCGGGCCATTCGCAGACATGGCCTTGGCGCGCCATCACCGACTGATCGACATCAACCTCAAGGGCGTTGTCAACGGCTGTCATGCGGCCCTGCCCTACCTTCGGCAAACGACTGGTGCCCGCGTGATCAACATGTGCTCAGCCTCTGCGCTGTATGGCCAACCGATGCTCAGCACTTACTCAGCGACCAAGGCGGCTGTGCGCAGCCTGACCGAAGCGCTCGACATCGAATGGCAAAGCCATGGCATCCGCGTGGTCGACATCCTGCCGTTGTTCGTCAACACCGCCATGGTGGTCAACGAGGTCAGCAAGATGAAAACCGTCCAGACGCTGGGCGTGCGCCTGTCGGCTGATGACGTCGCCCTCGCCGTTTGGCGGCTGGCGCAAACCGCACCGCATCGCTTGCCCGTTCATTCGACGGTGGGCTGGCAGTCATGGCTGTTCGGCCTGCTGTCCAAACACTCGCCAGACGCGGTCAACCGTTTTGTCACCGCGCGCATGGCGGGCCAGTGATGCCCGACCAAGTTTTCCTATACCTTTCCAAGTGACCAGCATTCCATGACCATGCAGATGATGATGCCTTCGTTGCCGAAGGGCATGCAGCCCTTGAACCACTTCAACGGTGCGCGAGAGGCCGCCAGCCCCCAGGACCGTCTTCGGCAAGTGCGCCGCCGTGCGCAAGACCTGCGCGACCAGATGATGAGCGAACCTACTGTGTTGTTCTACCGCAGCTTCAACCTGATCCGGGCGCCCTACCCCACCTACTACGCATTCTCAGGCGTGTTCGCGCACCGCGGCTTCAAGTTCCCCTTGGTGCATTTGCTCAACCGATTGTTCGTGGTGCAGTACCTGGACCACGACAAGGCGCTGCGCACCCTGGTACTGTCACCCAGTGATCACCAGGCCAACCGCGAAACACCATTCTTCAAGCGGCTGGCGACAGGCATACCCGATGGCCTGAACAAGGTTTTCGCGCCGCAATACAACACGGTGGAAAGCGCATTGGCCCAATGCGGCATCACGGCCGATCAGGTGGACTACATCAGCTACGACCACCTGCACACGCAGGATGTGCGGCGCTGGCTGGGCACCGCTGGCCGGCCCGGATACTTTCCCAAAGCCCGCTTGCTGGTGCACCGCCAGGAATGGGCATCCACCCAGGCGCTGCTACCCATCCAGGCCGACTGGTACTGCCCGCACGGGATCGACGGCATCGCCCCGGAAAGCGTGGTGTGCTTTGACGACAGCCTGAGCCTGGGCCCCGGCCTGGCCCTGATCCACACGCCGGGGCATACCCAAGGCAACCACTCGATGGCCGCACGCGTGCCCGATGGCTTGCGCGTGACCAGCGAAAACGGCGTGGGTGTGGATGCTTACGAGCCCACCAAATCGCGCATCAATGCCGTGCGCCGATATGCGCTCAACACCGGCGCGGAAGTCATCCTGAACGGCAACACCCTGGAAGGCAGCAACGACCAGTACATCTCCATGGTGCTGGAAAAAACCCTGGCCGGCCCCTCGGCCAATCCGGACTACCCCAACTGCGCCACATCCAGCGAGCGCACGCCCTTCTGGGCCTTCCCGGGCGATGTGGCCAGCCACCTGTTTGGCCAGGCCCGCTTTGGACAGGTCCGGAGCGCCGCATGAGCAGCCTGAACCATGGCGTGATCAGCCAGCAAGTGCTGGTCACCGGCGGTGGCGGTTTCCTTGGCCGCGCGCTGGTCGAGCAGCTTTTGCAGCGCACCGCCTGCCGCGTCCGAGTGCTGGCCTTGCCGCACGAGTCCATACCGCCCCGCTGGCTGGACCTCGTCGACGTGGTGCGTGGCAACATCACGCGGCTGGACGACGTGGCACGTGCGGCGCAAGGCTGCGGCCACATCTTTCATTTGGCCGCACTGGTCGGCGATGCGGGCAGCTACGCCGAGCATGAGCGCATCACCGTGGGCGGCACGGCCCACGTGTTTGACGTGGCCGCACGAGGCGATGCCACGGTGGTATTGACCACCAGCATCTGCGCTTATGGCGATGCCTTGCAACGCGGCCCGTGCCCGGAGGACACGCCATTAGGTCGCCCACAAGGCCCCTACGGCCGCGCCAAACAAGGCCAGGAGGCCCTGGCGTGGCGCTTTCGAGATCAAGGTGGCAGGGTCTGTGTGGTGCGGCCCGCCAACATCATCGGACCCGGCTCTGGCCCCTGGTTGTTGGACGCCGCCAAAGCCCTGCGCCAAGGCCTGCCGGCACTGGTGGCTGGAGGCCATGGCAATGCGGCGCTGACCGCCGTCGACAACGTGGCCGATTTCCTGCTGTTGACCGCCAGCACGCCCGAATCCTGGGGCCAGGCGTACAACTTTCACGATGGCCTGGATGTGAGTTGGCGACAATATTTCCTTGATCTGGCTGCGCTCATGGCGGCCCCCAAGCCCCGGACATGCCCACGGTGGCTGGCTTATCTGGCCGCGCAACTCACCGAGCCGCTGTGTCGCCGTCTCTGGCCCAATACGCGCCCACCCGTCACCCGCGAGGCGCTCAATCTGGTGGCATGGAACAACCAGTTCCCCATCGACAAAGCCTTGGCACTTGGTTGGACCCCACGCATCAGCCATGCGCAGGTGATGGCCCAAATTGGGCAGGATGTCCTGGCCAGGGGTCTTTGACTGCCCTGGCTCAACTGACCACGCCACTCATTCGAACGACGGCGCTAACCCTTGGTTCTGCATGTTGGAGCAATGAGACTGCACCTCTCGGCACAACAACCCAGTAAGGGAGCGAACAATGTTCTGCAAATCAAATTTGCAGCCCATCTTGTTCACTTCCCGACCGACATACACCATGCAGTTTTACCAAGGCCTGCTTCGACTGACCCCGGCGCTTGCACTGACGTTGGGCCACCTCACCAGCCAGGCAGCAGCCAACCCTCGGCTGTGCGTGTTCGACATTGTGGGCACAGCCGGCGATGCTTACAACATGACCAAGGACTATGTCGTGGCCATGCAGCGTCATGGCATCACGATCGAGCTCAAGGTCTACAGCAACGAAGCCCAAGCCGCCGATGACCTCCGTGCAGACCTGTGCGACGCCATGATCGCCACTGGCGTGCGAGTGCGTCCCTTCAACAAGCTGACCGGCTCCATCGACTCGATGGGGTCGACGACCATCATCCGCAATGGCAAGGTCGACATGGTCGGCACGTATGAGGTCATGCGGGTCCTGGCGCAGACCTTCGCGGCCACCTCGCCGCGGGTCAACCAGCTCATGGTCAGCGGTCCGTATGAAATCGGCGGCATCCTGCCCATCGGCGCGGTCTACCCCATGGTCAGCGACCGCCGCATCAACACCCTGGAGGCGTTGGTCGGCAAACGGATTTCCGTGCTGGACAATGACCCGGCCCAGTCGATGCTCGTCAAGCGCATTGGGGGCGTCCCCGTGCTGGTGAACTACAACAATGGCGTACCGCGTTTCATCGCTGGCGACATCGACATGCTGGTGGCGCCCACCTTGGCCTACAAGCCGCTGAACATCCAGAAGGGCATTGGCGCCAATGGCGGCATCGGACGCTTTCCGATCGGCATGATGACTTACCAGGTCGTCATCAACCGCAACAAATTCCCCGAGGGCTTTGGCGACAAATCACGCAAATATTGGTTGACGCAGTTCGATCGAATCATGCAGCTGATCCGGGCATCGGAAGCGGCCATCCCCGACAGCATCATGGTGGACCTCAGCCCGGAAAACGCGCTCAAGTACACCTTGATGCTGCGTGAGGCCCGCATCGACATCGCCCAGCAAGGCATCTACGACAAGACCGGCCTCAAAATCATCAAGCGGATCCGTTGCTCGGTGAACCCCTCAGATCCTGAATGCGCCACCCGATCCGAAGAAGAATGGCGGTGAGATGGGCCACCAAAGTCTTCAATGGCTGCCATGTCCGCCGACGGGCTTGCGGACCTGCACTTCAACATCGGCGGGCACGCCCGGCGCGCGGGTGGCTGGGGTGAGTTGGCCACCTGCGCTGCTGCTGCGCGGGGCATCGGGCAGCGCGCCTTTGAACTCATAGGCCACCGTACCTTTGGGCGGCTGATACCAGCCCGGATCCTTGTAGTTGCCCGCTGGTTGGTTCTTGCGGACCTTGACCACTGAGAACATGCCGCCCATCTCAACAGAACCGTATGGGCCTTGACCGCCCATCATCGGCGCCGTGTTCTCGGGCAGGGGCATGTCCATCTCCGACATGCCGCTCATGCCTTGCTCGCCCATCACCATGTAGTCGGGGATCAGCTTGTTGATCTTCTGGGCGATCCCCGTGTGGTCCACACCGATCATGGTCGGCACGTTGTGACCCATGGCATTCATGGTGTGATGGGCCTTGTGGCAATGGAATGCCCAATCGCCTTCCTCGTCCGCGATGAACTCGATCTGGCGCATCTGGCCCACTGCCACATCGGTCGTTACCTCGGGCCAACGGCTGGACCGGGGTGTGGGGCCACCATCCGTGCCCGTGACCTCGAACTCGTGACCATGGATGTGGATGGGGTGGTTGGTCATTGTCAGGTTGCCGATGCGGATGCGCACCTTGTCGTTCTGGCGCACCACCAGCGGATCGATGCCCGGAAACACCCGGCTGTTCCAAGACCAGATGTTGAAGTCCAACATCGTCATGATCTTGGGCGTGTAACTGCCCGGATCAATGTCGTAGGCGTTGAGCAGGAAGCAGAAGTCCCGCTGCACGTCGTCGATCATGGGGTGCTTGGCCTTGGGGTGTGTGACCCAAAAGCCCATCATCCCCATCGCCATCTGCGTCATCTCGTCTGAGTGCGGGTGATACATGAAGGTGCCAGGCCTGCGCGCCACGAACTCATAGACGAAGGTCTTGCCCGGATCGATGGGCGGCTGCGTCAGGCCTGCCACTCCGTCCATGCCATTGGGCACGCGCTGGCCATGCCAATGCACGGAGGTGCGCTCGGGCAGGCGGTTGGTCACGAAGATGCGCACGCGATCACCTTCGACCACCTCGATGGTCGGTCCCGGCGACTGGCCGTTGTAGCCCCACAGATGCGCTTTGAAGCCCGGCGCCATTTCGCGCACGACAGGCTCGGCCACCAGGTGAAATTCCTTGACACCCTGATTCATGCGCCATGGCAAGGTCCAGCCATTGAGGGTGACGACCGCGTTGTAAGGCCGCCCAGTAGAGGGCATCAAAGGCGGCATGGTGTCGGGCGAGGTCTGCAACACCGGTTCAGGCAGCGCGGCCATGGCAGCCCTGCTGACGGAGGCAGAGGCCACGGCCGCGCTGATTGCACCCGCACCGCTGACGAAGTTTCTTCTTGAAAGCATGGGAAGTCCTTTGAATCAATGGTTGCCGCCGGCATCCGAGCCAGAAGACATCAGAGGTTTGCCGGTCAAGGCCATGTCCAGGTCCGACCGCGCGATCCAGAAATCGCGCAGCGCCTGGATGTAGCCATTGACGCTCTCGATCTGGGAGCGGGCATCGGCCAGCAACTCGAAGACGCCGATCAGCATGCCGTTGTAGCGAAGCTGGTTCTCCTCGGCGATGCGCCGCTTGAGCGGGACGATCTCGTCGCGGTAATGTCGCGCCACTTCGAACTGGCTGCGGTAACCCTTGTAGGCCTGCCGCACTTCTGACCGGGCATCGATCGCCATCTGCGCCGTCCGGTTGACGGCCTGCATGTACAGCGCTTCGGCCTTGGCCGTTCGCGCCGTGCCCCAGTCGAACAGAGGCAGCGCCAGCGTGATCTCGAAACCTCTTTGCGTGGGCTGCTCGTTCGACGAGTTGTTCACCGCCCCGATTTCCAACACGTTGATGAAGCGTGTGGCGCGCGACAAACCCAGGTTGCGCGCCAGCTGTTCGGTGCCCTGTTTGGCCGCCTGGATGTCCAGACGCTGGGCCATGGCCGTTTGTTCAACGTCTGGCAAATCGTCCGCGCTTTTGGGCAGGTCGGGCAGGCGCTCGGGCAACTGGAAAGCCGTCTGCGCGCCCGACAAGCCCATGAGCCTGGTCAGGCGCTCGCGAGCAGCAACTTGAGCCTGTTCGGCGCGGGCCAGGTTGACTACGGCGTCCGCGTAGAAGCCCTGTTCCCTGGCCTGCTGAAGCTTGCTCCAGTTGCCAGCTCGGGCCATGCGTCCTGCAAGGTCGCCGGCCGCCTCTGCAGCCAGGCGGACCTGGCCCATGTACAGCACACTTTGATCGGCAGCCACAGCCATGAAATACGCCTTCCTCACGTCGGAGGCCAAGGCGAGCACCTCTTGAGCAGCAAGTTGCCTTGCCTGCGTGAAGCGGTGAGTTTCTGCCTGGCGTGCCAAAGGCATCGTGATCAGGTGTGCCAGGTCGAAGCCAAAGCTGCGCTCGAACTCGACCTCGCCGCCGCGCTTGAGCCGAGCAAAGCTGATGCTGGGATTGGGCAAGCGGCCTGCAGCGACCATGTCAGATTCGGCAATGCCCAGTTCGGCAAACGACGCCTGAAGCCCCCGGTTGTTGAGCAAGGCGATCTGGACCACATCATCCACACTCAAGGGCCTGGCCAGCAGTTCAGCGACGCGACCCTCCAGATCCGAACGTTGGTCGCTCGATCGGGCCCACTGCACGTTTTTGCCCAGGTGCTGCTGGGTGATTTGCTGGACGGGTTCGAAACCGCCGTCTGGACTGAAACTGGCACAGCCTCCCAGGAACGTGGACGCCGTGACCATGACCAGCCAGGCACTAGAGCGCCTCAACCTGATGTGCCACGTCACGGGAGCAGGAGATGACATTGCCGCCCAACGGGCAGGCGGCATGGCGACGAACGCGTCGCACAAAATGACTCTGTTCATGTTTTCCTCGCAGAAATGGACGGCAACGCTTTGCGAGCGACATCGAAGTACTCAACAGGTGAGCGCACCCGCATGCGCCCGTGTGGGGCCACTCAGGCGAGGAAAGATCGAGGCGGACGGTCTTGACCGTCGGTGACGAAACCGACCGAAGAACTGGCCACAATGGCCACCAGCGGCGAGCCAACCTTCACAGGCAGGAAATCCACCACAGTGGTGGGAAGCGCCACCGACGTGCAGCAGGCGGAGCAAGCCGAGCACTTGCCATCGAGTTTGGCCACCGATTTGTCGTGCGACTGCGGATTCACGCTGGAGGCATGCAGGTGAACATGGTCGCTAGCCACCGCAGAGCCTGCACCCTGTACAGCAGCCCCATGGTGGTGGCCACCCACGCAAAACAGCATCGTCGCGGCCGCGAACCCCTGTAGCGGAAGGGCCAGGGCCAACAGACAGACCAAGACAATGCGCAGGCGATTGAGCATGGTGAAGTGTAGCGCCATCAAGGGACGAAGGTTTCACCACGCCAAGGCGCTGGCGGCCCTCAGGTCATTCCCGCTCAGATACCTGGCTGAAGCGATAGCAGTCGGCATAGCGCCACATGAAAGGGCGAGAGAAACAAGGTTTGGTCGTATTCCGCGCGCCCCTTGGCCGACACGGCGATGACAGCTTCAATTCATGTCATCGGCCTTTGCCTGGAGACAAGCGGTTCAGCTGAAAGCGCTTGCTCAGAATGCTGTCGAGCAGCGCTGTTGGCAGCATCTGCTTGAGCAAAGGCATCAGGGTACTTTTTTTGCCAAGTCTGATGACGGCTGGCGGGCGAGGATGCATCAACTGTTGCACAAGGGCATCGGCAAAAGCGGCCGCAGGTGTCGCATGTTCTTGGCTTTCATTGGCCCGCGCCAGCACACCCGATCGGACCGCCTGATAAGGCGAATCTGAAGCCAGATTGACCTTATCGGCCGCACGGTCACCGAATGATGACTGAATGCCGCCTGGTTGAACCGTGACGACATTGATGCCCAGAGGCCGCAGCTCCATGCGCAACGAGTCCGAGGCCGCATTCAGGGCCGCCTTGCTGGCGCAATAGGCGCCCGCAAAAGGCGTGGGCATGACGCCAGAAACACTGCTGATGTTCACGACGGTGCCACGACGGCGCTCGATCATGCCCGGCAACACGGCACGTGTCAGGGCCATGGGCGCGAACACATTGACATCGAACTGCCGCTGCCATTCTTTGGCGGGCACATCCAGCAACGGCCCCATGGCGCCATAGCCTGCGTTGTTGACCAAGGTGCCTACCTGCTGTCCTGCCAAGTTCAATGTGCTCAGCACCCGCTGAATGTCCTCATCCTGGGTGACATCCAGGGCCAAAGTTTGAATGCCATCCTGCGCCAAATCATCCATCGTGTCCACGCGCCTGGCTGTGGCGCAAACGGTGAACCCGCCCACATGAAAGGCCCGCGCCAGCGCCTTGCCGATGCCCGACCCGCAGCCGGTGATCAATACCACTTCGCTGGCTTGAATTTTCATGGTTTCACTCACCGTCAGTTGGTTGTTTCAGGGCTTGCAGCAACGCGATTTGTTGCTGGTCTCGAATGGACGCCAGCTCGGCGATGGTCATCGCCCCGTAGCTGTGCGTCACCTGGTCAATCAAAGCTTGCTGCGTGCGCCCCGTCAGCAAGACCGGGCGCAGACGCATGTGGAGCCACAGCAACTGCAAGCCCGTGGCGAACTGTTTGAAGAACGCTTCAATGCCGCCCGTCCCGCCCCCCAGGTGGGCAGACTTGAATGGTCCACCTGTGGCCCATCTCAAGCCCAGCGAAGCCTGGACGGCGACGTCCAGATCCTCGACCGACACCACACCCTGCCTGACCAGCGACACGCTTTCACGTATGACCGCCGCCTGGATGCGATTGGCCACAAAGCCAGGGATTTCCTTGCGCAGCACCACTGGCCGCTTGCCCAGCCCGGCATAGAAATCACGGGCGCGCTGAACGGCGTCTTCACTGGTGCGCTTGCCGGGCACGACCTCGACCAGCGGGACCAGGTGCGGGGGGTTGAAGGGATGCCCAACCAGCATCCGCTGCGGAGAGCTCATCTTGCGGGCCTGCATCGTTGCGGTGATCCCAGAACTCGAGGACAGCAGCAATGCTTCAGGCCTGCAGTGGGCTTCAACCTTGGCCCACAACGCCTGCTTGAAGGTCAACCGCTCTGGGCCGCACTCCTGCACGACATCCGCTTGACGCACGGCCTGGGCCAAATCGGCCTCAAACGACAAGCCGGGCCCATCAGGATCCAGAGGGCGCCCCAACTGCGTCATGAAAGGCTGAATGCGCCTGAGCTCCGCGTTCACGCGCGAAGCCACGTCTGGCGCCACATCATGGATGCACACACGGTGGCCATGCGCCAGAAACAGCGCAGCCCAGGACGTGCCAATGAGCCCGCCTCCAATCACGGTCACGTTCATATCTTCCCCATTGCCTAGATGCCACAACCCACAGGTTTTCATGAGCACGCCACGCTGTACATGATGGCCGCAACCACGTCCTTGGCCACCCGTTCGGGCGTCAGCACCGGAAACACTTTGGAGACCGGCGCCTTCCAACTCACCTACCAGCCACCCCGCCAGCGAGCTGAGTCAAGACGTCACCTTTCAAGTCAATTTAAGATTACAATAATGTAACTATAAATGTCACAGATGGCGCGAATGTCTTGAGTTGAGCCTGTGCAAACAGCCAACAGTGTCAAGCTTCAAGGCCTCTGTTTTATAGATCGCCCCATGAGCACTGCATCCAACTTGTCGATTCGTTCCATCAGACATGCACGTTAAGAACCGCTGCCAGTTGAGTCGCATTCGCCCACTCGATAGGACCGCCGAGCAAGCCCAAAGCCAACCTGATCATCGCTTGCCTGGTTCGCTGCCACAACTCATCGGACGGCGCTTCAGGACCAAAGTGAAAGCGGTAGCCGAGGTACTCGACACCAATCACGAACGTCTCTACCTGGAGTGGGTCGAACGATGCCCGGCCGAGCTTGCGCGCCATTTGATTAAGCTCGATCCCGATGGCCTCCAGAACCCGTTGGCGGTGAGCAGCGGCCGGCGATCGTGCATCATGCATCTCGCCAAAAATCGCGCGCAGCATCGGGCCTGTCTCTTCACCCCAAGCTCTCCAAGCCAGCAGGCCAGCCTCAAGTTTCAGCAATGGCCCGTCGGCCTCGCGGATGGCCGAGACCACTTGATCTATCAGGCGATCATTGGTCTCCTGAAGGATCAGTTGGAGGACCTCGTCCGTGTTCTTGAAGTACCGGTAGAACGTGGGGCGCGAGATGGCACCCGCTTGTGTAATCAACTCTACCGACAAGCCATAGGAACCGTGTTCTGCGAAGGCCTTCGCTGCAGCCACTTTGATCTGACTGCGGATGAGCTCGGTTTCAGCCGCGGTTCGAGGGGGGCGGCCTTTCCCACGTTTTTCAACAGAGGCGTTGGCAGAAGAAGTGTTCGAAACCATGGCTGTATTGTCAGACCGAGCAGGGCAATGGCGTGGGTCCAATATCGCAGTGCGGCTCCTTCGATGCCCATGTACAGGCCACCGTTGAGACCCGCTGTCAGACGCATCAGCGGACATTATCCCCGCTGTGCGCACATTCAAGCTATCGAAAGCAAAGCAAATGCCTCATGCAATGAACCGACTTGACGTCCAGTTTTCATCGGGGGGGGCTCAGTGCCGCGCCTGGCTCTATCTGCCCAAGGCATCCAACGCGCCAGTGATTGTGATGGCTCACGGACTGGGTGCCGTACGCACCATGCGGCTTGATGCTTTCGCGGAGCGATTCTGCCAAGCCGGCTACGCATGCCTCGTCTTTGACTACCGCCACTTCGGTGACAGCGAGGGAATGCCTCGTCAATTGCTGGACGTCAAAAAGCAGTTGCAGGACTGGCACGCAGCCATCGCCTATGTGCGCAGTCGGCCGGATGTGGATGGGCGCAAAACCATTCTCTGGGGAACGTCCTTCAGTGGTGGCCACGTGATCGCTGCCGGCGCGGAGGACGGCCAGGTCGCGGCGGTGGTATCGCAATGTCCTTTCACGGATGGCTTGGCCTCGACGCTGGCGCTGGGTCCTGTCAGCGGGGCGAAGGTCTCTGCACTGGCTGTCCTTGACGTGATTGGATCAGTCTTCGGCACCGCGCCTGTGATGGTGGCAACCAGTGGCAAGCCATACACAGCCGCGCTGATGACCGCCCGCGATGCCGAACCCGGCTACAAGGCCATCATGTCTCAAGGCAAGCCCGTCCCCAATGAAGTCGCGGCCCGCTTCGGCCTGCAGATCCTCACGTACTATCCTGGCCGGCGTGCTGTCGAGCTGAAGTGCCCTAGCCTGTTCTGCGTGTGTGAAAAAGATTCCGTCGCGCCCTCCCGCCAAACGCTGAAACATGTGAGCAAGGCTCCGCGCGGCACGGTCAAGACCTATCCCGAAGGGCACTTCGACATCTACGTGGGGCAAGCTTTCGAGCGCGTCGTTGCCGATCAGATCGATTTTCTACACCGGACCGTTCCGCCGTCACCCTGAGCGGGCTTGAGGTCGCGCTGCCCGGTCGGCAAGAGGGCCCCTGTGCTCAGGTGAACTGCCTTGGCATCCGACCAGCCATCCGCGCTCACGTCAGCCGATGATGTGCTGGTTTGAACGAGGTCGCCATGCGCCAGTAGGTGAAGCTGAAGCCGGGAAACATGGCAATGACATGGCCACTCTTGCTCTGGTACCAACTGTGGCAGCCGCCTGACTTCCACACGGTCTTCTCCATTTCGCTGTGGATCATGGTGGTGTAGCTGCTTTCAGCCTCTGGCAGCACCTCGATGCTTTGTTTGCCTTGCTTCAACACGCGCTGAATGCAGCGTGCGACATATTCCATTTGCGCCTCGATGATAAAAATGGCTGAGGTGTGGCCGATGCCCGTGTTGGGGCCGGTCATGACAAAAAGATTGGGAAAGCCAGGAAGCGTTGTGCCCAGGTAGGCACGCGGGAATTCCCGCCAGAGCTCGCCCACCGTGCGCCCGCCCTTGCCGATGATGGGGTAGGACACGACTCCGTCGGTGGCGTCATAGCCCGTGCCGTAGACGATGAGGTCCAGATCGACCTGCTTGCCCTGCTTGGTACGAATCCCCGTCGGTGTGATCTCGGCGATGCCGTCTGCCTGAGGATGCAGCGTGGTGTGGGGGCGTGTCAGAGCCGGGTAAAAGGTGTCGGACAGGATGATGCGCTTGCAACCGATGTCGAAATCAGGCGTGAGTTGCTGGCGCATGGCCGGGTCTTTCACCTGACTTTTCAAATGCGCCAATGCCTTGCGACGGGCCACCAGGTTCAGCAGCGTCTTGGAGTACTTGAAGCCGATCACGCGCGTTTCGAGCTTCCAGTACACGGTGGCACGCACCAACTTGTAGATCGAAGGGAAGCCCATCAGCCAACGCTCAAACGACGAATAGGTCTTGTCATGGCGAGGCATGACCCAATGCGGCGTGCGCTGGAACACATGCAGTTGTTTGACCTGGTCGACGATGGCCGGAATCACCTGCGCGGCGCTGGCCCCACTTCCGATCACGGCCACACGTTTGTTGCGCAAGTCGTAGCTGTGGTCCCAGCCGTTGGTGTGGAAGGCCTTGCCCTTGAAGGTGTCCCGGCCGGGAAAGTCGGGGATCTTGGCGTGGCTCAAAGGGCCCGATGCGTTGATCAGGAAGCGCGCACGGAAGCTTCCGCGCTCTTCGGTGTCAACCTGCCAGCATTGATCTTGCTCCTGCCACTGCACCTTGGACACCGTCGCCCCCAGTTGGGTCTTGGCGTGCAAGTTGTGCTTGGCCATCACCTGCTCCGTGTAGGTATGCAGCTCCGATTGGTCGGCCAGTTTCTGTTTCCAGGGAAAGTGCGCAGCGGACAAGGAGTACAGGGTGGAGGGCACGTCAACAGCCGCGCCCGGGTAAGTGTTCTGACACCAGGTACCCCCAGCAAAGTGGCGCCTCTCCAGGATCAGGAAGTCGTCCATGCCCAGCCGTTTAAGCTTGAGAGCGGCGGTCATGCCGCCAAAGCCGCTGCCGATGATGATGGCCGTGTAGGTCTGCACTTCTTAGACTCCTATCTGTGTGCCCGGATTTGCAATCCAAATCTGTGGTACATAAATGTACCAGTCGCAACACCATATGGCTTTGACATGGCTCAAGTTACACAGCGAGCCTGTTTTGGCTCCAAGCAGTTCCATGAAGATTCAAGCAACGCGCATTTCCGTTCCCGTGGTCGACGCCAGCCTGTGCCTGCACCGGTTCAGGCGACCTGATGGTGGCGGCCCGGCGGTGTTGATGCTGCACGGCATGATGTCCAACGGGCGGGTCTTCTACAGCCATTCGGGCAAGGGCTTGGCGCCGTGGCTGGCCGAGCGCGGATACGATGTTTTTGTGGCGGATCTGCGCGGCAAAGGCAGCAGCGTGCCGCTCATCGACCGGCATGCACGGCATGGTCAGAGCGAGATGATTGGCCTCGATCTGCCGGCCCTGCACGCCGCCGTCTTGCACCACGCGCAGGCCAGCCAGGTGCACTGGGTGTCTCACTCGTGGGGCGGTGTGGTGATGAACAGCTGTCTGCTGCGTTATCCCGCCCTCATTGCCCAGGTGGCCAGCGTGGTGCACTTCGCCGCCAAGCGCAGCGTGAGGGTTCGCAACATGCAGCGCAAGATAGAAATCGACCTGATGTGGAACCGGGTCCTGAAGCGGGTGACTCGGTGGATGGGCTACTTGCCCGCCAAGCAACTGCGCATCGGCTCAGACAATGAGACCCGCAAGACGCGTCGCCAGATTCAGGCATGGGTCGAGGCGGATCGCTGGGTGGACGATGACGACGGCTTTGACTATGGCAGGGCCGCGCAGCACGTCAAGCTGCCGCCCACCCTTTATCTGGCTGCCATCGACGATCCTTGTCGGGGGAACCCAGAGGACGTGAAGCGCTTTCGTGCGGAGTCCGGCCCGCACCTGTCCCGGGTCCACGTGCTGTCAAAGCGGGGCGGCGCGATGCATGACTATGACCACGTCAGCATCGTGACCCACCCGGACGCCGGCAACGACCAGTTCAAACTGGCTGAAGCATGGATGCAAGGCCGCCACGACGCCGTGTCAGAAAAGGGCTGACATCACCTAGGCAGCCCACCCGCTGCCACCTTGAGCATGCCAAACGCTGGTGCCACCAGACTGTGGACATACAACGTGCCTTTCACTTCGGTGATGCCAGTCACCTCCGGGTAGCGACCGCTGGGGTCTTGAAGGTCTGCAAGGATCTGGCCTTGCTCGTTGAAGGCCAGTGCGTGGCCGTAGGGCTTGGGCACCGGCAACATGAAATGGGGCAGGCGGAATGACGCCGCGCGCAAGAAGGGCCAGGGTGCCAGCGCATCGGCCAGCACGCTGCGGGCTTTGGGCAGGCCCACCCAATAGCGGCCCGATTCGCCTTTGGTCAGGTTGTCGGGAAAGGCCGGCAGGTTGTCCAGGATCACGCGGGCCGTGCTGCCCGGCAAACGGACATCAAGCAGCCGGGCCGACATGGGGATGCGCCAGATGCGGTAGCGTCCGGTTTCCGCCACCAACAGCGATTGGCCATCCTCGGCCAGCACGATGCCGTTGGCGAACACCAGCCCTGTGGCGATGACCTCCGTGGTGTGCGTGGCTGGGTCATGCACCAGCACCCGCCCGTTGCCCCGCTGCTCCAGGATCTCGGCCAGGCTCACCGCCATCGGGTCACCCCAGGGCCCCGGTTGAAACCGGTGGCTGGCCTCGGTGAAGTAGATGCGCCCATCCGGTGCGACGACCACGGCGTCGGCGAAGGCGATGGCGTCGGTGTCTGACACCCGATCGGTGATCACGCTGACCTTGCCGCTGGGTGTCACGCGAAGCAGGCCCTTGTAGGCGTCGGCGGCGATGATGTTGCCGTCGCGGTCGAAGTCAAAGCCCAACACGCGGCCTCCGGTGTCTGCCACTTGCTCCAGGTGGCTGCCATCGCGCTGAAGGCGCACGATGTGGCCATTGTTCAGCGCGGTGTACATCAAACCGTCGGGGCCTTGGGCCACATGTTCGGGGCCGACTCCCGAGGTCAGTGGCAGCTGGCGCAAATCGGCCAGGCGCTCATTGCGCGCGTAGGGGCCGCTGTAGCCTGGCGAAGGCAGAGGCTGCCAGGCCACCGGCTGGACACCGGTGGGCCAGAAAAGCAGGTAGCCGACGAGGGCGACCGTGGCCAGTCCGGCAGTTGTCAGCAAGGGCTTATTGATCATGGGTTCGCGGGGATGAAATCGGGGGAATCAGGTGGTTGCAACGCGTCGAACAATGCGCGTGACCAGACCGGGGGCCAGGCGGTGAAGGCGCACCAGCCAGCCCTCCTTGCCCGCGATCAACAGCCTGGGCCGGCGTTGAGCAAGTCCGTCGAGAATCGCCTGGGCCACACGCTGCGGCGACATGGCCTTGGACTGACCCGGGTCCCGCTTGCCATGGGTGCCGCCCTGTGCAGTGAGGGCATGCATCGAAATGTCTGTGTTCACGAAGCCGGGGTAGGCCAGCATCACGTGCAGGCCTTGGTCCATGGTCTCGGTGCGCAGGGCCTCGAAAAAGCCGTGCAGGGCATGCTTGGCGGCGATGTAGGCCGAGCGATGCGGCGTGGCGATCAGGCTCAGCACGCTGGCCACGGCCACGATGCTGCCTCGCCCGCGGCGGATCATGTCCGGCGCGACAAGCTTGGTCAGCTGCAGCGGCCCAAAGTAGTTCACCGCCATGATCTTGCGATCAACGTCTAGGCTCGTTTCAAGGGCCATGGATCGGTGCGTGATGCCCGCGTTGTGCACCAGGACATCCACCTGCCATCCGCTTGACTTGATCCGGGCGTAAGCCTGCTCGACCTCTTCGCTGGCGGTGAGGTCGAATATCTCGATGCAGGATTGGCCCTCGACGTTGAAGCTTTGGCACATGGCCAACGTTTTGTCCAAGCCAGGGCGCTCGGACTCGGGTGCGGACAGAATCAGTTGAGCACCTTGCGCTGCAAACGTGATGGCCAACTCGGCACCGATGCCGCGAGAGGCCCCGGTGATCCAGACAATCTGGTTCTCAAATGGGGTGTGGGTCATGTCAGTCGTCTTTGTGCTTGGCGGTCAAGGCGTGGCCCATGCTGCTAGCGCCAAAAGAGCGGCCCACCGCCACGACTTCTGCCTCGATCTTGGGCACGGCCACGCGGGCCTTGCGTTTGACGAAGAACTCCCACAGGGGGCTCATGAACAACTGACGTATCGCACCGACGGGGGCCAGCGCTGCCGGCACATAGGTTTTGCGTTGCCTGCGGTTCACGGCGTTGACCATGGACTTGGAGCAGTCCTCCACCGACGTGACCACATTGAATGGCCAGGGCAGTTGCTTGAGCGCATCGTTGAACGAGGCCAGTTCGCGCCGCTGGTCACGCACCAGGTCGGTGTCGATCCACGCGGGGTAGACCACCCCGACATCCACACCTTTATGGGCCACCTCCAGGCGCAAGGCGTTGGCGAAATGGTCCACCCCGCTCTTGGAGGCGGCGTAGGCCGAGGTACCTGGCATGGATTTGAGTGCCGCAGCCGACGAGACCAGCAAGAAATAGCCTTGGCTGATGGTGATGGCAGGCAAGGTGGCGCTCACCGTTCGGATGACGCCGATCAGATTGACCTCCACTGTTTTGACGAGGGCTTCGACAGGGCTGATGGCCACTGTGCCATTGCTGGCAATGCCTGCGTTGGCGATCACCACATCAAGCCCGCCAAGATGGGCCAGAGCCGCGGTCACGGCACGCTGCACCGAGCCCTGATCGGTCACGTCGCATTCGGCCCAGCAATGGCGGGGGCCCAGATCCTTCGCGAGGGCGGTGAGCCGATCGGCCTCCAGGCCCACGAGGGCAAGGGTCGCACCTTGCGCGGCGAGTTGTCGCGCGGTCTCTGCGCCAATGCCTCGCGCTGCACCCGTGATCAGCACGCGCTGTCCTTGTGGCTTCATGGTCAATTCCTTGGTGATGATTTCAATGCCAACGCGCGCCATTGGCGAGCGATTTGCGCCACCGCTGCGCGCGATTCCCGGTGAACGCTGGCCAGGTTGATGAAGGCATGGCCCAGGCGGGGAAAGTGCAGGTGCTGAACGGGGGTGTCTGCACGCCGCAAGTGGTGTACATAGGCCTGCCCTTCGTCCTTCAGCATGTCGTAGCCGCCAGTGACGATCAGCGCTGGCGCCATCCTCGATGGCACGCTGGCCAGCATGGGCGACACCCGCACATCTGCGGCATGTGCTTGAACATCCGTCAGGTAAGCACCGTAGAACGTGTCTCTTTCGGTGCGGTCAAGAAAGTAGCCCGTACCGAACTGTGCATGCGATGGCCATGTCTGCGACAGATCGGTTCCCGGGTAAAGCAGCAGTTGCGCGGCAACGTGCTGCCCCTCCTGGGCGAGGCGGGCCGCCGTGACGGCGGCCAGGTTGGCACCAGCGCTGTCTCCGCCCAATGCCAGACCAGTCACTCCGAGGGCATCAAGCTCCTTGAGCGCCCAACGTGCGCTGGCCAGCGCGTCATCCACCGCGGCAGGAAACGGCGCCTCTGGTGCCAACCTGTACGCGACCGCGAGCAAGGGCATGCCGCTGCCCTCACACAACAAACGGCAAGCATCGTCGTGGGTGTCCAGATCGCCCATGATGAACCCACCGCCGTGGAAGAACACCGTCAGCGGTGCCAGGCTGGCTGGCGAACTGGGACGATAAAGCCGGGCCGCCAGCGTGCCGTGATCGGTGGGAATGGACAAGTCTTGCGAGGAGCCGATGTCAAAGCCCACTCGAAAATCAGCCATGTCTGCATGAAAGCGCTGGCGTATGGCCACGACAGACTGGCTCTTGGGCCCCAAACGCCGAAGCCTGCGCAGCACTTGAAGCAAGGGCGAGAGTTGATCGACGGCATAGGCATCTGGCGTGGCCTGGTGGGCGCCTGCATGCAGCAACCGGTCCAGGACGCGCAGGAACCCACCCCTGGCTTTGGAGGCCTTCATGTCGACGCCTTAGCGCTGCGAGAGGCAGGCGCCGTGGACGCAAGGCGCCGCCATGCATAGTCCTTCTCCGCGATTTCGGTCGCGGCCTGCGCATAGCTGAAGGTGAAGCCCGGCCAGATGCTGGAATTGCGGCCAGTGTCATCCAGATACCAACTCTCGCAACCGCCGGCCACCCACACGGTGCCACGCATCATTTTTTCGATCCGGGCCAGGAAGCGCTGCTGCGCCAAGGCCGTGGGCTCCACCGCGTCGTAGCCTTTGGCCTGCGCCAGTTTGATGACACCCACGATGTGCCGGGCCTGCGCTTCAAGCATGTACACCACAGAGGTGTGGCCCAGCCCGATGTTGGGGCCGTGCAGCAGATACAGGTTGGGGAAGCCGTGCACCGTGGTGCCCATGTAGGCCTGAGGACTGCTCTGCCAGGACGATGCCAGCGTGCGGCCCTTTCCATCATGGATCAGGTGGGCAAAAGGCAAATCCTTGGTCTGGAAACCAGTGCCGTAGATGATCGCGTCCACCGGCCTCAGCACACCGTCCTGCCCGACGACGCCATCTGGCAAGACCTGCTTGACGCCGTCAGTGATGACTTCGACGTTGGCTTGCGCCAGCGCCGGGTAGTAGGTGTTCGAGATCAGAATCCGCTTGCACCCCAAGGTGTAGTCGGGCGTCAGCTTTTGGCGCAAGGTGGCATCTTTCACCGTTGCATGCATGTGCTTGAGCGCCTTGGCTTGTGTGCGCGCCATGAGCCATGGGTGCATGAAGCCCAGGGCCAAGGCTTCGCGATGCACATAGACCTGCGCGCGCGCCAGTTTTTGCAGCCAGGGCAGCTTGCGAAACAGCGACCGCGCGAACGGCGAAATCGGCCCGTCGTGGCGAGGCAAGACCCACGGTGGCGTGCGCTGAAAAACATGCATTTGCGCCACGTCCGGCTGGATGGCCGGAATGAACTGCAAGGCAGACGCACCGGTGCCCATGACGGCGACGCGTTTGCCCTTTGGGTTGAAGCTTTTTGGCCAGTTGGCCGAATGGAAAACCTCGCCCTTGAACGCCTCCAGACCTGGAAGTTTCGGCATCAAAGGGTCGCTCAGTGAGCCGAAGGCGCCGACGAGGTGCCGAGCGCGCACTTCACCCTGGCTGGTCTGAATGCACCAGGTGGCGCTGGCCTCATCCCACGTGGCTTGATGGACGTCGTGGTTCAGGCGCACGTGGGGCATCAGACCCAACTCTTGCACGCAACGTTTCAGGTAGCTCAGGATTTCGCCTTGAGGCGAAAAAGACCGACTCCAGTCCGGGTTGGGGGCGAAGGAAAACGAATACAGATGGGACTGCACATCGCAAGCGCACCCCGGGTAGCTGTTGTCGCGCCACACCCCACCGACGTCGCTTGCGCGCTCAAGGATGATGAAGTCATGGACACCCGCCTGTTTCAGGTAATGGGCCGTGGCCAAGCCGCCAAAACCTGAACCGACGATGGCGACCTGGGTGGAAACATGACAGGTTGATGTGGGGGAGACGTTTTTCAAAGCCATGGCGCGACGACGTAGGAAAAGTGGTACAAAAGTGTACCGCAATAATTCAGAAACTGCTTCGGCGTTTCTCCCTCGAATTCATGTCCTTGACGAAAGATGGCATTTCACCGCGCAGTCGCCTGATCGCTGGCATGGCCAAGGTGTTGGAGCAGCGAGCGCTGTCCGAGCTCTACGCCGACGATGTGGTGAAAGAGGCCGGCGTGTCCAAACGGACCTTCTACCAACACTTTGCCAACAAGGAAGATTGCTTCCTGGCGCTGTACCGCGAGAACAGTGCTCGCGTGCTGGGCGTCCTCAAGGAGGCCTCCGCTGCCCCCGGTCTTTCAGCGCTGGAACGCATCCAGTTGGGAGCCAAGGCCTACCTGTCGTTCATGCAGGGACAGTCTGCGTTGATGAAGCGGCTGTACATCGACATCCTGTACCTGGGTACGGAAGGCATGAAGGCCAAGCGAGAGGTGCTGCAACAGTTTGCGGATGTGCTGCTGGCCGCCTATGACGCGGAACGCGCGCTGGTGCCGTCACTTCCGTCCCTGGACCCCGAATTGGTCCTGGCGATCGTGGCCGGCATCAACGAAATGATCCTCTTCAAGATTGAAGATGGGCATGCAGACCGCTTGAGCGATCTCGAGAACATCAGCCAACGGCTGATCTTGGGCCAGCTTCTCTTGAGCCAAACTGGCTGAAACGGGTCAAAGGCGGCCACCATCCCCTCGCTTGATACCGACCTCGATATGGGGAAAATCTGCGCGCTTTGGAGACAAGTAAAAGGTGAACGAAAGTTCAAGAGCCTGACTGTCGCCAAACGCCTCGCTCTGGGCTTTGTATGTTCGTGAGGCCCGTCGGTTTGCCCTGGATGCGGCACACTGCGCTAAGACGAATGGGTTTGCGCCGCCTTATCAATGAGCGGCGCCCTTCGGCAGAACCATCGTCAAGGTCAGCCCACCGCCTTGGCGCAATTGGGCATCAATGCGCCCGCCGTGCAAGGCGATCGCACGCCGACAAATGGCCAAGCCCAACCCCACACCCTGCACGCCTTCGGATCCAGCCACCCGAGCAAAAGGCTCGAAGATGGTGTCCAGCATATCGGCAGGCACACCGGGCCCACGGTCTTCGACGGTACAAGTCCATTGCGCCTGGTCTTCGGAAACGCGCGCTGTGATTTCTACCTGTCCCCCCTCAAACGTGAACTTCACAGCGTTGCGAATCACATTCTCCAGCCCTCGATAAATCAACTCGCCGTGCACCTCAGACACAAACTCCCCCGGCGCATCGATGAGCACCGACTTGCCGCCGGCCTGGGCCTCGAACTGAGCATCCTCTGCGATCGCGTGAAGCAGTTCAATGACATCCACGCGAGCCGTTGGCGGAAT
>CANBUA010000014.1 GCA_947372535.1 Burkholderiales bacterium
GTCCTCAGGCATCTGTCTCTCATGAGAAGTTCGACGAACTTTGCGCTGATCTAGAATGCCTTTTGAATCAAAGGGTTAGCGCCGGTGATTTCGACGAACTTCATTGCCAACAACAACTTGTATTTGGCAATTAAAGTCGTAAACACGCAAATAAAGTCGTAAACAGCTTGCCTGGGAGAGGTGCTGCGAGCGCAGATTTCTAAAGTCGTAGACAACGAAGCCAGCGTCTCTGTCGAGGGTGCTGGCTTTGTCGCATTTGGCAAGGCAACTGCCCGGTTCAGGCAGGAAGCGGCTTGTCAGTCGACTATCAACGGCTCATCGCTTTAGACCTAACCTGCCGTTCAACTGCTTTGCGTTGGAAGCGTCCGAGCATTCTGGCGATGAGTCCGACCACTGTGCCAGCGGGGGTGTAGACCGCAAGAATGACGAGGCCGACAGCGGCAACCGACGATGCGCAGGTCGCGGGACACGAGCGCGTTTCGGCGCTCGCGGTCATACGACAAAAGCCCTGGCTCGATTGCCGGTGCGCCGCAAGCCTGAGCCTGCAGTTCAAGGCCCAGCCTCACTACTTCTGTCCGAAACGGGCCGCCTGCCCGCTGGCGTGGAATTCCTGGAGGATGTAGTCCACGAACACCCGCACCTTGGCCGGCACGAGCTTGCGGCTGGTGTAGTAGAGGGACAGCGGCCGTGACTCGGCATGCCAATCGCGCAGCACGCGCACCAGCGCGCCGCTTTCCAGCAGTGGCAGCGCATGCGGCATCGGCAGCATGGCGATGCCCATGCCCGTCGCCGCCGCGCGTGCCATGGCTTCGGGGTCGTCCAGCACCATCACGGGGCGCACGCTGGCAACGAGCTCCTCGCCCGCGCTGTTCTTCAAAGCCCAGGGCACCAGTCGCCCGGTGGCCAGCGAGCGGCGCAGCAGGCCGAGGTGGCGTGTGAGGTCTTGCGGGTGCTTGGGCGTTCGGTTGGCCTTCAGGTAGGCGGGCGAGGCCACCAGCACGATGCGCACGCGCGCGAGTTCGCGTGCGATCAGCGCATCGGTCAACTCGATGCCGCCGCCAATGGCGACGTCGAAGCCCTCCGCCACGAGGTCGACCTGGCGGTTGTCGAAATGCAGGTCGGGCACCACGTCCGGGTAGCTGCGCACGAACTCACCCAGCAGCGGCACCACGTACTCGCGGCCCACGGTGTGCGCGAGCGCCACCTTCAGCGTGCCCGCCGGTTTGCCCGCGCCCTGGCGCAGGTCAGTCAGCGCGTCGCTGATCTCGCGCCAGGGTAGCCGCACCTGGCCATACAGCCGCTCGCCATCGGTAGTCAGCGCGAGCTTGCGAGTGCTGCGCTGGAAAAGCCGCACGCCCAGCCGCGCCTCCAACTGCCCCACGCTCTTGCTGACGGCCGCCGGCGTGATCCCCTGGCGGCGAGCGGCGGCGGAGAAGCTGCCTTCATCGGCAGAGGCGATGAAGGCATCGAGGTAGCTGCGCAGCTCGGTCAACATGGCTTCATTTTAAACCAATGGTTGAAGCTGAATGATCAATTCACTGACTACCGGAAACAAGCCGAGGCACGCAAACTGAGACGCATCAACCACCCCACACCGAAAGGAAATGCCATGAACACCACCGTCAACTCCACCACCGCTAAGCCCCTCGCTGACAAGGTCGCCTTCATCCATGGCGGCTCGCGTGGCATCGGCGCCGCCACGGCGCGCCGCCTGGCCCGCGACGGTGCCATCGTCGCCATCGGTTACGCCTCTTCGGCCATTGCGGCCGAAGCGCTCGTCGAAGACATCAAGGCCGCAGGCGGCAACGCCATCGCCCTCAAGGCTGATGCCACTGACGCTGCCGCACTGACCCGCGCCGTCGACGGTGTCGCCGAGCGCTTCGGTCGCCTGGACATCCTTGTCAACAGCGCCGGCTTCCTGGCCATGGCGCCGCTGGATCAGTTCACCTTGGAAGACTTCGACCGCACGGTGGCCGTCAACATCCGCTCCGTGTTCGTCACCTCGCAAGCCGCGGCCAGGCACATGAAGGACGGCGGCCGGATCATCAACATTGGCAGCACCAACGCGCAGCGGATGCCGTTTGCCGGTGGCGCCCCGTATGCGATGAGCAAGTCCGCCCTCGTGGGCCTGGTCAAGGGCTTGGCCCGCGATCTTGGGCCGCGCGGCATCACCGTCAACAACGTGGCGCCTGGCCCGGTGGACACCGACATGAACCCGGCGTCTGGCGACTTTGCCACCACGATGCATGGCCTGATGGCCATCCCGCGCCACGGCAAGGCCGATGAGATCGCGGGTATGGTGGCCTACCTGGCTGGCCCGGAAGCGGCGTTTGTCACGGGCGCCGATCTGCTGATCGACGGCGGCTTCGCAGCTTGATACAAGGAGCATCGACATGGACCTTCAACTCAATGGCAAGCTGGCTCTGGTGAGCGGCAGCACTGCCGGCATCGGCTACGCGATTGCGCGCACCTTGGCCCAGGAGGGCGCCGTGGTCATCGTCAACGGTCGCACACAGGCGAACGTTGACGAGGCGGTGGCACGCATGCGCGCTGAAACACACGGCACCGTGCACGGCCATGCGGCCGACTTGAGCAAGGCCGATGCCGCAGCAGAAGCCGTACGGCGCTATCCCGGCATCAGCATCCTCGTCAACAACCTCGGCATCTTCGAACCCAAGCCCTTCGAGGACATCCCCGATGAAGACTGGCAACGCCTTTTTGACGTCAATGTCCTCAGCGGCGTGCGCCTGGCGCGCCTGGTGCTGCCCGACATGAAACGCGAGAACTGGGGGCGGATCATTTTCATCTCAAGCGAAAGCGCCGTGCAGATCCCGACCGAAATGATCCACTACGGCATGACCAAGACCGCGCAGCTGGCCGTGTCGCGCGGCCTGGCGGAATCCGTGGCTGGCACGGGCATCACGGTCAACAGCGTGCTGCCTGGCCCCACCAAGTCGCGTGGCGTTGGCGACTTTGTCGAGGACATGGCAAGGTCTAGCGACAAGAGCTTTGAGCAGGTCGAGGCCGAGTTCTTCGACCAAGTGCGTCCCACCTCGCTGATCAGGCGCTTCGCCTCGCCGCAGGAAGTGGCCTCGCTCGTGGCCTACGTGACAAGCCCGCTCGCGTCGGCAACAACCGGCGCGGCCCTTCGCGTAGACGGTGGGGTCATCAAGAGCGCGTTTTGAGCAGGGGCGCGTCACGATGGCCGCGGACCAGATTTCGCCGGCGGAGTTGGCGCTCGAATTGATCGACAGAAGGGCTGCCGCAGGTGATTCGACACCGAACGTCGGCCCTAAGCCAAAGCTGACATGGATGCTTTCCATTGGCGTAAGTCAGGTCCACGCTGGAACCTGACATTGACTGATGGTGATCAAGTCGCCATGCGTTGCGGTTCCGAATGACCGCATCTGACAGTCGCGAACTGGAACTACCGACCCGGATCAGCCGTTCAATTGACGAGACTCCCTGTACTTGAGCCGACGTTGGTCCGTCTCCGAAAGCATGTGTTGACACAGCCTTGGCCATCCTCTAAGCCAGAGTGACCGCCCTCTGAGCTTTGGCCTCGGTTGCGGTGAAGCGCTTGATGTGGCTGACCAACTGTTGCGCGCATTCAAGACTCAAGAAGACGCCAGCACTGTCGATCCAACACAGTTCCGTGTTGGACCACGCTCCTTGCATTCGCTCCGCCAAGCGCCTTGGGAAGTGCCTCGATCGTGTCGACCAAAGCAACAGGATGGGTTTGTTGAAAAGGCGCAAGGCATCGCCTGCATCCTGCGTGTGGCGATTCGAGAGTGTGCGAAGAAACTTGCACACGTCCTGTCGCACACCGGCGTCCATGCGCATGGGCCGGAGCCAGTGCTCGATCAGTTCGTCGTCCAGCGGCCCATCTGTGAGCCCGCCAAATGAAAACGGCAATCTCCTGAGCGGAGGTACGTGATGCATCAACTGGGCCATCAGCCATGCCAGCGGAGGGGCATGGCCTAGCCACTTCAAAAAGGCAAAGGCGGGAGGCGGGAAGACGTCGTAGGCGTCACAGGTCGTCAGCACGACGCAGGCGATGCGCTCGGGGAAATGGGCGCACACCATCTGCGCCAAGGCTCCACCCGTATCGTTGCCGACCAAAATCACATCTCGCAGATCAAGCGCCTCCATCAAGTCGGCAATCAAACGGGTCATGCCCATGACAGACAAGTCTGCCGTTGGCAACATGGGCAATGCATGTGCGCCCAGCGGCCAGTTGGGCGCGATGCAGTGCAGGCCTTGGCTGAGTTCGGAAACGATGGGCTGCCATAGTCTGTTGTCAACCATCAGGCCATGCACGAAGACAATGGGCTGCCCTTGGCCACGCTCAAGGTATTGCACCGGGCCTTGCGGCAGTTGAAGGGTCTTGAGTGGGGGCATGGCGCTTGGTTCCGTCTTTGGCATTGATCGTCTGCAGATGATCCGGCAGCGATGCAAGCAAGACAATTACCTGGGAGGTCATTGAAATGCGCACATTTCAGAAGAGATACTGCCGCCATGACATGTGACGAGAACCTCTCCATCCGCCGTGGTGAAACGTTGCCCTTCGGCCAACTGCTGCGGCAGTGGCGAGGCTTGCGCAAGCGCGCTCAACTGGATGTGGCACTTGAGGCGGGCGTCTCGCAACGCCACTTGAGCTATCTGGAATCAAGCCGCGCGCAACCCAGCAGAGACATGGTTCTCCAGCTTGCCGAAGTGCTGGACGTTCCCTTGCGTGAGCGGAATCTTTGGCTGCATGCAGCGGGCTTTGCGCCCATGTTCCAGCAACGTGCACTGCAGGATGACGACATGGCGGCCGTGCGTGAGGCGCTGACCCTGACGATCAAGCATCACGAGCCCTATCCGGCCATGGTGGTCAACCGGCAGTGGGACATGTTGATGTGCAATGCCCCCGCCGAGCGCTTCGTGGCCTTGCTGGGCCCACCGGACGAGGTCTGGCAACGCGTCGATGAGAGTGGTGGCCGCAACGTCATGCGCATGACATTTCACCCACAGGGCATGCAGCCGCTGCTGAAGAACTGGCCCCAGGTGGCCACCTTGCTGTTGAATCGGCTGCATCGCGAATTGGCGGCAGATCCAACGCACCACGCTTTGCGCCAGTTGCTGGCAGATGTCAGCCACTTCCCAGGTGTGAGTGCACCATGGCGAAGCCAGGAATGGCTCAGCGGCTCGCCACCCCCCATCTTCCCGATGGAATATGACTTGGGTGAGCACACGCTCAAGGTGTTCTCCATGGTGTCGTCGTTTGGTACAGCGCTGGACGTCACGGCAGATGAGTTGAGGGTGGAGACATTCTTCCCGGCGGATGAGTTCTCTCGGAACTTCTTCCACATGCTGTCGGCTTGACCATTCGGCCTGAGCCTGAGCCTGAGCCTGAGCCTTGAGCCTTGAGCCTTGAGCTTCAGCGTGGCTGCCGCCTCAACGCCAGAGTTGACACAGCCAACCCAACGAGCACCAACAACGCCGCATCGGGCTCTGGTACCAAGGTTGCAACATCGCCTGGGCGCATGGCCATGACATCCCCCAGATCAGTACCGGGCTCCAAAAGCAGGAGCTGCTCGCCAGAATTGCGGCGCATGCCGTAAACGAAGTCGCTCAGCAGTTCGTGATGGGTGGAAGTCCAATAGAAGTTCGATCCCTGCGAAGTGTTCAGGAGAAGGCTGTAAGTGTCAGCGCTGAGGTATTTTTCAACATTGATCAAGTAGCCCAACTGGCTGCCGGCACAGTTGAAGCCTTCGCAAGGGCTGCTGCCATTCTGATTCAGTGCAGAAGGCAAAGACCAGCCGAACCATCCGGTTGCGTTTGTGATCCACAGGTTCCATTCCAGTCGTTGCTGCCGTGCTGGGTGTGCTGGCTTGATTGAAGAAGAACGAGTCAAGTCCAAGGGCGGGCCGGACATGGACTCAGACCGCGCCCACGGGCAGCTCGGGGTCGGTTGCTGCACTTCGACTTCGACACCAACTGATTGGTGCTTGATCTATAGCGGTCAGACAGCGGTCATTTGGGCGGTTGGTGGCCAAGGCATGTCTGCAAATGTTTGCAACTCGCAATCAGACTCTGCTTGGTTGCAATGGTGCGACTGGCGTCGTGAGCGTTGCCAACATGAACAGTACGACTTTCCAACAAGGCTTGCGGGTGAATGCCGTGCGGCCTGGCCCGATCGCGACGCCCATGGCCTTGCAGGGCTCCTTCTGCTCTCGGGTGCGGCCAGCTACATCAGCGGTCAGGCGTTGACAGTGGATGGCGGCTATGCGGTGCAATGATGTTCAGGCGGCATCGGGTGCAAGGGGCCCTTCGATGCCGTTTGTCCATCACGTTGCGATGGAGGCCACCGCTTTGTGCAGGCCATCGACAATTTGCGCCGTGGCGACCACAACCACCGGGGACTGAGCAAGGCTTTGCAAGTTCAAGTTCGAGCCAAGAAGCGGCACCGTGATCGACGCTGAAGCCACGAGCTTGGCATTCATGGTCACCAGCGTCTCGCGAAGTGCTTCATCGGCATGGTGCGCCCGAGCCGAGGTGTTGATCACTGCAACGGGTTTGTTGACGAAGGGCACGTAGCTCACAAGCCAGTCCAATGCATTTTTGACCGCGCCCGTGACACCATGGGCGTACTCCGGGCTGGCAATCAGCACGGCGTCTGCTTGTGCGATGAGCGAGTGCCATTGCACAACCTGTTCCGGCGGTGCCGCCTCCAAGTCCGGGTTGAAGATGGGCAGCGAACCCATGCCTTCATACATGACGACCTGGATCTCACTTGGCGCAAGCTGCGACACTGCACGCAGAAATGCGGTGTTGATGGATGCAGCGCGCACGCTGCCTGAGACTGCCAAGATTTTCATGCTGGTGGGTGTTCTGACCGCTGTGTTGGCTGTGCAGGTTTGTGTTGATTGGATTCGCTTACAAGTCCACCTTATAGCCCAGCGACAGGTCTTCACCATTCATGCCTCGAATGCCCCAGTTCACCTTGGGCGTCTCGAACAAGGTGATCGCGATGTCTTGCGCGTCGATGTCGGCTTGGGTCTTCAGCTTGTCGATCAGGCCCTGAATCAAGGCGCGCTTCGCTCCCACGCTGCGGCCTTCAAACATGGACACCTCAATGATCATGTAGCGCTCGCTGCGGTCAGCAGGGTGGATGAAGTCGCCTTCGTCCATGGGAAAGAAGCGCTGGAACGTTTTGTCCTCAGGGTATTGCAGCGCGGACACCAGCGCGGTGTGAACAGCCTGAGAGATGAGGGCTTGACGGTCAGCCAAGAGCACGCGTTGTGCGTAGATTTTGATCTGAGCCATGGCGTGTGGTTCATGTGGATGGGGCAGTCATTGAACAAGGTTGTTCGTGATGACACTGCCAAGCAGACGCCACTTTGACACGACTTCCTTGACGGACATCACCGTGGCATGCCGGTCAGCCAGGCCGGCCAGTGTGGTTCGATGCACCACGTCTGCGGGAATGGCCGTGCCATCGGCCGCAGGCAAGGCCCGTGTGGCGCATGCATCTCCGGCGATCAGCACTTGGAAGCCGAGGTGCAAGGCATGCCGTGCCGAGCTGTCTACACAGTTGTGCGTCATGCAGCCCGCCAGCACGACCGTGTGGATGTCGCGCTGCTTCAGCTCCTGCAACAGTGCTGTGTCATGAAAGGCAGATGGCCAATGTTTGATCAGCTTGAGGTGATGCGCGCCCATTGAGGGCTTCTGCGTGGGCATGATGCCGGTGCTGTTGCGGTCGAACAAGGCAGCCTTGGCCTGAGCAGCCACATGGTGGACATGGATCACCGGTACGCCACAGGCATCGGCCGCCTGAACCAAGCGATCAGCCTCATGGGCAGCCGCCCCAAATCCGTCCAGTGGCAAGCGGCCTTCGCGTTCGTATTCGCGCTGGAAGTCCAGCAAGAGGAGGGCGCAGCCTTGTGCCGACAGGACCTCCTTGCCAGCAGCACCCGACAACTGTTTGATGGACTGTGGCAAGGCCAGCGATGAAGGTGGCGCCTTGCGGCTGGCTTGCGTGCGGCCCCCATAGCCCCAGTGCGCGCCAGGCACGTTCTGCATCACGATGTAGAGCGGCGCTGAAGGCGGTTGGCCCAGGGCGGCTTGAAGCAGCTCGTGCGCCGCAGCCAGAAAGGTGTTTTGTTGAGCCAAGCTGTTGCTGCCCTCGGTGATGGCGACATGCAGGCTGGCGCACCACTCGCCCTCTGACAAGGGCCGGCCACCCACAGACCACGCAGACCAATCGGAGCTCTCGCGAAGATTCACCACGGTCAGGCCAGCCACCTTGTCCAGCACCGAGGCCATCAGCTGCGTCAAGCCTTGCTGGATCTGGGTGCGCTGTTCGGCGGTCAGGGGTGAGCCGGTGATGTCGAGCGTCAAGAGGGGCATGGGGGTCTCCGTTGGGATGGAGTCGCCATCGTGGCGGACCTGCTGATATAAAACAATATCTCTCACGTGCACAATTCAGTTTCCTTGGGGGAAACAATGGAAGACTCGTACCTGGTGCAGAGCCAACGCATGGCCGATCTGCTGGTGTTCGTGAAAGTGGTGGACATGAGCGGCTTCACCGCTGCGGCGGTCGCATTGGGCCTGGGCAAATCCGCTGTGACCAAGCAGATCCAGCGCCTGGAGCGCAGCGTGGGCGTCACGCTCTTGCACCGCACCACCCGACGCATGACGGTGACCGAGGCGGGGCAGGTGCTGTACGAACACGCGGCCAGCATGGTGCGGGTGGTCGGGGATGCGTCAGCGTCTTTGTCCTCTCTGTCTACGCGGCCCGCCGGTCGTTTGAAGATGACGGCTTCGGTGACCTACGGAAAACACGTGCTGGGGCCGCTGTTGCCTGCATTCCATCGGCAGTACCCGGACATCCAGGTGGAGCTGCTGCTGGTCAACCGCTACGTTGACCTTTGGGAAGAGGGCCTGGATCTCGCCATTCGGCTCACCGATGAGCCACCGGGCCAATTGGCGGGGCGGCCCGTGCATCAGTTCGACTTTGTGCTGTGTGCATCGCCGCGCTTTCTGCGGGGCAAGAAGCTTTCGCATCCAGACCAGTTGAGGGATCTCCCGTGCCTGCCCTTCGGCGTCAGCCAGCCTGGGCAGCCGATCACCTGGCGCTTTGATGGACCGGATCGACACACCTGCGCGGTGAAGGTTTCCGGGCCGGTGATCGTCAACAGCAGCGATGTGGTGCGAGACCTTTTGCTGGCCGACATGGGCCTGGGGTTGTTGCCTCGCTTTGCGGTGGCCACTGATCTGGTGTCTGGCCAGTTGCGCGTGGCCCTGCCTCAGTGGACACCTCAACCCGCGTTTGGGGCGACGGCGTGGGCGCTATGGCAACCGCAGAGAGTGGTGCCACCGAAGCTCAGGGCGATGGTGGACTTCCTGGTGGCAAGCATGAGCGTTGCGCAGGCCTGAAGTAACTGGCAAGCTTGCCCTCATCCATGCCTTTTGATCCGCATGGCAATGCGGTTGAGCCCCACTGGCGTCACCCCGAGATAGCGCGCCAGGTCCTTCTGGGGGATGCGTTGGGCGAGTTCCGGCTCTTGTGCAACAAACGTCCGGTACCGCAGTTCGGCGGTGCGTGTCAGGAGTTCACGCTCGCGGCTTTCCTTGCGTGCGGCGTAGGCCTTGGTGAGTTGCCACAAGGCCTTGGCCCAACTCAGATGCCTGTCGGCCAGTTGCGCCAAGTCAACATAGTCAAGCCGCTCCAGCTCGGTGGGCTCCACGGCTGTCACCATGAAACTGGTTCGCCCTTGAGGTGACAGCGCGGACAGACTGGCGAAGAACCGCCCCTCCTGCGCAAAACTTTTGATCCACTCGCCACCCTCGTCATCCAGGTATTGCAGCTTGACCAAACCTTGCCGGACGCCATAGACGAAGCCGTGTGGCACCCCTTGATGGAACACGGCCTCATCTTTCTTGAATGAGCGCGTCTGCAGCCTGCGCTCTGCCTGTACCCAATCGGGCAGTTCAGGAACGCCGGCGGCCTGACACAACAATTCTTTGAGCATTTGGTACACCAATTAACCTGGGTTGATGTCATCGCTGCGGGCGGCCTCTACAGTCCCCGCATGGATGCAAAGCGTATCAAACGAAAGCCCTGGCCTTGCACCTTGGTCACGGGTGCGAGCTCCGGTCTGGGGTGGTGCCTGGCCCTGCAGTTGGCGCGTGCCGGCACGCCCGTCATTGCCCTGGCGCGTGACCAGGCCAGGCTGTCGGCCTTGGTCGAGGCAGCAGGCCCCATGGCCAGCGTGTCAACCTGGGTGCATGACTTGAAGGGTGTGGCTGAACTGCCGGATCTGGTCAGGGCCTTGTTGGATCGCCATCCCGATCTGGCTTGTGTCATCCACAACGCGGGTGTTCAGCATGATCGCTTGATGGCGGATGAGGGCTATGGCAGCGAGGACATCTGGGATGAGTTGACATTGAACCTGGGCGTGCCGATGCTGCTGACACATTTGCTCTTGCCGCATCTGCGGGGCCGCCCGCAGGCGCGCATCGTGAACATCACGTCGGGCCTGGCGTATGCGCCCAAGCCGAGCGCAGCTGTCTATGCGGCCAGCAAGGCGGGGCTCAGCATGTTCAGCAAGGCCTTGCGCTTGCAACTGGCGGGTAGCACGGTTGATTTGAGCGAGGTGGTTTTGCCCTTGGTGGACACACCCATGACTGCTGGGCGAGGTCGCAACAAGATGCCAGCCGAGGTGGCCGCATCGGCTGTGCTCGACGACCTGCAGGCTGGCCGACAGACCGTTTTTGTGGGCCTGGCCAAGGCCATACCCGTGTTGCAGCGCTGGATGCCGGGTCTGTTGCTGCGGCTCATGGTTCGGTAGGCAAGCGCTTTTTGTTTAGGAGTCAAACGATGCAAAGTCGATACGCATTCTTCATTCAACTCAAGGCGCTGCCGGCTTGGCTCAGGCTGAGTCGGGACAGGCGTCGGCAGGTGGCTGACGCCAGCTTGGGTGCCGCCTTGAGCAGATACCCATCGGTGAGTGTGAGGCACTTCGACGCAGAGGCATTTTGCTCCCCCTGCTCGGATCTCATGATGGTGGAGACGGCCGACCCGCAAGCGCACTTTGCATTCATGGAACACGTGCGGGATTCGGTCTTGCTGACCGAGCCCTACTTTGAGGTTCTGGCGATTGTCCCAACCATCGAAGATGGATATCGGGCATTTGAGCAGGACGTGGGACAGAGCATGGCGTCCAGCACATGATTCGGCTCGGGATCCATGGCTGCTTGTGAGCACTCAAACTTGAGTGGCGGCACCAAACCGGATGGATTGAGTCTCAGCCTGTCTTGGGGACAAGCCGATGCGGCAGCCAAACGGCCAATTTGATCGCCGGCTTTGCGGCTGTGAATCCGACCATGCGAAGGGCTGCAACGGATCGGGTACAGCCGAATGGGTGGCGCCGTTGACTGGAGTGGTCGACATCGATCAGGAGTTGGGCGGCATTTCTGGCAGTTTGCCGATGGCGTGCTGCACGGCCCGCCTGCGCGTTTTGCGTGCGCCGGCAAATCAGGCTCACAGGCCGCTTGACTTCGAGTGCACTTCAACTTCTAGGATCCAGGCATGGATGGATTTCTCAGCATCGCCGAAGTGGCCAAACGCACAGGCCTGTCTGCCCACACCTTGCGTTACTACGAGCGGGCTGGGCTGATTTTGCCCGTGGGCAGGGCACCAGGTGGGCAGCGCCGCTACGCCGCGGCCGACCTGGACTGGATCAGCTTCTTGCTGCGCTTGCGTGACACCCGCATGCCCATTGGGCAGATGCAGATGTTCGCGCGCTTGCGCAGCCAGGGTGATTCAACGGTGCCAGCGCGGCGGGCGCTGCTGGCGCAACACCTGGCCGAGGTGCAGGCATCCATCCAGGCCATGCAGCTTGCCGCACAGGTGCTGCAGACCAAGGTTGAACACTACCAACAGCTTGAAAGGACGCCACATGAGCGCAGACACGAATGAACGATTCACACGTGGACTTGCCAAGTTGCGGGAGATCGATGGCGAGGCAGGCGAGCGGGTGGTGGCCAGCCTGGCCGACATCGCACCTGACTTTGCGCGCTACCTCATCGAGTTCCCGTTCGGCGACATCTACAGTCGCCCGGGCCTGGACCTGCGCAGCAGGGAGATCGCGGTCGTGGCGGCGCTCACGGCCATGGGCAATGCCGCGCCGCAGCTCAAGGTGCACCTGCGTGCGGCGCTGAACGTGGGTGTCACCAGGAAGGAGGTCGTCGAGGTCATCATGCAGATGGCGGTTTATGCGGGATTTCCTGCTGCGCTCAATGGGCTCATGGCGGCACGAGAGGTGTTCGGTGCAAGCAGCGAAACAGAAGTACAGGCATTGTCCCCTTGAGCGCGCGGTCGCCGATCAGAGCATCGGCACCAATACTTGAGTTCCCAGTGGCGTCAGCTCAAGGGCTCGCCCGTCAGCACGCCTGACCCAGCCCTTGTGAATGAAGTGCGCCAGCATCTCATCGGCCAATTGGCCCGCCAGGTGGTCTCGTCTTTCAGACCAATCGAGGCAGGGGTAGGCGTAGCGCCGTGTACCTGTGGCGGCCTTGGGTTGCAGATCCATATGGGCCAGCCACGCCACGCCGTCTTTGGTCAGATCGAAGCCCTGTTGCGACGTGACCAGGCCACCGCGTGCATGCAAAGCAGCAAGCAATTTGACGCCCAGCTCGCCCGCGAGGTGCCCATAGCAGCACCGAGCGAAGCGCAGACGCATGCGTGCCGGGTGCTCCCACAGTCGCTCATGAGAGGAGCGCTCTGCGACGACGGCCAGCGCCTCCAACGCATGCGCCACTTCTTGATTGGCCAGTTTGTAGTAGCGGTGCCGCCCCCTGGATTCGCAAAGCAGCAGGCCCGCGTCCAACAGCTTGGCCAGGTGCCCGCTTGCGGTCGCCGGCATGACTGAGGCGGCCGCGGCCAGCTCCCCCGAGCTGGCCAATTCACCCGAGAGCAAATAGGCCAGCATCAACGATCGAGCCGGATCCGCCATCATCGAGGCAACCCGGGCAATGCGAGGTTCGTGGGTGGCGGTACGCGTCATGTGCTCAGCGTAATGCATCCAATGAATCGGCTGGTGCCTGACCGCGATCGGACAAGCCATAGTCCCGGATCACATGGGCCACGCGAAGGCGGTAGTCAGCAAATATTTGAGATCGTCCATCGCGTTGTGCCATCCGGTGCGCCTCCAGGTTGCGCCAGCTTTGCACGGCTTGCTCATCTCGCCAGAAGCTCAATGAGAGATAGCGCCCAGGATGGGCCAGGCTTTCAAAGCGCTCGATGGCAATGAAGCCGTCCAGGGCCATGAGGGACGGCTTCAATGCATCTGCCCATTCAAAGTACCGGTGCGCCAACCCCGCACGCGGCTCAAGTTCAAAGATGACCGCGATCACGGCGCCACCTCGCGAGGCCGATTGAGGGTGGACGGTATGGCTTCCAGCCAGGTGCGCTCCTCTCGAAGAATGAAGCGCAGAGACTGCGCCAGCTCGAAATTGGCGCACCCCTCGTCGTCGGCCCTGAGTACCGCTCGGTAGCGTTCGTAGGCGGCCATGCTGTCGAAGCTGATCAAGCCCCAGGCCACGTCATTGGTACCTTCGTGCGGAAGAAAGTATCCGATCAGATTTCCGCCGCATCGAGGGATGATTCGTCCCCAGGCCTCTGCATAGTGGATGAAGGCCAGCCGTTGAAACGGGTCGATTTGGTAGCGGATGCAACAGGTGATGGTCATGGGGTCGAGGGGAGTGAATCAATGTCCTCGACTGTCATTCAATGATGCCTTCCAAAGCTTCGGCGCACACCGAAGTGATGGGTTTGAACGCGCGACGCAATTCTTCGAACATGGCTTGGCCCAGTGCTCAACGGGCGTCTTGCCGGTCGCTCAGGTGTCATGTCTGGCCAAGGACCTGCCTGGTCACCCGGTGCGCGGTTGGGCTGACGTCGGCGCCCACTCGATGTGGCAGTTTGCCCAGCCCGACGCCATGCTGCTGACGGAAGGTCTTGTTTTGCGCAGCGATCTCCAACTCATTGGCCGCCGTCAGCTCACGCAGGTCTCTCTCAATGAAACGCCATCGAGCCGAACATCGTCACGGTGGCAAGACCCATGGCCAGTGTCGCGGCCCAGCCCAACAGCTGCCATCTCAGGGGCAGCGCCATGCCGATCATGACCTTTTGGCTGGATGCCGCAAGCATCACGGCGATCATGATCGGCACGGAGATCACCGCATTGACGACGGCGGCCCAATACAAGGCCTTGATTGGGCTGACCTCGGCAATGCTGATGGCAACGCCCACCACCATCGCCGCCGCCAGAATGCCGTAGAAGGCACGCGCGGCATTCAAGGGCCGATCCAAACCCTTGCTGAGGCCAAACAGGCTGGCTACGGCATAGGCAGCCGAGCCTGCGAGAACCGGCAAGGCCAGCAGGCCCGTTCCGACAATGCCCAGGGCAAACAACAGGAAGGCGAACTCTCCGGCGATCGGTCTGAGCGCCTGCGCCGCCTGTGATGTGGTCTCGACCGTCGTGATGCCTTGGGCGTGCAGCGTTGCTGCGGCAGCGGTGATCACGAAGAAGGCGATGAGGTTGGAGAATCCCATGCCGACCAATGTGTCGACCCTGATCCGGCGCAGATGGCTGCGCGCCTGTTCGGGCGCGATGCGCAGAGGCAGGTCGACCGGCACCCGCTTGATCTCTTCGACCTCTTGATTGGCCTGCCAGAAGAACAGGTAGGGACTGATGGTGGTGCCCAGGATGGCCACGACCGTTGTCAGGTAGTCCTTGTGCCAATGGAGCGTTGGCCAGACCGCCGCCCGCAGTGCCGCTGGCCAATCGACATGCACGGTGAAGACCACGCCGACATAGGCCAGCAGCGAGAGCGTCAACCACTTCAGAACCTTGACGTAGCGCTGGTAGGGCAGGAACACCTGCAGCAGCAAGGAGACGACGCCGAATGCCAGGGCAAACCAGCCCTTGGCGCCGCCCAGCACCAGCGCCGCAGCGTCGCCCATCGCATTCAGATCAGCGCCGAGGTTGATGACATTGGCCACGACCAGCAGCGACACCAGGCTGTAGACGATCCAGTGCGGACAAAAACGCGCAAAGTTCTGCGTCAGATCCTTGCCGGTCACACGCCCTATGCGCGCGCTGGCGAGTTGGATGCCCACCATCAGCGGATAGGTCAGCAGCACCGTCCATGCGACGTCGAAGCCGAATTGGGCGCCGCCCTGTGAGTAGGTCGCGATACCGCTCGGGTCGTCATCGGCGGCGCCGGTGATCAGGCCGGGGCCGAGATTCTTCCACCAGGGTTGGGTGATCGCCACCGCGCCTTCGCCTTCGCCTTCTAAGCGGGGCAGCAAAGCCTGGGTTGCGCGCACGTCGAGCTCAGCTTCAGTGCCTCGGTTTGGAGGCGCGGCAGCAGTGTGATCGGGAACGGTCATGGGTGATCCGATGGGGCAACGCTGTGAAACTGCTTGGCCGCAAACGCCCACACCATGCGGGAAGCGTCCGGTCCCTTGCCATCGCTGAACGGTTGCTTGGCAACGCCGCCACTCCATCCGTGGCCCAGTTGCCCAATTTCGACCAGTGTGGCGACCAAGCTTCCGTGACGCTTGAAGTCGGTCACGGTCATGGGATAGCGCTTGCCGCGTTGCACGCTGCGCGGCGGGGCCGCATGCGCGTCGGCCGCGTCGGCCCAAACCTGCACGGCTGCGCGCCCGTTGCTGGCTGAAACGATGGGGTCGGCTCCGCCATGGATCACCATCAAGGGCGGCCACGAAGCCGCCATCGACAGCGGTGTCGCTGCCAGGGGCTTGGTGGCACGCCGCCCGTGCATGGCACCGAGAGCCGACATGCTGGAGTGCGCCGTGCCAGGTGGTACACCAGAGTGCATCATCACGGCTCTGAATCGTTCAGGGTGGTGCGTGACCAGCAGTGCCGCCATGCTGGCCCCCGCTGAAAGGCCTGCAATGGCGATGCGCGTTGCGTCTGCCGAGTATGACGAACAGACCTGGTCAATGGCTTTCAGGATCAACGCCGCTTCGCTATCAGCACGCCCGCCAGCGGTGTCGAACCAGTTCCAACAACCTTGCGTGTTGGCCAAGCGATCCTGTTCAGGGTAGAGCACCAAAAAGCGCTCTCGTGCCGCAACGCGGTTCATGCGCGTGCTGACAGCAAAACTCCTGGCGTTCTGCCCGCAGCCATGCAGCATCACCAGCAGCGGCAGGCGCTCGCCGCTCTTCAAGTCGGGCGGCCGGTAGAGCCTGAAGTGCAGCGCGCCATGGAGTCCAATTGCCACGCCGGCAATCCAATCGCCGTCGCCGTGCGGTGGCCGACTTCGATCAATCGAGTCCTTGATGGCCTTGCCCACAGCACGCTTGCCAACACGCGCGCTGCTTCGCGTGATGGCGGCGATGTTGCGCCTGAACATCTTGGCCCACAAATTGGTATGCATGCATCTTCCCATCTGAGCCATTTTGGGCGGCATGCCAAGCGCATGACATCAATTTATTTCCGCGTGCTCTGTGCGCTCTCGCACAGTCTTGCAGTGGCTTCTGGCGCAAGGGGGCAGGACGAACCATCAAGGCGTCATGTCGCCGATGTCGCAATCGAGGAAGTTGGTAAGCTCGTGCGCCATGTCCTGGATGTGGGTGGGGGGGCCACGTTCAGCGAGGGCCAGGTCGGCAAGTCGATGGACACCCTCTGTGCGCAAGGCAAGCTGACGGACCATGGCTCTTCGATTCGACTGCCCTTGCCACCCAATTCTGGCGGTGGGAGGGGCTGCAGGCCTTCACTGCATCATTGGCCAACAAGGGCGCACACTGGCACAAGTGCGGTCCGAACAACTGAATGCCAAGGAGCTCATCCACCATGCACCTCTCCACATTGCTGAAAGCCACCTTGGCGCTCATGGTTGCCGCCGCGTTGGCAGTGGCCGCAGCCATTGCCTTGGGTGGCCCCACGCCGCCGCAGCCCATGGCCAGCATCAACGACCCGTTCAACGCGGTTGACTTCTCGGGCATGCCTCCGCTGCTTCGCTACCAGGCCAAAGATGGTGCCGCACTGGCCTATCGGCGCTATGCACCTGCCCAGGGCATGGCGCAAGGGAGCGTGGTGCTCGTTCATGGCTCTTCTGCGAACAGCCACAGCATGCATGTGCTCGCCAAAGCCTATGCAGCCGCCGGGTACGACACCTTTGCGCTGGACATTCGCGGCCACGGTGCATCGGGCGAAAATGGCGCAAAGGGCCGCATTGGCTACATCGGCCAACTTGAAGACGACCTGGCCTCGTTTGTGGCCACCGTTGCGCCTGCCAAGCCCAGCCGCCTCGTGGGCTTCTCATCGGGGGGGGGCTTTGTGCTCCGCTTCGCAGGCAGCCCACGGCAGGATCTGTTTCAGAGCTACTTGCTGCTGTCGCCCTACCTGGGGCCCGATGCACCGAACTATCGCCCCAACGCTGGCGGCTGGGTGCATGTGGGCGTTCCTCGCATCGTCGGGCTCATGCTGTTGAATCGCCTGGGCATTCACGGGTTCAACGATCTGCCCGTCACGAACTTTGCGCTCAGTGAAGAGGCCAAGGCGCGTCTGACCCCTGCCTACTCATATGCCCTGGCCGCCAACTTCGGGCCACAGCGAGACATCGTGGCCAACATCAAGGCGGTTCACCAGCCCCTTGCCGTGCTGGCGGGCGTGAGCGACGAAGTCTTCATGACCGACAAGCTGGAAGGCTTCTTTCGACAGCAAGGGCAATCGTGGCCGGTGACGCTGCTGCCAGGCGTGGGCCACATCTCGCTCACGCTCGATGGGGGCGCAGTGCGTGCAGCGGTCCATGCCGTTGGGGCATGGTGATTCGCTTCGTCGCTTCAGCTGAACTTCAGCATCGGCCTGTAGAAACCGCTGGCGCCGCAAGCGCGATCCCCTTATTTCAAAACGAAACCAATGAGAGCCCACATGTCGTCGAACCCGCATTGCCCGAAGACCATCACGCAGGCCAGCCTGGCCATCATGGTGTCCAGCTTAGGCCTGGTTGCGACGGCCAACGCCGCGCTCTGGGGTCGTGACATCCAACTGAACGCCGTGGCGGTTGACAACGCAGCCGCCGTTTACCTTTACGACGACACGCTCAATGTGACCTGGTTGCGGGACGCGAACGGGAATGCTGCCAATGGCACTGGCGGGTTCATGAACTGGGCCACGGCCAACAACTGGGCGCAGAACCTGGTGACGGGCAGCGGCGCGACGGCGATCAGCGACTGGCGGCTGCCGAGCACGGATTCATCCGCGTTGACACGCATCCAGGCTGGCGGCGTCTACAACACGTTCAACATGCCGGTCAGCACCAGCGAGATGGCCAGTCTGTTCTTCGGCACCTTGGGCAACCTGTCGTCCATGGCGCCCGACGGCCATGCGCTGGATGCCAATGTCTATGGCTTGCAGAACACCGGCAGTTTTCTGAACTTCAAGAATGACCTGTATTGGTCGGGCACGCAGTACGGCGCTGGCGCCGACTACACCTACTCGTGGTTCTTCCAGATGAAATACGGCGCGCAAGACATGGAGCTTGTGCGCCAGCCGAACACGTCCTACTGGGCCGAACCCATGGCCTATGCCCTGGCCGTGCGCTCGGGAGATGTGATGGCCGCCGTGCCCGAGCCAGGCACTTTCGCGATGGCGCTGGCGGGCCTCGGGCTGCTGGCCTGCGTGAGGCCTCGTCGCCGGGCTTGAACGCTCTCGGAATATGCCCTGGGGCGGGTCAAGCCGGTGATGAACTGCCCTGGGGTTCGGCAGCCGAATTGAACACCCCCGTCAGCAACTCCGCCAGCCGCTCCGGCCCCATGCGGAAGCCGCAAGCCTGGGGGTGGCCACCACCGCCCATGGCTTCGGCCAGCGGGATGGCGTTGTAGCCGGCCACGGCGCGCAGCCCGACCTTGACGATGCCGTCTTTGGACACACTCCACAGCAAGGCGAAGCTGCCGCACTCGGCAGACAGCAGGTTGCCCACCTCGCTGGTGAAGGCGCCTGGGCAGTTCGCCATCACGCCGGTCTGGCCATTGAAAACCACCGGTGCCGCGCCGCGCGCGATGTCTTTGCACAGGTGCAGGAACTTCTCGTTCATGGCGCCACCGCGCTGGCTGAAGGCCGCCACCTGCGCGTCGTCGAAGGCGGCGATCTCAGCCCAGCGGGGAAACTCGTTGGGTTCGAGGTCGAGGGCCGACAGGAAGGTGGCGCTCTCGGGGTAGGCCCAGGTCCACAGGTCACGGTCCTGCACGTAGCGGATCAGGGCGGGTGCGGGTCGATCGGGCAGGAAGAACTTCCAGGCCAGCATCGCGCCAGATTGGCTCATGTCGAAATGCACCGCTCCGCAGCGGCACTGGAAGGTGCCCACCTTGTCGGCGGCACTTTTGTGGTGATCCAGCACCACCAGTTTGGCCGCTTGCTCGTCCAGGGCCGACATGAGGCCCGAGTCGAAGGCGAAGTCCAGGATGTAGATGGCCCGGCCGGCCACCTCGGGCAGGTCGGTCAGCGAGGCGATCTTGCCGTGGCTCACGCCCACGTACTCGCCTTCGCCTTCAAAGTACAGCCAGGCCGCCAGGGCCGCGCCAAAGCCGTCCGGGCAATGGGCGTGGTACAGCACCAGGGGGCGGGGATCCTGGCGGTCGGGGGCCACGGCAAGGCCGGGCAGGGCGGTGAAAAGTCCAGTGCTCACAGTGGGGGGCGTTGGTGTGCGGTGAAAGGAGGAGGAAGCGGCAGAGGTGGATGTTAGCGCGCTGGCTTTCCCGCAGTCCTCACAATGAGGCCCTCACCTTGCGCTCACATCCCTCCATCACATCACCGACGCGTGGACCTGCTGCGGGTGCGTCAGCGTGTCGACCACCACGCGCAGCGCCTGTTCCACCTGGGCGTGGCCCGACGGCCCGCCCAGACACAGCCGCACCGCACGGGGCGGCGTGGTGTCGGTGGCAAAGGCCGTGCTGGCCACCGCCGCCACGCCGCGTGAACGCCAGAACGATGCAGCCTCGTTGGGGCTCAGGCTGGTGGGCAGTGGCAACCACGCATGAAAGCAGTCCGCCTGGCTTTGCACGCCCCAGTCGCCCAGGTACTGCTGCAGCATGGCCTGCCGCGTGTTGCTGTCGCGGCGGATGGCCTGCAACATGGCGGTGGCCGTGCCGTCGTTGATCCAGTGCGTGGCCAGGCTGGTGGTCAGGGGCGATGCCATGACGGTGAGGGCCCGCATCGCGCCCGCCAGCCGCTGTGAGGCCGCGGCCGTGGGTGCCTGGACGTAGGCCACGCGCAGCCCTGCGCCCAGGCACTTGGCAAAGCCGGTGACATACCAGGTCAGTCCCGGCGCCAGTTCGGCCATGGTGGTGGGGCGGCGCTGGGGCAGTGCGCCGTAGGCGTCGTCTTCAATGATGGGCACGTTGTACCGAAGGGCCACGTCGGCCAGGGCCTCGCGCCGCGCCGGCGTGGTCGTGGCGGCCGTGGGGTTGAGCATGGTGGGGTTGCAATACAGCGCCTTGGGGTGGAGGTGCTTGCAGGCCTCTTCGAAGCTCTCCGGGCAGAGCCCATCGGCATCCACGGGAATCGCGTGCAGCTTGATGCCCAGTTGCGTGGCCAGTGCCTTGATGCCGGGATAGGTGAGCGATTCGACGCACAAGGTGTCGCCTGGTCGCAGCAGCAGGCTCAACAGGCCCGCCAGCAGGCCGTGAATGCCGGGGCCCACCAGCACGCGGTCGGGCGTGAGGCGGGAGGCAGGGCCCAGCAAGGGCTGCAGCCAGCGGCAGGCGGCGTCGCGGTCGGCGGGGGTGCCGCCAAAGTCCTGGTAGCGCAGGTCGGCCATCAGGCGGCCAGCCTGGCTGCCCACTTGCACCCAGCCCTCGCGCAGGCGCTCCAGCAGCGCCGCGTCTTGCGGCTCGGGCGGCAGGTTCATCGTCATCTCGGAAGCGCTGCCGCCGCGCAGGGGCAGGGCAGGGGCGGCGCCGCGCACAAAGCTGCCGCGGCCGGGGCGCGCGTCGATCAGGCCGCGGCGCTGGGCCTCGGCCACGGCGCGGGCCACAGTGCTGTAGTTGAGGCCCAGGTCGGCGGCCAGTTCGCGCAAGGGGGGCAGCCGGTCTCCCGGGCTGAGGCGGCCGCTGTGCAGGTCCTCGGCCAGCAGTTCAGGAAAGAGCAGGTAAGCCGGCTGGCTGCTGTCGCGCAGGCGCTGGGCCCAGGGGGTGGTGAGCTTGTGCATGGGCGCATCAGGCGCATGAAGCGTGCCGATGCTGCCCCCGACGTCACGCCTCCTTCGGTGAGCATTGATCGCATGATTGATCGCATTTGCAATGCACTCAATTGGGTGATTGCTGCGCGATCTGTGTGCACAAGGACCATGCAGGCGGGATACGCACACAGTGCTGGTGCAGATGCCCCATGTGGCGTCATGGGCTTTGCCCATCGTCTGCGTGCACGCCGCCAGGTGCGGTCGATCAGGGCAAGTGGACATGCGCCCATCTCAGGCCGTCGCGCCCTTCGAGCGCCCGGCTTGATCGCATCTTGATCGCATCTGCCTGGCCTGTTTTGGCACAGCGCGTGCACCCGTTCCCATCAGCGCGCTGTAACGCTCGTCCCTTGTTTTTTGTTCCCTGATTGTTTGACCCCACCCCAACCGGAGATCCACATGCCTGCTGTGACCAAAGCCCCCAACCAGAACGGCGAGTTCCTGGTGGACTATGAAGAGAAGGTCTTTGAAGACGTGAAGGCCGAGCCCGGCGAGAAGGCCCTGGTGACTTTCCACACCGTGGCCTTCGAAGGCTCCATCGGCTTCGTCAACCTGCTGCAAGCCACCCGCCTGCAACGCAAGGGCTTCGAGACCTCGATCCTGCTCTACGGCCCGGGCGTCACCCTGGGCGTGAAGCGCGGCTTCCCCAAGCTGGGCGACGAGGCCTTCCCCGGCCACCAGAACTTCAACAAGCAAATTGAGAAGTTCATCGCCGAAGGCGGCAAGGTCTACGCCTGCCGCTTCGCGCTGCAGGCCCTGTATGGCCACGGCGAAGGCTCGCTGATCGAAGGCATCAAGCCCATCAACCCGCTGGACGTGCTGGACATCATCTTGCTGCACCGCAAGTCCAACGCCTTCATCCTCGACACCTGGACGCTGTAATCCCGCACACGGGCATCACCATGACACCAGCACGACGCATCATCAAAGTGGCCGCGGTGCAGATGGCACCCGTGCTGAACGACGCGATGGGGACGCTGCACAAGGTCTTGAAGGCGATCGACGACGCGGCAGCGCTTGGCGTGCAGCTGATCGTCTTCCCCGAGACCTTCGTGCCTTACTACCCCTACTTCTCGTTCATCCGCCCGCCCGTGGCTTCGGGCGCGGAACACATGGCGCTGTACGAGCATGCGGTGGTGGTGCCCGGCCCGGTCACCGAGGCCGTGTCGCAACGGGCCCGGCAACACGGCATGGTCGTGGTGCTGGGCGTCAACGAGCGCGACCACGGCAGCATCTACAACGCCCAGCTCATCTTCGATGAGGCGGGCACCCTGCGCCTCAAGCGCCGCAAGCTCACCCCCACCTTCCATGAGCGCATGGTGTGGGGCCAGGGCGATGGCAGCGGCCTGAAGGTGGTCGATACGGCCGTGGGCCGCGTGGGCGCCCTGGCCTGCTGGGAGCACTACAACCCCCTGGCCCGCTATGCGCTGATGGCGCAACACGAAGAGATCCACTGCGCGCAGTTCCCCGGCTCGCTGGTGGGGCCGATTTTTGCCGACCAGATGGAAGTGACCATCCGCCACCATGCGCTGGAAGCGGGCTGCTTCGTCATCAACAGCACGGGCTGGTTGACGGAAGCGCAGATCGCCTCGATCACGCCGGATGCGGGCCTGCAGAAGGCGCTGCGTGGCGGCTGCTGCACGGCCATCGTGTCGCCCGAAGGGGCGCACGTGGTGCCGCCTATGAAGGAAGGCGAAGGCCTGCTGATCGCCGACCTGGACGTGAGCCTGGTCACCAAACGCAAACGGATGATGGATTCGGTGGGTCACTATGCCCGCCCCGAGTTATTGAGCCTGAACCTGGACGACCGGGCCACGGCGCCGGTGCATGTGCTGAGCCAGGTCGATGGCAGCCTGCCCTCGGCCGCGCCCGACGTGGCACCGGCAGGCACCTCGATGCCGGCGATCACACAGGCCCTCAGCCGCGTGGCCTGAACCCTTGGAGACCCGCATGAGCACCACCACCCACACCTCCTCCTCGCTGAGCCCCCAGGCCCGCGCGCTCATCACCGAGCTGCAGTCCAAGGGCCTGCGCCTGCAAGACCCTGGGGCCGGTCTGCCCAGCCGCCGTGGCGGCGCGGGGCCCTCCGACCACAAGGCCGTGACCATCGACGGCCACACGGTGATGGTGCCGGTCCACACCGAGCCTGCCTTCAACTCGCCCTTTGTGGCCGAAGCGCCGGGCGCCGATGGTCGCAGCACGCTCAGGCACGCCAGCATCGCCATCGCGCAGATCGAGTTCCCGCGCACGCCGCGCTTCTATGCCCTGCACACGGCTGAGGGCGTACCCTATTCGCACATCGCTACCCTGCATGGCCGCGACGTGCTGGCCACCACGGTGCTGCAGACCTGCATCCGCTACGAGAGCCGCAAGAAGACCTGCCAGTTCTGCGCGATCGGCCAGTCGCTGTCGGCGGGCCGCACCATCGCCCACAAGACGCCGGCCCAACTGGCCGAGGTGGCCAAGGCCGCCGTCGAACTCGATGGCGTCCAGCACATGGTGCTGACCACTGGCACGCCTGCCACGTCGGACCGGGGTGCGGCCATCCTGGTGGACAGTGTGCGCGCCATCCGCGCTGCGGTGAACATCCCCATCCAGGTGCAGTGCGAGCCGCCGGACGACGACGCCTGGTTCGAGCGCCTGCGCGATGCCGGGGCCGACACCATCGGCATGCACCTTGAAGCCGTGACCACTGAGGTGCGTGAGCGCATCATGCCCGGCAAGGCCAGCGTGCCGCTGTCTCGCTATTTCAGCGCCTTTGACGCGGCCGTGAAGGTGTTCGGGCGCGGGCAGGTCAGCACCTACATCCTGGCCGGCCTGGGCGACAGCCGCGAGGCCATCCTGGACATGGGCCAGCGCCTGCTGGACATGGGCGTCTACCCCTTCGTTGTGCCCTTTGTGCCCATCAGCGGTACGCCCCTGGAAAGCCACCCGGCGCCGGACCCGGCCTTCATGCGGGCGGTGCTGCAGCCGTTGGGCGAAATGGTGGCGGCCGCAGGGCTGCGCTCCACCGACATCAAGGCGGGCTGCGGCAAGTGCGGCGCGTGTTCTTCGTTGTCGGTGTACGAAGGCGGAGACGGGCATGAAGCTGCTTTGCCTGCGGTGCTGACGACCGCTGCGGCGCTCACCGCTTGAAGGCTCGCCATGCCAGCCGCCACCACGCACATCCCGTCCGCTCAAGCCCACCACGGCTTCGATCCCGACCTGTGGTGCGCCCTGCCTGCACCCTATGCGCCGTCCGAGTACCGCATCAAGGCCGTGAACGCGCCCTGGGAGCGCCAGGCAGCGCACGCCCTGCGCCGCAGCGTGTTCTGTCATGAACAAGGCCTCTTCCCCCGCGACGACCGCGATGCCATCGACGACTGCGCCCAGTTGCTGGTGGCCTGCAGTTGCGTGGCCGGCGATTGCGACGAGGTGGTGGGCACGGTGCGCATCCACGAAGCGAGCCCCGGTGTGTGGTGGGGCTCGCGCCTGGCGGTCCACGCCGCCCACCGCGACAGCGGCCGGCTGGGCGCCACGCTCATCCGCCTGGCGGTGAGCTGGGCGCATGCGCAGGGCGCACAGGCCTTCTTTGCACACGTGCAGCAGCAAAACATCCCGCTCTTTCAGAAGTTGCACTGGCGGCTGCAGGACGAACTGCTGTGCCACGGCCACCCGCACGGCCTGATGCAGGCCAGCCTGGCGCACTACACGCCTTGCCACGCGCCCGAGTGGGGTTACCTCACCCTGGCTCAGGCTGGGCGTCCACGCGGACAAGGTCAGCCTCCCGTTCAGCCCGCGCACTGAAGCACGGCACACACAAGAGGCTTCACACCATGAGCACGCTCATCACCCCATCGGCAACGGCAGCCACCACGGCCACCGCCACCGGCCTCTCCCTGCCTCTGCCCGAGCTGGTCAGCTTCCTGCGGGCCAGCCGGGGCTTCACCCACAAGCGCGACATCGCCGCCGTGATGGGCAGCCTCGCCCGCGCGCTGCCTGGTGGCTTGTCCGACACCACACTGGCTGTGCGAGAAGGCGTGCTGTTGGGAGACGACTGCGCCGCCATCCCCGATGCCGACGGCCACCTGCTGTTCGCCATCGAAGGCCTGGTGAGCGACTTCGTGGAGGCCATGCCATGGTTCGCCGGCTACTGCGCCGTGATGGTCAACCTCAGCGACATCGCCGCCATGGGCGGCCGCCCCATCGCCGTGGTCGATGCGCTGTGGAGTGTCAACGCCGAACAGGCCGAGCCGCTGCTGCAAGGCATGGCCGCCGCATCGGCTGCCTATGGCGTGCCCATCGTGGGCGGCCACAGCAACCACCGTGCGGGCGCTGGCCAGTTGGCCGTGGCGGTGCTGGGTCGCGCACAGGCGCTGCTCTCCAGCTTTGCGGCGCAAGCCGGTCAGCGGCTGCTGATGGCCGTGGACCTGCGCGGCCATTGGCAAGGTCACTACCCCTTCTGGGATGCGTCCACCACCGCACGTCCCGAACAGCTGCGTGGCGACCTGGCCCTCATGGCCGAGCTGGCCGAAGACGGACTGTGCGCCAGCGCCAAGGACATCAGCATGGCCGGCACCCTGGGTACCGTGCTGATGCTGCTGGAGTGCGCGGGCCTCGGCGGGCGCATCCGCCTGGAAGACATTCCCCACCCGCCTGGCCATGGCCCGCTGGATGCTGCCGATGCCTGGCTGAGATGGCTGCAGGCCTTCCCCAGCTATGGCTACCTGCTGGCGGTGAACGATGAACATGCCCATGAGGTGAAGGCCCGCTTCCACACCCGCGGCATCGCCTGTGCCGACATCGGTGAGCTGGATGGCAGCGGCGAGGTCTGGCTCACGCACGGCGCCCCCGGCCGCCTCGATGCCCCACCCACCGATCAAGCCTTGCTGTGGCACCTCCACCGAGAGCCCTTCATCGGTGCCCCCAAGCTGTCCACCCGGGAGACCACGGCATGAGCCTGAACATCGCCCTGTTGATGCATTCGCTCAACCCGCGCGGCGGCGTGGTGCACACCCTGGAGCTGGCCGACGCCCTGTGCGCACGCGGCCACCAGGTCACCGTGTTCGCCGCAGCCAGGCCCGGTGAGGCGCTGTTCCGTGACACGCGTGCACGGCTGTCCATCGCGCCCCTCAACGCCACGGCGGCCTTGCCCGGCACCGACCCGCTGGTCCATTCGGTGGGCAGCCGCATCGCGGCCCTGGTGGCGCATTTGCGGGAGCAGCCCGAGCTGCACACCTTCGACCTGATGCACGCGCAGTGCGGCATCACCGCCAATGCACTGGCCGCGCTGCACGAAGAGGGCCGCATCCCGGGCTTCGTGCGCACCGTGCACCACATCGACACCTTCGATGCACCCCAGGTGGCGCGTTGGCAGGCCCATGGCATCCGCGCCGCGGCCAGGGTCCTCTGTGTGAGCACCGTGTGGCAGCAGACCCTGGCACGCGACTGGGCGATCAGCGCCGACACCGTGCCCAATGGCGTCAACCTGGCCCGCTTCCATCACCCCGACGCGACCACCCTGGTCCACGACACGCCCTGGTTGCAGCGCTTCGGGCTGTTGACGCCCGGGCCCGTGTGGCTGGCGTTGGGCGGCGTGGAGGCGCGCAAGAACACGATTGGCCTGCTGCAAGGCTTTGCCCAGGCCCGACAGCAGCAGCCCGATGCCCGCCTGGTGATCGCCGGAGGCGCCAGCCTGCTGGACCACGACGCCTATGCCCAGCGCTTTGCCGAGTTGCGCCAGGCCTTGGGCCTGCAAGACGCCGTGCAGATTCTGGGTGCCTTGCCGGACGAGGCGCTGCCAGCGCTGTACCGCCGCGCCAGCGCACTGGCCATGCCTTCGCTGCAAGAGGGCTTTGGGCTGGTGGCGCTGGAGGCCCTGGCCTGCGGCACGCCAGCCATCGTGTCGCGCCGCGCGCCGTTCACCGAACACTTCCAGCCCGAAGACGTGCTGTGGTGCGCGCCCGAAGACCCGGCCAGCATCGCGCAAGCGCTGTGGCGCAGCCTGGGCCACACGCCTGAGGACCAGGCTCGTGTGGACACCCTGCTGGCCCGCGCGCCCGCGGTGTGCAAGGACATGAGCTGGGCGCGCAGCGCCGCGCGACATGAGGCCATCTACCTGCGCGAACTGAGCCGCCGCGCTTGCGGCCGCAGCCCCGAGCCTGGCGGTGAAGCCGGCGCCACCTCCGCACCGATCACCACATCGCCCCCCCCATCGACCACCCCCTTGAGCACCCGACACCATGCCTGAAATGCTGTTCACCGTGCGCTGGCCAGACGGCCAGACCAGCACCTGCTATTCACCTTCCCTGGTGGTGCAAGAGCACCTGCAGACCGGCCAGGCCTATGCCCTGGGCGACTTCCTGCAGCGCACGCACACCGCCTTGGAGATCGCGTCCGAACGCGTGCGCGCCAAGTACGGCTTTGCCTGTTCACGCGCCATGGACCAGTGGGCCGCCATCGACGCCCATGCCCAAAGTTTCGCCCAGCAGCCCGACGCCCAGGTGACGGTTCTGCATTTCGAATGAACTGCCCCTGCACCACCACGCATGGAGGAATGCCCACATGAACACCACCACCACCACCACCCCCGCCGCAACGCATGTCCCCGGGCTGATCGTGGGCGCAGGCCAGGCCGGCCTGAGCCTGAGCGTCTATCTGCAACAGCGCGGCATCGGCCACCTGCTGCTGGAAAAGCACACCCCCATGCACGCCTGGCGTCACCAGCGCTGGGACAACTTCTGCCTGGTCACGCCCAACTGGCAGTGCAAGCTGCCCGGCCACGAGTACACGGGCGACGAGCCCCACGGCTTCATGAAGAAGAAGGAAATCATTGCCTGGCTGGATGCCTTCCTGCTCAAGGTGAACCCACCCTTGCGCACCGGCGTGACGGTGAAGCTGGTGCAGCCGCGACCTGAGGGCGGCTACCTGGTGCAGACCAGCGTGGGCGACTTCACCGCCGACCAGGTGGTGGTGTCGTCGGGCGGCTACCACCTGCCCATCGTGCCGCGGCTGGCCGAGCGCCTGCCGCGCGGCATCCTGCAGATCCACTCGGAGCAATTCCGCAACGCCGATCAGCTGCCACCGGGTGAGGTGCTGGTGGTGGGCTCGGGTCAGTCGGGCGCGCAGATCGCAGAAGACCTTCACCTGGCGGGACGCCGCGTGCACCTGGCCGTGGGCGATGCGCCGCGTTGCGCACGCTTCTATCGGGGCCGCGACGTGGTCGACTGGCTGGCCGACATGGGCTACTACGACATGCCCGTGGACAAGCACCCCTTGCGCGAAGGCGTGCGCGACAACACCAACCACTACGTGACGGGCCGCGATGGCGGGCGCGACATCGACCTGAGGGGCTTTGCCACGCAGGGCATGAAGCTCTACGGCCTGCTGCGCGAGTTGGACGATGCCGGTGGTGCGCCCACGCTTCGCTTTGACGACACGCTGGGTGCGACGCTGGACCGCGCCGATCAAACCTACAACGGCATCAACGCGGCCATCGACCAGCACATCGCCAAATTGGGCCTGGATGCCGATGGTTCATTGCCACCGCCTTCGGTGTACCAGGCCGTTTGGCAGCCGCAGGCGGTGGATGCCCAAGGGGCGAGTCCGCACACCCAACTGGACCTGGCGGCTCAGGGCATCAGTGTGGTGGTGTGGTGCATAGGCTTCCAGCCGGACTTTGCATGGGTGCAGGCCCCCGTGTTCAACGGGCGCGGGCAACCGGTGCACCAACGCGGCGTCACCGGCCAGCCGGGGCTGTATTTCCTGGGGCTGCCCTGGTTGTACACCTGGGGCTCCGGGCGCTTCTCGGGTGTCGCACGGGACGCGATGTTCCTGGCCGAACAGATCGAGAAGGCGGCTGGTTTGAGCCTGGGGGAGCCGATCGGGCAGGGTGAACTGGTGGGGTGAACGGGTGGGGTGAACGGGTGGGCTCAGTTCGGCCCGGCCTTCAAGGCTTGGCCAGCCGGTCCAATTGGAAGCGTCGGCTCAGGATCGCATCCAGCACCCTGTCTGGCAACAGGCGCTTGAGCATCGGCAGCAGGCGGCTTTTTTCGCCAAACCGCAGCACAGGCGGGCAGTGGGGTGACATCAGCGCACCGACCACCTTTTGCGCAAATTGCTCCGCAGGCATGGCGTTCTTCTGCCCTTCCTGGGCCCTGTCCATGATGCCTGCTTTCACGGGCTGGAAAGGTGAGTCGGCGTTGAGGCTGACCTTGTCACCGGCGGATTCGCCGAAGGCCGAGCGGATGCCGCCGGGTTGAACCGTGACCACGGAGATGCCAAATGGGCGCAACTCCATGCGCAGCGAATCCGACATGGCATTGACTGCGGCCTTGCTGGCACAGTAGGGCGCGGCAAATGGCGTGGGGGTCACGCCAGAGATGCTGCTGACGTTGACGATCATGCCGCGGCGCCTGGCCACCATGTCAGGCAGCACCGCGCGGATCAAGGCCACTGGCGCAAACAGGTTGACCTCGAACTGGTTGCGCCACGTGTCAGGCGAGGTGTCCAGCACGGGCCCCATGGCCCCATAGCCGGCGTTGTTGACCAACATGTGCACACGCAAGCCACTCGCCTGAAGCTCAAGGAGCAAGGCGTCAATCTGTGCCTGGTCGCACACATCCAGGGGCAAGGTCAGCATCCCTTCCGCCTTCAGGTCGGCGATCGTGTCCAGCCGCCGCGCCGTGGCGCACACCGTCATGCCCATGCGATGAAATTGGCGCGCCAAGGCCTTGCCGATCCCTGAGCCGCAACCTGTGATCAAAACGGTGTCTTTGGCGCTGTGCATGTGTTGGTCTGTGAGGGGGAATTGGTCAGTGGGCGTGCGGCGCTTCGCGTTGGGCGTCACGCGCTCTGAGGGGGCGCTTGCCGCGTGCGGACCAGCAAGGCCTCCGGCGGCAGTTGCACGGTCTGGATGGGCTTGTCGACCAGCTTGCGGGCGGCCGTGCGCGTCATGCCCAGGCCCAGCAGGATGTGGAACGCGATGTCTTGTGGGTAGTCATCCGTCATGTTCGTTCGCGTGCTGAGCGAAAACATGGCCGCGCTCGTGGTGCCGACCACGAGGTCCAGGCCCAGCATCGGGTCGGAGAGCGTGAAGCGGCCGGCCTCGGTCGCCTCGATCAGGTCGCGCATGAGGTAGCCCAGGCTGGGCATCTTGTCCAGGCTGCGCGCCACGCCCACGCGCGAGATGAACCGCCCGGCTTGCGGGAACTGCCGGGCCGCATGCAAGACCATGCG
>CANBUA010000015.1 GCA_947372535.1 Burkholderiales bacterium
ACCCCGGAGGAGATGGTGATCGGATCACGCAGCACGCCCGACTCATACCGCTTGACGCGGGAGACTTCGGCGGCCTGCTGCTGAGGCGACAGGTTTTTGTGGATGATCCCCATGCCGCCTTCTTGCGCGATGGCGATGGCCAGACGCGCTTCCGTAACGGTGTCCATCGCGGCAGAAACCAGCGGCAGATTCAGGGTGATGTTGCGAGACAAACGGGTGGCCAACGAAGTGTCACGAGGTAACACTTGTGAGAAGGCGGGCACCAGCAGCACGTCGTCGAATGTGAGTGCTTTACCGAGCAGGCGCATGAACAGGCTCCAGACGCAAAAGCGGATTATAGACTTGCCTTGCGGGCGTCCCTGGCAAACGGGAAAACCCGGCCTGTTTCACCCAGGTAAACAGTACATGGCCACGCCCCCGGCGCGCTAAACTGCCCGCCATGCGTTCACCTCGTCTCTCCCTCCCCGCCCTCGCCACCATGGCCTTGGCCACCCTGCTGGCTTCATCGGCTGCCCATGCCATTCAGTGGAAATGGCGCGACGCCGACGGCCGAGTGCAATACAGCGACCGTCCTCCCCCTGCCTACGTGGCGGACAAGGACATCCTGACGCGCCCGGCTGCGGTGATTCGCGCAGCCGCCACGCCGCCGGCATCCGAAGCCTCCACACCAGGCACAGCCGCAGTTCGGCCCCCTGTTGGCAAGGCCTCGGACCCTGAACTGGAGGCCAAGAAGCGCAAGGCCGATGAAGAGAAGGAAGCCAAGCGCAAGGTCGAAGAAGCCAAGGTCGCCAAAACCAAAGCGCAGGACTGCGAACGCGCCCGTGGCTACCAGCGCACACTCGACGATGGCATCCGCATCGCTCGCACCAAGCCCAACGGTGAACGCGAAGTCCTGGATGACCAGGGCCGTGCCCAGGAATCCGCACGCAACAAGCAAGTGCTAGACGCTGCGTGCAAGTGAACACATTGGCGAACTGACCTGCGGCCCTCAAGCCCGGGTCGCTTTGCGGTGCCCTTTGGGCAGTTTCTCGGCATGGGCCCGATAACGCACCCGCCTGGCTTCTTTGGGATCGACCGTCAAGGCGCGGTAGACCTCCACCCTGTCCTGATCGTGCAACACCGTCTCCAGCAAGGCCTTGCGCCCCCAGATGCCCACCTGGGCATCCACAGAGGCCGGCAAGTCTGGCCAGCCACTGGCTGTCAGCGCATCAGCCACTTTGGCGCCTTTTGGCAGGGTCAAGCTCAAACGCCTGACCTCCCGAGCCACCGGGCTGAACACCAGTTCAATGGCCAGGGTGTCGTTAGCGAGGACCATAGACCTGTTCGGCCCGCTTGACGAAGGCATCGACGAAGGTGTTGGCGATGCGATCGAACACGGGGCTGACGACCAGTTCCAGCGGTCGGCTGGAAAAGGCATAGTTGAGAGAGAATTCCACCTTGCACGCTGTGGGCTCTCGGGGCTTACCATCGGCTTCCACTTGCGGCGCGGACGGATTTTGCAAAGGCGTGAACCGCCACAAGCCCTCTAGGGTGGAGAACGGCCCGTCCACCAGCTTCATGCTGACCTGGCTGTTCTCCGCATTCGTGTTGCGCGTGGTGAAAGCCTGACGCACCCCGGCTATCGAGATGTGCAGACGCGCCGTCACCCCGTCAGGGTGCTGCTGAACGACTTCGGACTGGGCGCACCAGGGCAGGAATTTGGGATAGTCCTCGACAGCGGTGACCAACGCGTACATTTCACGCGGTGAATACCAGAGCAGGACGGATTTTTGTACATGCTTCATAGAATGGGAGCATTTTAAGGAGGGCGAGGCCCGACATGTCCATCGCAGAAAACAGAAAAGCCAATTTCAACTACCACATCGAGGAACGTTTCGAGGCCGGCATCGTGCTCGAAGGGTGGGAAGTCAAGGCCATCCGCGAGGGGCAGGTGCAACTGACCGATGGCTACGTCGTGGTCAAAAACGGTGAATTGTTCCTCATCGGGCTGCACATCAATGCCTTGCGCTCGGCCTCCACGCACATCAGCCCGGATGCCGACCGCACCAAGAAACTGTTGATGCACCGCACCGAGATCCGCCGCCTCATCGGCAAGACCGAGCAAAAGGGCTACACCCTGGTGCCGCTGAACCTGCATTTCAAAGGCAGTCACATCAAGGCCGACATCGGGCTGGCCAAAGGCAAGGCCGAGCACGACAAGCGCAACACCATCAAGGAGCGCGACTGGGACCGCGAAAAAGGCCGCCTCATGCGGCACAAGGTCTCATCCAAACCTGGACGCACTGGCAGCGGTGAATGAAAAAACGGGCCCTTGAAGGGCCCGTTGTCAAATCTGGAAGCGCTTGGCCAATGCATCGGGCCTGAGGGTGTCGTACTCCTCGAAAGGCTGATGGATCCAGGGGCTGGTGGGCAAGGTGTCCACGAAATAATCCGGCGTGTAGGTCGACACACCTTTGACCCAGATCACGGCCGAGCGCAACTCGGTGATGGCAGGCATGCTGCGCAAGCGATCCACCACGGCACGCAAGGTCACACCGGAATCGGCCAGGTCATCGACCAGCAGCACGCGGCCAGCCAGCTCACCCTTGGGCATGGTGATGTATTTGGCCATGTCCAGGCGGCCTTGCAGCGTGCCGCCATCGTCTCGGTAGGAACTCGTGGACATGATGCCCAGCGGCCGATCAAAGACGCGCGAGAGCACATCGCCGGGACGCATGCCGCCACGGGCCAGGCACAGGATTTGGTCGAATTCCCACCCAGAGGCGTGCACCTTCAGGGCCAGGCGTTCGGTCAGCTGGTGGTACTCCTCCCAGGACACATACAGGTGCTTGCCGTCGTCGGTGAGCATGGGAAAGACTCCTTCTTCGCGGGATGAATGGATCACGGATGTGGCCCTTTTGAAAGCAGTTTCAGGGCCATGGTGCTGGGTGCCTGCGGCGCTCAAGCCTTGTAGGGATGACGCAACAAAATCGTGTGATCACGATCTGGGCCGGTCGAGACCATGGCGATGGGCGCGCCAATGAAGGCCTGCACACGCTCCAGATAGCTTCGGGCGTTGGCCGGCAGCTTGTCCCATTCAGTGATGCCGAAGGTCGTGCCCTCCCAGCCAGGGAAGCTGTCATAGATGGGCTCGCAGGCGATGATGTCGTCGGCATCCAGCGGCAGGATGTCCACTCGCTCGCCGCGCAACTGGTAACCCACGCAGACCTTGATCTCGCTCAAGCCATCCAGCACGTCCAGCTTGGTGATGCACAGACCGGAGATGCCGTTGATCAGCACCGAGCGTTTAAGCGCCGCCGCATCCAGCCAGCCGCAGCGGCGGGCACGGCCGGTCACGGTGCCGCGCTCCTGACCAACGGTCGAGAGGTGGTGGCCGACGGTGCCTTCCTTTTCCCATTCCAGCTCGGTCGGGAAAGGCCCACTGCCCACACGCGTCGTGTAAGCCTTGGTAATGCCCAGGATGTAGTGCAGCTTGTCAGGGCCCACGCCCGAACCCGCGGCGGCATTGCCGGCCACGCAGTTGCTGGAGGTGACGAATGGGTAAGTGCCGTGGTCGATGTCCAGCAAGGTGCCTTGTGCGCCTTCGAACAGCACGCTCTGGCCCGCCACAGTGTGCGCGTGGATACGTACACCCACATCGGCCAGCATGGGCAGGATCTGCTCGGCGGCCTTCATGGCTTGGTCGTAGATGGGCTGGAAGTCCAGGGCCTTGCCCTTGAGGTAGCCGGTCAACGCGAAGTTGTGCAGTTCCAACAGCTCCTTGAGCTTGACGGCAAAGCGCTCGGGGTGCTTCAAGTCTTGCACGCGCAGTGCGCGGCGCGCCACCTTGTCTTCGTAGGCCGGGCCGATGCCCTTGCCCGTGGTGCCGATCTTGCCGCTGCCGCTGGTCTCGCGCAGGGCTTCACGGGCCTTGTCCACCTCGACGTGGAAAGGCAGGATCAAGGGACAGGATTCGCTGATGAACAAGCGCGAGCGCACGTTCAGGCCAGCGGCTTCCAGACGTTCGATCTCCGACAGCAGGTGGGTGGGATCGACCACCACGCCGTTGCCGATGTAGCAGGCCACGCCCTCACGCATGATGCCCGAGGGGATCAGTTGAAGGGCCGTCTTCTTGCCATTGATGACCAGGGTATGGCCAGCGTTGTGACCACCCTGAAAACGCACCACGGCGCCGGCGTGGTCTGTCAGCCAGTCGACGACCTTGCCCTTGCCTTCATCACCCCATTGGGTGCCGACGACAACAACATTTCGGGCGGGCTTGGCGGGGTCGGGACGTACCGACGCGGAATGGCTTTGCATGGCAGATTCCTGTTTCGAAATTGGGGGTTGTGGTGCGCGCTTCGCTCTGGTCAGAGCGGGCGCACCGACCAGCGTCCATCGACCAGCGCGAGTTCGCGATCGCAGTCGAATTCCTGGACGTCGTGTTCATGTCCGGGCAGCACGCACACCACGGTGTGACCCTGCCCTCTGAGTTCGCGCACAGCCTGGCGCAAGGCGGGGTCTTCACCCCAGGGTGCACGAACGGCCGAGCGGGTGGCCTGACCTTGTCGGCCAGCCACCAGTTCGGCGAGGATTTTCAAGTCAAGGCTGAAACCCACGGCCGGGCGACGGCGGCCAAACACCGCCCCCACCTCGTCGTAGCGCCCACCACGGACCAGCGCATCGGCATGGCCGGCGCCGTAAATGGCAAAGCGGGTACCGCTGTAATAGGCGTGGCCGCTCAGGTCGGACAAATCAAAGCCAATGACAACATCACCTTGAGACTGGCGCACGTGGCCGGCCAGCCAGGCCAGGTCGTTCAAGGCTGCATCGATCAAGGGATGCGATGGCAGCAGTTCGCGGGCACGCGCCAGGACTTCTTCACCGCCGAACAAACCGGCCAAGGCGGTGAGGACCTCAGCGGCGCGCGGCGCGCTCGCCCAGACGGGAGTGGATGCGATCTCTCGCAGGCGAGCCACGTCCTTGTTGGTCAAGGCCGTCATCAGTTCGGACTGGGCCGCCACATCGAGCGATTGCATGCCCAGCGCCAGGATGACGCCGCGCACCAGGCGCACATCGGCCAGGTCCAGCACCAAGCCGCTCAAACCGGCGGCAGCCAGACCTTCGAGCGAGAGCTCCATGGCTTCAAGGTCAGCTTCAAGTCCGGCATGGCCATAGATCTCAGCGCCCAGTTGAAGAGGCTCACGGCTCGCATGAGGGCTGGCCTGGCGCGTGTGCAGCACGGGGCCGCAGTAGCACAGGCGGGTCACACCCTCACGGTTGAGCAGGTGGGCATCGATGCGGGCCACCTGGGGCGTCGCATCAGCGCGCACACCCAGGGTGCGACCGCTGAGCTGGTCCACCAGTTTGAAGGTTTTGAGATCCAGCGCATGGCCTGTGCCCGAAAGCAGGGACTCGATGTGCTCCAGAAGCGGCGGCATCACGAGCTCGTAGCCGTAGCCGCGAGCCGCGTCCAGCCAAACTCGGCGGAGCTCTTCCACGCGTCGAGCCTGAGCAGGCAAGACGTCAGCGATGTGCTCTGGCAGCAGCCAAGCAGACGACATATGAAATCGGGAGGGGGTTAAAAACAGGATTCTACCGGTGAACGGGCCTCAGGCCACGCACCACAGCAGCAACAGGCCGCAGAGAATGCACATGAGGCCCATGAACCTCAGTTGCCCGTCGGTCAATTGCATGACCTGGGAAAACACCCGGCGCCATCCACCTGGGTTGAAAAAAGGCAAAAGGCCCTCGATCACCAGGACGAGGGCCAGGGCCATCCAGACGGCCTCACCCATGGCGGGCGGGCCTGCCAGAGTCAATCATTTGTGAGGCGCAGCAGGCGCCGCACCGCCACCCGTGCCTCGCATGGCACCGAAAAACTCGCTGCTGGGGTCCACCACCATCACATCCGACTTGTTGCGGAAGGTGCTGCGGTAAGCCTCCAGGCTGCGGTAGAACTTGGCGAAGGAGGCATCCTTGCTGAAGGCATCTGCATACAAAGCCGAGGCCTTGGCATCGCCCTCACCCTTGACTTTTTGCGCATCGCGGTAAGCCTCGGCGACGATCACTTCGCGCTGGCGATCGGCATCGGCCCGGATCTTTTCGCCCTCGGCACCACCCAGTGAACGCAACTCATTGGCCACGCGCTTGCGCTCGGACTCCATGCGGCGGTAGACCGAATCGGTGATGTTGGTCGAGAAATCGACGCGCTTGATGCGCACGTCCACGATCTCGATGCCGAAGGATTTAACGTCTTCACGCAAACGGGTGATGACGCCTTGCATGACCTTCTCGCGCTCGGTCGAGAGCACGGCACCCACGGTGCGCTTGGTCACTTCTTCATTGAGCGCAGCCTGCACGATGGGCACGATGCGGTTTTCGGCGTTGCGCATGTCCACGCCGTTATTGCGGATGTACTGCTTGGGATCGGTGATACGCCACTTGAGCAGCCAGTCGATCACCAGGCTCTTCTTCTCAGCCGTGAAGATGGGCTTGGACTCGGGGCTGTCGAGCGACTGGATGCGGCGATCCAGCAACACGACATTCTGCAGCGGCGCGGGCAGCTTGAATTTCAAGCCCGGTTCGCTGATGACTTCCTTGATCTCACCGAGCGCGTAGACCACGGCGAACTGCCGCTGGTCCACCACGAACAAGGTCGAGGCAAGGAAAACGATGGCCAGCAAGACGCCGACCGCGATGGTTGCGATGCGATTCATGTCTCGTATCCTGTTATCGGGGATCAGCGGGCGTCACGGTCGCGACTGCGCAGACCATCACGTGAACGCACGTCGCTCGATGGCACCACACCTGCCGTGGCCGCACCGGAGGTGGCGCCAGCTTCAGACGGCGTGGCCGGTGCAGAGGCGGCCGCGGCGGGCGCGGGGCCACTCATCTGAATGAGCTTGTCCAGAGGCAGGTACAAGAGGTTCGAGCCCTGACGGGAATCGACCATGACCTTGGTCACATTGGAATAGACCTGCTGCATTGTGTCGATGTAGAGGCGATCCCGCGTGACACCCGGGGCCTTCTGGTACTCGGCCAGCACGGCGCGGAAACGCTGCGCATCACCTTCGGCCTGGGCCACCACGCGCGAGGAATAACCGGAGGCTTCTTCGCGCAGACGCGCTGCGGTACCTTGGGCCTTGGGGATCACGTCGTTGGCATAAGCCTGACCTTCATTCTTGAGGCGTTCACGGTCGGCGCCGGCCTTGAATGCATCGTCGAAAGCAGCCTGTACCTGCTCGGGTGCCTGCACGCTCTTGACGTTCACGCTCACGATGGTCACGCCAGCCTTGATCTTGCGGACTTGCGCTTGAACCGACTTGACCAGCTCTGCGGCGATGGCATCGCGTTGCTCGTAGAGCACGGAGTCCATCGTGCTGCTGCCGACGATCTCGCGCACGGCAGATTCAGCCGCTTGCATCACAGCTTCGTCCGAGTTTCGGTTCTCGAAAAGGTAGGCACGCGCATCGGCCAGGCGGTATTGCACCGTGAACTGGATGTCGATGATGTTCTCGTCCCGCGTCAGCATGGACGAATCGCGCAAACCAGTGCCCGCCGCGACCGAGGAGCTGCCCACGTCCAGCGAGCGCAGTTGCGTCAGATTGACGATCTCATGACTCTGGAACGGATATGGCGCGCGCCACTGGAAACCGGCATCCGAGGTGTGGCTGTAACGCCCGAAGGACATCACCACGGCCTGTTGACCTTCCTGGACGATGAAGAAACCGCTGCCCAGCCACACCAGGGCCACCAAGCCGGCGATCACGCCGATGCCGACACCGGCGGCCATCGGGTCAGGCATGGAGGAGCCGCCACCATTGCCACCGCTGTTGTTGTTGTCGCCACCTGGGCGGCCAGAAAACAGGCCGCTCAGCTTGCGGTTGAACTCGCGCCAGAGCTCGTCCAGGTCGGGCGGGCCGTCATCTTTGTTGTTGGCCATGGCGATGGAGGCGCCAGCCACACCGGGCAACGCCCGGAACAAACGGTGCGTGGCACGCCAGACCACGCGGCCCATGGCGTCGGACAGGAAACCCAGGCTCAGGCCCACGGCAGACGCGCAGGCCTTCAGGCGCATCCCGACAGGCTGCATGGTGGCACCGGGCATCTCTGGAGAAGACTCAGCTTTGATCATGTTCATGTGCGAACGAAGTTGGGTGCTCGGAAGATTCGGAGGAATCATCTTCAATGGTTTGATTGTGCATGGCGAAAGCCGTCTGCTCGGCCGAAAACGGCAATGTTTCCGAGCTCAGTCCCGAAACCGCAGCATCGGAGAGCACTTGCCGCAACACATCGAGCCCCGCGCCTTTGAGCGCGCTGACAAAGACGCGCAGAGCATGGCTGCCGTCGGGCAACTCGAAGACATCCCGCTGGTGCTGCGGGACTTGGTGCTCAGGCAAGGCATCGACCTTGTTGTAGACCAGCACTTGCGGAATGTGGGCCGCGCCGATGGACACCAGCACGCGCTGGACCTCGGCCATTTGGTCCATCAAGACCGGGCTGGCGGCATCGACCACGTGCAAGAGCACATCAGCCTCCACGGCCTCCAGCAAGGTGGCCTCGAAGGATTCGACCAGGGTGTGCGGCAGGTCGCGGATGAAGCCAACCGTGTCGGACAGGGTCACGCTGCGCTGGGCCTGGGCCAGGTAAAGCTGGCGCGTGGTCGTGTCCAGGGTGGCGAAGAGTTGATCGGCCGCATAGGTGCCGGCTTTGGTCAAGGCATTGAACAGCGTCGACTTGCCTGCATTGGTGTAGCCCACCAGCGACACCCGGAAGGTGCCGGTGCGCTCACGCCCACGGCGCTGGGTCTGACGCTGGCGCTTGACCTTGATCAACTGCTCTTTGATCGACTTGATCTTCTGGTCGATCATGCGGCGGTCCAGCTCGATCTGGGTTTCACCAGGACCACCCCGTTGACCGGCGCCGCCCCGCTGGCGCTCCAGATGGGACCAGCGGCGGACCAAGCGCGTCGATAGGTATTTGAGCTTGGCCAACTCGACTTGCAGCTTGCCCTCGTGGCTGCGAGCCCGAGCGGCAAAAATATCGAGGATCAGCCCGGTGCGGTCGATCACCTCAACGCCCAGATGGCGCTCGAGGTTGCGCTGCTGCGCGGGCGACAAGGACTGATCGAAGATGACCGCCTGAGCTTGCTCATCGGCCACCAGTTGTTTGAGCTCGTCGGCCTTGCCCGAGCCCACGAAAAAGGCGGCATCGGGCGCTTTGCGGCGCGCGATGACTTTGGCGACGGGGAGATCACCGGCAGATTCAGCCAGCAAAGCCAATTCGTCGAGGGTGGGGTCAAAAGACGACCCCGGCCCAAAATCGACGCCCACCAAAACCACCCGGGGCAAGCCCGAGTCACGTCGCTCTAACAGTGAAGGAGAAGTCAAGACAGTTGGAGCGACGTTGGCTGGTGAGCGAATAGGACGTGCGGCCGATCAGGCTGCGTCGTCTTCGCTGGCGAGGAAATTCACCGAACGGCCCGGCACCACCGTGGAAATGGCGTGCTTGTAGACCATCTGGGTGACCGTGTTGCGCAGCAAGACCACGTATTGATCGAAGGACTCGATCTGGCCTTGCAACTTGATCCCGTTGACCAAGTAAATAGACACCGGAACATGTTCTCTGCGCAAGAGGTTCAGGAACGGGTCTTGTAGGAGTTGCCCTTTATTGCTCACGATATGCTCCGTGATAGGAAAGTTTTGGAAAGGACACCTTATCACAGGCAGCGCTCAAGCGCATGTGAAGGCCTTGAAAAGATAGGCGCCGGACAGGAATCAGCCGTCGTCCCGCTCGTTGAACGGATTGGCCGAAGATTTCATTTCGATGCGCAAGGGCGTGCCTGTCAATTTGAAGTGATCACGGAAACGCCCCTCCAGGAAGCGCTTGTAGGTGCCCGAGACATGCTCCAGCGAATTGCCGTGGATCACGATGACTGGCGGATTCTGGCCGCCCTGGTGGGCATAGCGCAGTTTGGGCCGGAAAGCCCCTGCCCGCTTGGGCTGCTGGAAGGTCACCGCCTCTAACAGCAAGCGCGTGAGTACCGGCGTGGGCATCTTGCGCGTGGCCGAGGACCAGGCATCGGCAATGGCCTTCCACACCGGGCCCAGGCCTTGGCGCTTGATGGCCGAAATGTGCAGCACGGGCGCAAACTTCAAGAAGCTCAGGCGTGTCTCGATGGAGCGGGCCAGCATCTCGCGCTGGTAGCTGTCGACGGCATCCCATTTGTTGATGGCGATCACCACGGCGCGGCCCGATTCGAGCACAAAGCCAGCGATGTGCGCATCCTGGTCGGACACGCCTTGGGTCGCATCGATCAGCAGCAGCACGACGCTGGCGTCCGAGATCGCTTGCAGGGTCTTGACCACGGAGAATTTCTCGATGGCTTCGAAGACCTTGCCTTTGCGACGCAAGCCGGCCGTGTCGATGAGCTCGAAACGCTGACCATCTCGCTCGAACGGAATCTTGATGGCATCACGCGTGGTGCCAGGCATGTCGAAAGCCACCAGGCGCTCTTCGCCCAACCAGGTGTTGATCAGCGTGGATTTGCCCACGTTGGGGCGGCCAGCCACGGCCAAGCGAATTGGCCGGTCCGGGTCGTCCTCTTCGAGCAGATCGTCTTCATCTTCTTCAGGGAAGAAGCCCTCCAAGGCTGCTTCGAGCAAGCTGCGCACGCCCTGACCATGGGCGGCGGACACCGGGATGGGATCCCCGATGCCCAACTCGTAGAACTCGGCCAGCAAGGGCGATTCGGCCATGCCTTCGGCCTTGTTGACGGCCAGCAGCACCTTCTTGTTGGCCGCGCGCAGGAACTTGGCGATGTCATGGTCTTGTGCCGACATGCCGCCGCGCACGTCCACCACGAAGATGACGGCATCGGCCTCGGCCACGGCCTGGCGGGTCTGCTTGGCCATTTCTTTGAAGATGCCGGCGGTGCAATCGGGCTCGAAGCCACCGGTGTCAATGACGATGTAGTCCCGGCTGTCGAGACGGCCTTCGCCGTAGTGGCGGTCACGGGTGAGCCCGGCGTAGTCCGCCACAATGGCGTCCCGGGTCTTGGTGAAGCGGTTGAACAGCGTTGACTTGCCCACATTGGGACGGCCCACCAACGCAATGACTGGTTTCATTCGATCGACGTTTTCAAGAGAAAAAGCTCAGGCGACCGCATCACTGCGCACGCAAGGCGTAAAGGGTGCCAGAACGGGTGGCGACGAGCAAGTGCCCATCGGCCGTCGCCACAGGCGCGGCGCTCAAGGCGCTGTCCAGCGACACACGCGCCACGGTGCGACCGTCCTGGATGGACAGAAAATGCAGTTGACCTTCGATGTCACCGGCGACGATCAAGCCGGACCAGATGACAGGCGTGCTCAGGCCACGGTATTGAAAGCGCTCGACGCGCCAGATGGTCTCGCCCGTGTCGGCGCGCCAGGCGGTCAGGCGATCGGCGCTGTCGGCGCCCACCACCACGTTGGCGTCCGAGGCCAGGCCTTGATAGCCCGATTGCGGGCGCGACCAGCGCAGGATGCCGCGGTTCATGTTGACGCAGCCCACGGCCAGTTGGAAGGCGCGCGCGCAGAGGTCGTCATCGGTGCGGGTCACGGGGCCGACCAAGTCGGACAGTCGCTCGACCTCGTTGCTGCCGCGTGGCAAGGCCAGGCTGACTTCGAAGCGGGAAGTGCCCTTGAGCGGGTCCAGGCCAATCAGGCGGGAGCCGTAGCCGGTGACCAGGGTGTCGCGGAAAGCGGCCAGCACGCCAGTCTGCGCCAGCGACAGCGGATCGTTGCCGGGGCGCTGGAACTGCCACAGCCAGCGGCCATCGAGCGCGTCGTAAGCACGGACGCTGCGGTCCACCGACTGCACAAAAACGCGCTCACCCGCCACCAGGGGTGCGGTGATGACCCGGCCTGGCAGGCGCTCACGCCACACCGGCTTGCCTTGGTCCAGGGTGATCAGTTCGTTGCCTTCGGTGACCACCGCGGCAAAGCGGCCATCGCTGCCGACAGCGGCCGACAAAGGCGTCCCCAAGGCTGCTCGCCAGCGCTCCTGGCCGGTGCCAATCTCAAGCGAAACCACTTGACCATCGGTGCTGGCCACGCTGACCGAACTGCCGGACACAGCCAGGCTGGAGGCGCCATTGATGGCACCCAGGCGGGCACTCCAGGCCGTGCGGATGGTCTGGCTGGGCGTGAAGGACTCCAGCGGTGCAGGTTTGGGGCGCGAAGAGCCGCTGCATCCCGCCAGGATCGCCACGGCCAGCACGACACTCGCTGCACGCACATGCCCGGACAGGCTTTTGAATTGCTCAGCAGTCATGTTCAGTTCGGTAGAGGGTTCAGGAGGAAATCAGGGCGCTTCTTTGGGCGCCAGCGGGGCAGCAGGCGCATGTCCCAGGGCGACGAGCTTGCCTTCGATGAAACGGCGGTAATCGACCTTCTCGTCCATCGCCTTCCAGGCCTTTTCATAGGCCTTGACGGCATCATCCTTCTTGCCTTGGGCGATCAGGATATCGCCGCGGCGGTCATCAGCCAAGCTCTGGAACTCGGCCGGCACATCGGCCTTGAGTTGCGTCAAAGCGGCATCGTATTGTTTGGCATCGAGCAACAGCCCGGCCAGACGCAGGCGGGCGATGGCCACCAGGTTCGCGTTCTTGCCGTGTTCGATTTCCCAGGCCAAGGTCGCGCGCGACTCGTCTTCCTTGCCCTTGGTGGCTTGCACCTTGGCAGCCAGCAACGCACCTTGCTCGGCAAAGGTAGTGCCGGCATAGCCCTCCTTCAAATCAGTGAACGCTTGGGTGGCTTTGGGCAGGTCCCCGCTGACCGCTGCACGGTCAAGGGCCTCGTACAGGCCACCGGCCTTCAAGGCGCGATCGTTCTGCCAGTACTGATAACCCATCCACGAGGCATAGGCGCCCATGCACAGCACGAGGGTCCAGGTGACGAGGTTGCCGTACTTGGCCCACAGGTGCTTGACCTGGTCGAGTTGTTCTTGTTGTTCGAGGTCGTAGGTCGCCATGGCGGTCCCTTGCTTCGCAGCGCGAAAATTCGTGAAAGTGGAGGATTATCGCCGGGCTTGTCGCTTGGCGGCTTGAGGTCGAATCATTGAGTTGGCGTTTGCAGGCGCGCGGCCCACGACGACACGTTCGCCAGGTCTTGCAGCACCTGCTCACCCTGCCCCCGCAGTGGCTTGACAGCCACGCGACCTTGGGCGATTTCATCCGGTCCGAAGACCAGCGCAAAACGGGCACCGCTGGCATCGGCCTTCTTGAATTGGGACTTGGGACTGGCCGGGCCATCCTTGCCGGCCGGATTGAGCACCACGCTCACGCCCCGCGCCCGCAGCGCTTCCAGTGTGGCCACGACCACCGGCAGCGGCGCACCCGGCAAGGCCATCGCAAACGCATCTGGCGTGGTCGGCGCCGGGCCTTTGCCCAGGGCTTCGATCAGCAACAACAGGCGTTCGATGCCCAGCCCCCAGCCCACACCAGGCGCGGGCTTGCCGCCCAGTTGTTCGATCAGGCCATCGTAACGCCCGCCGCCGCACACCGTGCCTTGCGAGCCCAGGCGTTCGGTGACCCACTCGAACACGGTCAGGTTGTAGTAATCCATGCCGCGAACCAGGCGCGGATTGACGCGGTAAGCGATACCCGCGGCGTCCAGCGCCAGGCGGACTGCTTCGAAATGCCGCAGCGACGCTTCGCCAAGAAAGTCGATCAGTTGTGGCGCGGCCTCAACCACCGGCTGCATGGCCGGGTTCTTGGTGTCCAGGATGCGCAGCGGGTTGCTGTGCAGGCGGCGGCGGGCTTCTTCATCAAGCAGATCAGCATGCGCTTCGAGGTGCTTGATGAGGGCCGCCCGGTGCGCTTGACGCTCGATGGGCTGGCCCAGGCTGTTGAGCTCCAGACGCACATCGGTGCCCACATCGATGCCCAGATCGCGCCACAAGGCCGCCGTCATCAGGATGATCTCGATGTCCACGTCCGGGCCGTTGTAGCCCAGCACCTCCACGCCCACCTGGTGGAACTGGCGGTAGCGGCCTTTTTGAGGGCGTTCATGGCGAAACATCGGGCCGATGTAGTACAGGCGCTTGCCGCCTTCGTACAAAAAGCTGTGCTCGTTGACCGCGCGCACCACGCCCGCCGTGCCTTCGGGACGCAAGGTCAACAGATCGCCATTGAGCTTGTCCTCGAAGGAATACATCTCTTTTTCGACGATGTCGGTCACCTCGCCCAGGCCCCGCACGAACAGGGCGGTCGGCTCGACGATGGGCGTGCGGATGTTCTGGTAGCCGTAGCGGCGCATGAGGGCACGTACGGTGTCTTCGAGCCATTCCCAACGCGCTGAATCAGGCGGCAGGATGTCGTTCATGCCTTTGACGGCTTCTATGTTTTTCGCCATGAAATGATCGGTCGATCTCGGAAAGTTTGAATCTGCGCTCAGGCGGTGATGACAGGAAGCGTGCCGGTGTCCTGGCCGAAGCGCCGGGTCACGTAGTCATCGACGAGGCGCTGGAAGTCCTGGGCAATGCCTTCGCCACGCAAGGTCAAGGCCTTCTCGCCATCGATGAACACGGGGGCGGCGGGCGCCTCGCCTGTGCCGGGCAGGCTGATGCCGATGTCGGCATGCTTGCTCTCACCAGGGCCGTTGACGATGCAGCCCATGACGGCCACCTTGAGGTTTTCGACACCAGGGTATCGCGCGCGCCAGACAGGCATTTGCGCACGCAGGTAATCATCAATCTGCTTGGCCAGTTCCTGGAAGGTGCTGCTGGTGGTGCGGCCACAGCCCGGGCAAGCCGTCACGCTGGGCACGAAGACGCGCAGGCCCAGCGCCTGCAGGATCTCGGAGGCCACAACGACCTCTTGCGTGCGGGCCTCGCCCGGCTGTGGTGTGAGCGAGACGCGGATGGTGTCGCCGATGCCCTCTTGCAGCAGCACGGACAGGGCCGCCGCGGACGCGACCGTGCCCTTGGTGGCCATGCCCGCTTCAGTCAGCCCCAGGTGCAGGGGATAGTCGCAGCGCTGGGCCAGCGCCCGGTAAACGCTGATGAGGTCCTGCACGCCGCTGACCTTGCAGGACAGGATGATTTGCTCGGGCGTCATGCCCAAGTCCTGCGCGGCTTGCGCCGATTGCAGGGCCGAGGTCACCAGGGCCTCGTACATGACCTGGCGCGCTTCCCAAGGCTGGCTGCGGCGAGCGTTCTCGTCCATCAACTGGGCCATCAGGTCCTGATCCAGGCTGCCCCAGTTCACGCCGATGCGTACGACCTTGTCGTACTTGAGCGCGGCCTCGATCATCTGGCCGAATTGTTTGTCGCGCTTGTCGCCCTTGCCCACATTGCCGGGGTTGATGCGGTACTTGGACAAGGCCTTGGCGCAGTCGGGGTAGTCGGTCAGGAGGCGGTGGCCGTTGTAGTGGAAATCGCCCACCAAGGGCACATCGATGCCCATGCGGTCAAGTTGCTCGCGCACATAAGGCACGGCTTGCGCTGCCTCTGGCGTGTTCACCGTGATGCGGACCAACTCCGAGCCGGCCAGTGCCAGCTCCTTGACCTGGATGGCCGTGCCGATGGCATCGACCGTGTCCGTGTTGGTCATGGACTGAACACGCACTGGCGCATTGCCACCCACGGTGACGACCCGTTCGCCCCAGACGATGCGAGCCTGGCGCGAACGACGCGCCGCAGGCGAGGCCACGTTGATAGGCCCCAGACAGGAAGATGGCAGATCAGACGCGGACATCACTTCAACTCCAGGCGGGCCACGTTGTTGCGGGCATAGGGCTGCAAATCGACGCTTTGTCCCTTGTAGCTCATGGACACACCGGCGACATTGCCGATTTTGAGCGCCAGCGGTGCCGTGCCATCCACGCCCACCGTTTCGCCCGGTGTGACGTGACGTGACAACAGGCGCCTGCCCGAGGCATCACGCACTTCGATCCAGGATGAGGCGGTCACGTTGATGACCAGCGCGCTACCCGCGCTCGTGACGGGCGTGGAGGCGGCCGATGACGCCGCTGAAGCCACAGGCTCGACCGCGTAAACGGGCTCGTAAGGTGATGCAGCGTTGGCCGACATCGCTTCAGCGCCACTGGCCGCATTGGCGGCTGCCTCTGAAACCGCAACGGCCGATGTCGCCGGAAGCGCCGAGGACATGCCGGCGCTGGCTGGGACCGAAGCTGACGAGGCCACCGGTTCAGACGCCGCCAAGGCCGCCACAGGCACCCCATGCATCAGATCGGGCCGCCAGTTCATCCATTCCTGGGGCAGGAAATACAGGGCCACCGCCGCCAGCAAAACGGCCACAGGCACCAGCCAGCGGGCAGAGAACAACTCGCGCCACGGGAATGCTGCCGGCACATCCAGATTCAGGCGCGCGCGCTTGGCCTTGAAGGGCACCTGGTTAGGTTCCGAGGCTGCCAAGCTGGCCAATTGGGCCTGAGGCAGGCTGGCCAACACAGGCGCAGAATCGACCTTCAGCACCCGGCAGATGGTCATCGCCAGCGCGCGGGTGAACGCGGCATCGGGCAACTCGTGATAACGGCCAGATTCCAGTGCATCGAGCTTTGCAGGCGTGACCTTGAGCATCGAGGCCAACCCCTCCAGGGCCAAGCCACGCTCCTCACGCAATTGACGCAGCATCGAGCCGCCCGCGCCAGTGGGCCGCGGCAACTCCGATGGCATTCCGTCTCTCTCATTCATCGTAACGTCCCAGTTCGAGCTTGGTGCCCTCGCTCGTGTCGTTGAAGCGGCTTCTCAACTGAGAGGCCAGCTCGTCACGGCCGGAGGCATTGCCCAGCTTGTTTTCGATGCGGATGCCCAGCCAGAGCGATTCGGCATTGGCGCGCTCGGACACGTTGTTGACTCGGCGGATGTGAAAGCGCGCCCGCTCGTAATCCCCCTTGCGGTAGAGCACCAAAGCCAGGTTGTAGGCCGTGGCCGGATTGCCTGGCTCCAGCTCGTAAGCGTGCAACAGGCTTTTCTCGGCATTGGCAGGCGATCCGGCCTGAAGCTGGCACACACCGCGTGCCAGCCACGTCTTGGAGGTCAGCACCGAATTAGGCAACTCCGCCGCACGCCCGAACATGGCATCAGCCTGGTCGTAGCGCTGCTTGCGGCAAAGGTACCAACCGTAGTTGTGCAGCACGCTGGCATTTCGCGAGTCCAGTGCCAGAGCGCGCTTGAAGCTTTCTTCAGCCAGAGCAGGTTCGTTGAGTGCGTCGTAGATGAGGCCGCGCAACTCGAAGGCATCGGTCAAGCCAGCATCGATGTTCATCACCTGCTTGAGCTCATCCAGCGCCGTGGTGTATTGGCCCTGACCGTAATAGGCGGTAGCCAGTTCAAGGCGAATGCGGGCACGTTTGCGCACATCCGAATCGTCCGACTGGGTGGTGAGGTCTCGGCCCGCGGCACTGTCGGACATGCCATTGCTGCTGTTGCCACTATTGCCATTGTTGCCAGCCGCCCATGAAGCGCTTGATGCACCCAAACCCAGCAACAGGCAAAGGGCCAAGCTCACGTCGGCCAGCACTGAACGGTCATACATCCTGAAGGTCTCCTCGAAATCGATGAATCCACACGCCACCAAGACCCGAAGGCCCTGCCTTGCCATCGGCCCAGATCAGGAGCGATGATCACCAGAAGGCACAGCTGTGATGACGATGGGCTGGCGACGCATGCGCTCGCTGGCACGGGTGCGGTCCTGGACCTCGCCGGCCAGCTGTCCACAGGCCGCGTCGATGTCGTCTCCGCGCGTCTTGCGCACGGTGGTGACGATACCAGCGTCCAGCAGCACTTTGGCAAAGGCCTGGACCCGCGGGTTGTTCGAGCGCGTGAGACCGGACTGCGGGAAGGGATTGAAAGGGATCAGGTTGAACTTGCAAGGCACACCATGGCGGCGCACCAGCTCAATCAACTGGTGGGCATGCTCGTCGGTGTCGTTGACGCCATCAAGCATGCAGTATTCGAAGGTGATGAAATCGCGCGGCGCGGCTTTGAGGTACTCGCGACAGGTGGCCAGCAACTCGGCGATCGGGTATTTTTTGTTGAGCGGCACCAGGCCGTCACGCAAAGGATCATTGGGCGCGTGCAAAGACACAGCCAGCGCGACTGGACAGTCGGCCTGCAATCGTTCGATCATGGGCACGACACCGGACGTCGAGACGGTGACGCGGCGGCGCGACAGGCCGTAGCCATGGTCGTCCAGCATGATCTTGAGCGCCGGCACGAGGGCGTTGTAGTTTTGCAGCGGCTCGCCCATGCCCATCATCACCACATTGCTGATGATGCGGTCGGTGCGATTGAAACGCTGGCGCAGCATGTGCTCGGCATGCCAGAGCTGGGCAATGATCTCGCCCGTGCTGAGGTTGCGCGAAAAACCTTGGTGCCCGGTGGAGCAGAAACGGCATCCCACGGCACAGCCGGCCTGGGAGGAGACGCACAGTGTGGCGCGGTCGTCCTCTGGGATGTAGACGCTCTCGACGGCATCGCCGTTGCCCACATCGAACAACCACTTGATGGTGCCATCGGCCGAGACATGCTCACTGATGACCTTGAGCTTGTCCATCGTCGCGGCGCCTTGCAGCTTGCCGCGCAGGGATTTGGCCAAGTCCGACATCTGGTCGAACTCCGTGGCACCCTTTTGATGGATCCAGCGGAACAACTGGACGGCGCGAAAGCGCTTCTCGCCCAGTTGCTCGCAGTAGGCGGTCAGACCGTCAAGGTCGAAATCAAGCAGGTTGACCGCGCTCATACTGCCTATGCCGATCAGCGGCTGTAGACGTTCAGGGCTGGGAAGAAGAAAGCGATTTCTTGAGCAGCGGTTTCAGCGGCGTCAGAGCCGTGAACGGCGTTGGCGTCGATGCTGTCAGCGAAATCGGCACGGATGGTGCCCTTTTCAGCCTTCTTCGGGTCGGTGGCGCCCATCAGGTCGCGGTTCTTGGCGATGGCGCCTTCGCCTTCGAGCACTTGCACGAACACGGGGCCGGAGATCATGAAGCCGACCAGGTCGTTGAAGAAGCCACGCTCTTTGTGCACGCCGTAGAAGGTCTCGGCTTCTTGACGCGACAGTTGCACCAGCTTGGCGGCGGCGACTTTGAGGCCAGCGCCTTCAAAACGGGCGACGATTTGGCCGATGACGTTCTTGGCGACGGCGTCGGGCTTGATGATCGAGAGAGTGCGTTCGATGGCCATGTAGATATGCTCCGAAATCTGTGAATTGGACAAAACCCGGCATTGTAATGCGAGGAGGTGTCAGCTTGACGTCAAGCTGAGACTTACCCGCACCAATGCTGAAATCAAAAGGTGTGCGGGTCGGCGCTCAGCGACGGAATCCACCGCCACCGCTGCGGTTGCCACCACCGCCACTGCGGTTGCCGCCGCCACGGTTGCCACCGCCGCCGCCACCACCGCTCTTGCCGAAGAAGGCATCGGCGCCGATGTAGCCCACCGAGGTCTGCAGCGGATCGGGCTCACGCGGGCCGCCCTTGGTCTGGCCACGGGCGTGCTCGTTCTGATCCGGACGACCAAAACCCGAGGTGATGCGCTTGGAACCCTTGGCGAAACGCCGGTCGAAGGTCTGCTCCAACGGATTGGGGATCGGCCCGATGTGGTCGGCATCGTCATCACCATCGGGGCGACGATCGACCACGCGCTCTTCACGCGGGCCCTTGTTGTTGAATTGCGGACGATCTTGACCAGCATGAGGGCCGCGCGGGCCTTGGCCCTGACCTTGGCCGGGTCCGCGAGGACCTTGCTGGCCCTGACCACGTGGGCCTTGCTGACCACCCTGCCCGCCTTGGGCAAAACGATCCTTGCCGCCTTGCTTGTGATGGCCTTGCTGGCCATTCGGGCCACCTTGCCCAGCCTGTCCGCCTTGCTGCGCACCTTGGCCGCGCTGAGGACGTCCGCCTTGGCGGTCGTCGCGCTGCTGGCCGCGCTGTTGCTGCTGTTCCTGAGGCTGGCGATCGCCGCCGGCCATGTACTTGACGGCCCGCACATCGGACTCGCCCAGCTCGACCCACACGCCGCGCTTGAGGCCGTGCGGCAGCACGATGGAGCCATAACGCACGCGGATCAGGCGGCTGACCGTCAGGCCCACCGCATCAAACAGCTTGCGCACTTCGCGGTTGCGGCCTTCGGTGATGACCACGCGGTACCAACGGTTGAGGCCTTCGCCGCCGCCTTCTTCGATGGACTTGAAGGACGCGGCCTGGCCTTCGATCTCGACACCGCCCAGCAGCTTGTTCTTGGATTCGGTGGTCAAGGTGCCCAGCACACGCACGGCGTACTCGCGCTCCACGCCAAAGCGCGGATGCATCAGTTGGTTGGCCAAGTCACCGGAGTTGGTGAACAGCAACAGACCCTCGGTGTTCAGATCGAGGCGACCCACCGATTGCCACTTGCCATGCTGAAGACGCGGCAGGCGGCGGAACACCGTGGGGCGGTTCTCTGGGTCCTCATGGGTGACGACCTCGCCCGTGGGCTTGTGGTAAGCCAGGATGCGGGCAGGCGGCGGCTGAATGCGCACGCGGATCTGCTTGCCGCCCACGGCGATCTTGTCGCCAAAGGAGACGCGCTGGCCAATGTGGGCCACCTCGCCATTGACCGAGATGCGGCCCTCTTCGATCATCTGTTCGATGTCGCGGCGCGAACCCACGCCGGATTGCGCCAGCACCTTTTGCAGCTTGGGCGCATCGGGCTCAGGGCGCAGCACGCGCTTGGGCTTGGTCGCGTCCTCGGCTTCGTCAACGGCTTCTTCTTCCTCTTCGTAGACCTCGTCGAAATCGCCAGTCAACAGTTGCTCGAACACGGCAGAGGCCTGCTCGGCCGCCATGGCCTCGCGGCGGGAAGGACGCGTGTCGCCATCCTGGCCGGCGGCCTCGCCTTCATTGGGTGCGTCGACGCCATCGGCGTTGGCAGATGCGCCATCGCGTGCAGCCAAGGGCTGTTGCTGCGCATCGTCACGGCGCGGGCCGCGTTCACGACGCTCATTGCGGTCGCCACGCTCGCGTCGGGGACCACGTTCACGCGGCGCATCGGCACCGGTTTGAGCCTGGGCAGCAGCCTCGTCACCTTCGGACGTGGGGGCCAGTTGCAGGAAACCGTCACCGGCAGGCTCACGAACCGCTGGCACGGCGGGGGCGCCGTCCACAGCGACCGCAGATGCCTGCACTTGATCTTCATCCGTGGATGAAGCTTCAGCCGCACGGCGGCGGGGGGCGCGCTTGGGTTTGGCTACCTCTGCCGTTTCACTTGACGAAACATCTTCACTGGGACCCTGATCATCGGCCGTGGCGATCGCAGGCGCCGTGTCCATGCCATCCAGCGCGGCTTGCTCGGATGACGCATCGGCCTTGGGCTTGCGGCGGACGGTCTTGCGAGCCACCGGCGCGGCTTCGTCGGTCGCCTGCGCGGTCACAACGGGCGCATCGTCGGCTGCCTTGGGTTTGCGGGTGCGCTTGGGCTTGGCTCCAGCCTCCGCGTCAGCGCCGGCCTCGGCAGGCGCGCCCCCATCATTTGGAGGGATCAGGTCGTTGGGCTCTTGCATGGAGGTATCGGTGCTCATCAAACGGGAAAAGAAGGGGGAGGTGCCGGGTCGGCATCGTCGCCGGAGGGCAGGCCCTCGGCGGCGACAATTTCAATGTCGGGGTCAGTGTCATGGCCATCGACCAGCGAGGCCTGAGCCTCCAGCAAGGTCGCCTGACCACTGTCGTCGTGGCTGGCCAGACTGGTCGCGTGGGCCACAGCCGCCTGCGCCAAGGCCTCATCCAGGCCGGGCAAAGCCTGCTGCCCGACGGCCAAGCTGCTCAACTCGGGCAACTGCTGAAGCGATTGCAGGCCCATGTCGGCCAGGAAATCCCGTGTCGTGGCATACAGCCCAGGGCGCCCAGGCGCATCGCGGTGGCCGATGACCTCGATCCAGCCCCGGTCCTCCAGCATTTTCACGATCTGGGTGCTGACGGTCACGCCGCGGATGTCTTCGATGTCACCGCGCGTCACAGGCTGCTTGTAGGCAATGATCGCCAGGGTTTCCATCGTGGCACGCGAATACTTGGGCGGTTTTTCAGGGTTGAGCTTGTCGAGGTATGCCTGGACGTGCGGCAGGGTCTGGAAGCGCCAGCCAGTGGCCAGCTCGCGCAGTTCGGCACCCCGTCCATCCCAGCGCACGGCGATGTCCGTCAGCAGCGCACGCACGGCGTCGGCCGACAAGGCGTCGTCGAACAGCACCCGCATTTCGCGGATGGTCATGGCTTCAGGGGCGCACAAAAGCGCCGCTTCTAGGATGCACTGCGCATCCTGGCTATCGAGAATGTCCATCTCTCCAGTCACTTCGTGCATGGGCCCATGGCGGAACCGTCCCTGAGGGATGGGCGCTACAAGGCTTGCATCAATTCGGATCTGAGGGAGCGCTGGCACCTGGCCAGACTCCCGTCCCTGTCGAAACGCTCCGTTTGAACTCCACTGCAGGAGTTGGCGCGGGCTTCGGTGCGATGGCGGCAACTGAGGTCACGATGGGCCGCCATTGGCATGCGTATCACACGCTGGTTGATTGATTATGCACTACCTGGGCCCAAGCTGGGGCCATATCTTGCGGCAAAGGGGCTTCGAACGTCAGGACCTCCCCACTGAGGGGATGCGCCAGGCTCAGCCGAGCGGCATGCAGCGCCTGACGCGTCATCCCCAAGGCGGGAGCGCCGCCGTAGAGCGCATCAGCCAGCAGGGGCCAGCGGCGAGACGACAAATGCACCCGGATCTGGTGGGTGCGCCCGGTGTGCAGGGTGCACTCGACCGCGCTGATGGTCGTGCCTCCCAGGCCGCTGCTCAGGGGCACGTCCAGGGAGGCGATCAGTTGCACGTCGGTCATGGCCGGTTTGCCGCTGTGCACCACGCCCATCTTGATGCGGGTCGAGGGGTCGCGCCCGATGGGCGCCTCGATGCGCAAAGTCTGAGGCGGATGCCCCCACACCAGCGCCCGGTACTGGCGATGCACCTCGCGGGCGGCAATGGCCCGGCTCAGGGCGGTGCAGCCCATCAGGCTCTTACCCACCACCATGAGGCCACTGGTGTCCTTGTCCAGGCGGTGCACGATGCCGCCACGCGGCAGGTTGGCCGCCAGGGCGTGGTGCGCCAGCAGGCCGTTCATCAGGGTGCCGCTCCAGTGTCCGGCAGCCGGATGCACCACCAAGCCAACCGGCTTGTTGATGATCATCAGATGCTCGTCCTCGAAGACGATGGGCAAATCCATGGCCTCGCCCACGAAAGCCATGCTCTGGGCCGTGGGCTCTAGCCGCGCCCAGACGGTCTGGCCAGCCGTCACCTTGCGCGAGGGCTGAGTCGCCACCTTCTGATCGACCAGGACGCAGCCTCGCTCGATCAACGCCTGGATGTGGTTGCGCGAAAACTCGGGCGCCAGGGCGACCAACCACTGGTCCAGCCGTTTGCCGTGGCCAGCCATTTCCACCCGTTGTTCGACCTCTCGCGCCTGTGGCGGTGCCGTCGAGATGCCCTCTTCGCCCAGCTCCGCCAGAGGGTCGAGGTCCTCGTCCAGGAGGTCCAATTCAGGGGTTTGGGAAGAGGCGGGAGAAGGATTCACGGGCTGCTTTGTTCGAGACATGTCTGGGGGCTTCTATACTGCGCGCTGTCTTGCATTTTTTGGCGGCCCTCCGCACAGCAATCAAGTGAACGTTTTCAAGCCATCCATGACCGGCCCGACCAAGGCCAGCAAACAATTCCTGTGGGCCAGCCTCATCACCGTGGTGCTCACAGCAGGCCTGGCTGGCTGCGGCTCCACGCCGGAAGACGAGTTCACCGGGGTCAACGCCGACAAATTGTATGCGGACGCCCGTGAAGAGGCGGCTGATGGCAACTATGAAGCCGCCATCAAGCGCTACGAGAAGGTCGAGGCCCGCGCCTCGGGCACCCTCATGGCCCAGCAGGCCCAGTTGGAGTTGGCTTACGCCTACTACAAGACCGGCGAGCGTGCCCAGGCCCTGGCCAAGATCGAGCGCTTCTTGCGGCTGCACCCCACCAGCCCAGCCACCGACTACGCCTTGTACCTGCAAGGCCTGATCAACTTCAACGATGACGTGGGCCTCTTCGGCTGGCTCTCCAAGCAGGACCTGTCCGAGCGCGATCAGCAGGCATCTCGCGATGCCTATGAGTCGTTCAAGCAACTGGTGGACCGCTTCCCGACATCTCGTTATGCCGGCGATGCCCGCCTGCGCATGAACCACGTCGTCAATTCGCTGGCCGCAGGCGAAGTGCACGTGGCGCGGTTTTACTACCAGCGCGGCGCCTACCTGGCCGCCGTCAACCGCGCACAATATGCGGTGAGCGAGTTCCGAAGCTCGCCCGCGGTCGAAGAAGCGCTCTTCATCATGGTGCGCTCCTACGACCAACTGGCCATGTCCCAGTTGCGTGACGATTCTCTGCGGGTGCTCAAGAAGAGCTTCCCCGAGAGCGCCTACATCCGCGATGGCTACACCGCCGCAGGCAAGCCCTGGTATCAGCTTTGGTGATCTAACGAACAATGTGTTGATCGGAAAGGGCCCCTGAGGGCCCTTTTCTGCGCCATCAATCGGTGTTCGTGCCGCCTGCGCTGAAGCCAGTCAGGCGCCCCTGGTCATGAACATCAGGCCCCATGGGCTGCACATCCACCGGCTCTTCCACCGGCGACAACTCATCGGAGCCCGAGGCATGCACGCTCTCGCCCATGAGGTTCTTGAAGCGGCGCGAACGGTCGTAGGGGAACACGTCGTGCACATAACCTGCCTTGATGCGCTCCTTGTGCGTCTGCCAGTAAGAGGCCTCCAGCAGGTCGGCATGGTTGGCCATGAAGATGCTGCGCACCCGCGGATCGCCCAGCAAGAAGGGTCCGAACGTTTCGGGGAAGACATCGCGCGGGCCGACGTTGTACCAAATCTCGCCTGACATCTCCTCTTCCTCATTGCGGGGCTCGGGCACCACGCGGAAGTTGCAATCGGTGATGTACTCGATCTCGTCGTAGTCGTAGAACACGACCTTGCCGTTGCGCGTGACGCCGAAGTTCTTCCACAGCATGTCGCCCGGGAAGATGTTGGCCGCCACCAGGTCCTTCAAAGCATTGCCATACTCGATCACGGCATGCTCCAGGCCCTCGCCTTCGGCCTCCTGGATGTAGATGTTCAGCGGCACCATGCGGCGCTCGATGTAGAGGTGCTTGAGCACGAGGGCTTCTTCGCCCTCCTCCATCACGCTGGGCGCGAATTTCTTGAGCTCGGCGATCAACTCGTCATCGAAGCGCTCGCGCGGAAAGGCCACGTTCGTGAACTCCAGCGAGTCGGCCATGCGCCCGACGCGGTCGTGCTGCTTCACCAGTTGGTACTTGCTCATGATGAGCTCGCGCGTGGTCTCCTTTTGCGGCGGGAAGTAATCCTTGATCACCTTGAAAACGAACGGGTATGAAGGCAGGTCGAACACCAGCATGACCATGCCCTTGATGCCAGGCGCGATGCGGAACTTGTCGGTCGAGTGGCGCAGATGGAAGAGAAAATCCCGGTAGAACAGGTTCTTGCCGTGTTTTTGCAGGCCCAGTGCGCTGTAGATCTCGGCGCGGGGCTTGCGCGGCATCAAGGTGCGCAAGAACTGCACATAGGCCGAGGGCACCTTCATGTTGACCATGAAGTAGGCCCGTGCGAAGCTGAACAGGGCCAGCAAATCGTCCTCGCCAAAGAGTGCGGCATCGATGTAGAGCCGGTTCTTGGAGTTGTGCAGGATGGGGATGGCGAAAGGAAGGCTGCGAAAGCCATTGACCACCTTGCCGACGATGTAGGCCCCCTTGTTGCGAAAGAACAGCGAGGACAGCACCTGGATCTGGAAATTGGTGCGCAGACGCACGGTGCCGACCTGCTCTTGCAGCACATCGAACACATAGCCAATGTCACGGTCCAAATCTTCAAATGGGATGTCCAGGCCATAGTTCTCGACCATGGTCTTGAGCGTTTCCTTCAGGTTTTCGCGCGTGGGGTAATAGGCCAGGTAGCTGGCCGTGCCATCGGGGTCGTCATCGTCGATGTATTCGGTCGAGACCGCCGGGCGCACGAAGATGAAGTCGTTGCGGTAGTACTTGCGGTGCAGTATCTTGATGGTGACCGAGTTGAAGAAGGTTTCGGCCAGTTCGGGCTGGTAGTGACCGGTCAGCAGGCCGATGTAGAACAGCTTGATCTGGTGCCAGACCTCCATGGGCAACTGGCTGGCACCGTAGAGCTCTTCCAGGCGCTCGATGGTCTCGTGCACACGCAAGTCGTAGAACTCGATTCGGGCACTTTGCGCATCCTGCTGTGAATGCCAGTCCGCCTGCTCGAAGCGCTGCTTGGCCTTGGCGCTGGCCGCCCGGAAGATCTGGTAGTGCTTGTCGAAACCATCGAGCAGGGCTTGAGCGATCTCAAACACCCGGGAGTCGGTGAGTTGCTGCGGAAACATCGTTGAAGAAGCCTCGGTGGTGGCCATGGGGCGATTAGACGGCGCATGCAAGGGGCATACCCGATTCGATCACCGCAGTGTAGTCAAGTTGCCCCCCATCCTCGGAAAACGCCACGCATCACGGGCTTGAGCCATGACAATCAAGGCGAAGGACTTTCCGCCCAACACACATTCAGGACCATCCATGAAGCATCTGATCCGCCCCTTGGCCATGGCTTGCGCCGTGGTCTTCGGCAGCCTGCACGCCCTGGCCCATGCGGCCACGCTCACGCCGGCGGGCCGCGGCTGGGCCAATGCCATTCCCTTCGACCTCGCCCCTTACGGCGGCTACGAGGCCGAGTTCTTCATGGATGGCAAGGCCAACACCTATGCAGCCGATGGCGCATGGAAGTCCGACGGCAAAGTCAAAATCAAGGTCAAGAAAGCCGACCAGCGCTACAAGACCCGCCTGTTGGTCCGCGCACCGGTCGACCCGGCCAAGTTCAATGGCACGGTCGTCGTGGAATGGTTCAACGTGAGCACAGGCTTCGATGTCGAAGTCGATGCCATCCAAGGCCGCGAGGAACTGTTGCGCCAGGGTTACGCCTGGGTGGGTGTATCGGCCCAAGGCGCGGGGCTGGACGGTCTGAACCGCACCAACAAGGCACGCTACAGCAGCTTGTCCATCCCCACCGATGCCCTGTCCTACGACATTTTCACCGACGCGGCCCGCGCCGTGCGTGAGCAGGCCGACGTGCTGCTCAATGGTTTGCAGGCACAACGCGTGATCGCCGCCGGCCAGTCGCAATCGGCCATCCGCCTGACCACGTACGCCAACGCGATCCAGCCGGTCGCCAAGGCTTTTGATGGCATTTTCATCAACTCTCGTGCGTCCGTTGGTGCCGGGCTGGATTCCGTGCTGGGCGGCCCCTCGCCCGCCTACATCCGATCCGATTTGAATGTGCCCGTCTTCCAACTGATGGTCGAGACCGACCTGCCGTTCTGGAAAGGCGCACGTCAGGCAGACACGCCCAAGCTGCGCACCTGGGAAGTGGCCGGCGCCTCACACATCGACAAATATTTGCTCGATCTGGTCAGCGATGTCGGCACGCGCGACCTGGGCTACAAGCCCACCAAGTGCAACAAGCCCATCAACGACATGCCATTCCACAATGTGGTAAAGCGTGTGTTCCGCCACCTGGACCGCTGGATCACGGACGGCACCCTGCCGCCCACCGCGCCCCCCATCACGGTGTCCATCCTGGGCACCACCAAGGATGCCTACGGCAACGCCAAGGGCGGCATCCGCCTGCCGGAGATCGAGGCCCCGCTCTACAACTATGACCCGACCAACAGTGGCAACTTCGCGGATGGCCCGCCCATGATCAACCCCATCGTGTGCTTGCTGGCGGGCTCGCAGACGCCCTTGACGACCAAGCAGTTGCAGGCGCTGTATGGCACCAAAAGCACCTACGTGACGCGCTATACACAAGCGGCCAATGCGGCCGCCAGCGCAGGCTACATCTTCCAGCAAGATGCTGATGCAGGCAGCGCAGCCGCCGCTGCAGCGACGATCACCCTACCGTGACCGAACCAAGCGCACCCGTCATCCCCCTGTCCTACCCACTGGGGGCAACCGTGCCAGGGGTGGGCCAGCGGCTCACCTTGCGCCCCGGCATCGACTGGGTGCGCATGCCCCTGCCCTTCGCGCTCAATCACATCAACCTGTGGGTGCTGGCCGATGAGCAGGACCAACAGCCCTGCTGGACTCTGATCGACACCGGCGTCTCGACAGAGGCCATCCACCAGGCTTGGCAGCAACTGTGGGCAGGCGGTCTGCAGGATCACCCTTTGGTGCGCGTGCTGGTCACCCACATGCACCCCGACCATGTCGGCAATGCGCAATGGCTGATCGAGCAATTCAGCCCGCCGGATCAACTGACTCGTTTGTGGATGAGCACCACGGATTACCTGGCAGCGCTGATCTCATCTCAGACCACCACAGGCTATGGGGGCCAGCGCGCCGCTGACTATTTCGCATCACACGGCCTGGTTGATGCCACGGCCATGGCCAAGATCCAGTCAAGAGGCCAGTATTTCAGCAAGATGGTGCCGAGCATGCCGCCCGCCTACCACCGGCTTCACGATGGCCTGGTGGTCAAGATTGGTGGGCGCGATTGGACGTGCATCGTCGGCAGAGGGCATTCGCTTGAACACATCGCCCTGTACTGCGCCAGCGAGGGTGTGCTGATCTCAGGGGACATGCTGCTCCCCAAGATCTCCACCAACATCAGCGTGACGGACATGGAGCCGCAGGCCGATGCGCTGGGGCTTTTCCTTGATTCCTTGAGCGCGTTCGAGGCCTTGCCACCAGACACGCTGGTGCTGCCCTCGCATGGACACCCGTTCATCGGTATCCACGACCGTGTCCAACAGTTGCGGGATCACCATGACGCCCGGCTGGCCGACATCCTGGCGGCATGCCGCATCCGGCCATCATCGGCCTGGGATTTGCTGCCCGTGTTGTTCAACCGCACGCTGGACGAGCACCAGATCACCTTCGCGATGGGCGAGGCTGTGGCGCACCTGAATTACCTGTGGCTTCGAGGTGAATTGGGCCGCGAGCGTGATGCCGAAGGCGTCTGGCGTTTCGGTTGAGACGGTGTCAGCAGACGTGGCACGAAGACGAAGCGCATAGCGCCGTTGATCGGTCAGGTCGCTCAGTCAGGGATGACAACGTGCCGCAATTGCTCGCGCACGCTGTCGTATTCGGGCAGCACCGAGGCCACCACGCCCCAAAAGCGCGGGCTGTGGTTCATCTCACGCAGGTGCGCCAGCTCGTGGGCCACCACGTAATCGATGATGGCGGGGCTGAAGTGAATCAGGCGCCAGTGCAGGCGGATCGAACCATCGGCGCTGGCACTGCCCCAGCGGGTGCGCGCCGATGACAAGCGAATCTTGGACACCGAGACCCCCAGCTGCGTGGCGAAATGCTGCACCCTTGACTCGAACACCAGCTTGGCCTGGCGTTGCAGCCAGGCAGACACCACGTCGCGGATCTGATCTGCCGAAGCATGCTGCGGCAAACCGAGGTGCAGTGTGCGATGGGCCACGCCAGGCAAGGCCTGGCTGCCATCGCTCAACCTCACGCCCGTTTCCCGGTCATCGAGCACCAGGATGACCGGCTCGCCCTGGAAAGGCATGGTGGCGCCTTCACGCCACTCGATGCGTGACGAGGCCTGCTGCCGTTCGCGAGACCGCTGATCGGCCAGCTTGCTGCAGATCCAGCGGCTCTTGGCTTGCAAGGCCTGTTCGATCTCGCCCCAGCCCACCCAACGCGGCGCACGGACGCTCAAGCCCTCTGGCCCAACGACCATGCCGATGCTGCTGCGCCGGGCGCGCTTGAGCTCAAAGGCCACCAGGGCATCGCCCAGGCGCATCTCGTGCTGGGCTTGCGGATGGCGGAAAACCGCCAGGCCCTCGGGCGTTTGGCCCGATCCGGCCTTGTGCACCTCAGGGGCACCGACCTGCCCCGCGCTGTCGGTGCGCGGTTTGGTCGGCGGCAACAAAGAGGCTTGCGGCGCGGCCGACTCCGGGGATTTGGGTGGTGATGCCTCATGCGCTGGGGCCGTCACCGCCTCGGCTGGCGCGGCAGGCTCGTCCGACCACCAAGGCAGGTTGAGCTGCTGCGATGCTGGAGGCGCCGTCACGACAATTCTCCCATGTGCGTGGTCACGGGCGTGTCCTCGCCATGCACGCGTCGCTCACGGAGGATGACGAAATCTGCAAAAGAAGACAGATCGGGATGAATGGTCAG